>JAZQAQ010000219.1:0-42028 GCA_045545255.1 Eubacteriales bacterium | reverse complement strand
CTCACCTCTGCGTTTACTCCTTCGCTCTTAATATAGTTTTCAAACTCGCTTCGCAAGCCATCCTCAATCAGCCGTTCAGCCTTACTCCAAACCTCAGTGTTATGCGAATAAGATTGCAGCTGCAACTCCTTAATGGCACTCAAATCAAAATCAAGAATCCCATCAACAACCGATAGAAGGATGAATACGGAAATAATCACTTTCATCAAAAGGGTTGTTTTACCTTTTGGGATCACCTGTTTTAAGTACGCCATCAGTACCATTAATATACAGATAATCAAGCCAAAACTTTTGATTTCATTCATTTTATCCAACCTGTGTAATTAAACCAAAGAAGGAGAATAATCCCATTAACGCTACACAACCGCCCAGTGCCAACATCAAATAAAAACTGTTTGCAAGGACATCGGCAATGAAACGAACGGTGGAATCGTTCATAAATTCAGCAATCCACCTGCAAAAGCTCCAAGAGAGACCACACACACCGATTCGAATCAAAATCGGCAGAACAATAGACACCACAATCAAACTCCCACCGATAGCAAACGAAGTTTTCACACCTGACGCCACAGCAAAAAGCCCGTCAACACCTTGAGAAAGTGAATTTCCGACCATTGGAATCATTCCACCAACAGCGGCTCTGATGTATTTTTTTGCAAGCTGATCTCCCGCAGCTGCGGCTCCGGACTGCAACTTCATCACAGTGCGAAAAGCCAACACAAGCAACCCGATCACCCAGATTAAAAAACGGCGAATATTTTTTCCGAGTACAGCAAAATTATATTCATCGCTGACCGCAGAGCAAATTCCGATAGCAAGATAAACATCTGTCAGCGGTAGTAAAAGATTTTGAGCGATCAATGTCCCAAGCTCGCCCAGCAAAACCATCGCAGATGAAAACACCGTCGCTCCTGCCCCTTCCCCGGCAGCTATCATCACAACTGTGAAGGATGGAATGCACGCGCTCGTGAACACCATCATATCTTCAATACTTTTTTGCAAGGATATTGCGCAAGAGCGCAAACTGCTTTCACACATTAACACAATCGAAAGTGAAACCATAAACGAGAACAGCATTTGCAGATTTTGGTTTTGAATATTTCCGCTAAATCTGTTTACAATGACCGAAAGCAACACCAAAGCTATTCCTTTGATCATAATCTCCAGCGCATCATCAAATCCGTTCTTAAATTGCCGCAATATATACGAGAATATATGCTTATATTGCAGATCCTCCATAACCGCATCGGGATCATTCAGATCGGTATCATCCGAAAGAAGCGAATCCTCCGTCTCAACCGAATAACGAAAGTCATCGGAATATGTATTTTCTGCCAATACCGTTAAGGGAATTGCACTCATCATTAATATGAATATGAACAAGGCGAAAACTTTTTTCATTTTAAAAGTCCCATTACAACATCCAGAAAATCTTCAAAAAGCGGAATAGCCAACACAAGCAAGCTACACCTGCAGGCGAGCTCTACCTTATCGCTCCAGCCATTTTGTCCGCAATCTTTGCAGGCACTGACTGTAAATTCGCCGAGATAACAGATCGTGAGTCCCTTGATAACCACTTCAAAATACGTATTCTTAACGCCGGCACTGTCTGCGAGATGATGAACAAAGGTGAAAACCGATGTGAGCTTGGTACAAATAAAGAATAAGATCAACACCGCACCCGCAACAGAGACAAACACCAAAAATCGCTCGTTGAAAACCTTTAAAACGATGGAAACCAGCAAGCAACCAACCACTGCCGCCAGCAACTGATAGATACTCATTTTAACTCAAAGACCGTATTGATGGTAGAAAAGAGGTCACGGATCTCCCCCATCAAAACCAGTAAAACAATGATGATTCCCGCAAGGGTTGTCAGGGTAGCATATTCATCCCGTCCAAGCTTGCTTAAAACCATATTCACTACCGCCACAATAATTCCGACTGCAGCAATTTTAAAAATTAATTCCACTTCCATATCAGTACAACAGCACCGCTACCAGAAACCCAATCGCACCGGTCACCAGTGGAAGTGCCTTTCCTTGGGAAGCGGTATCCTCCTGCATTTTTTTAATCGTATTTCCAATTTCACGAATATATTCATCACAAACATCAATTGACTTTTGAAATGAACTGTTTTTCAGTTGCGAAATCACGTTTTGAATCCGCTTCTGATCTTCGTTTAAGAGACCGCTTATCATTTCACCTGAGAAGATTTTTCCTGCCAGTTCACCTTTTTCCGCAAAGAATTCCTTCAATGATCTGCGATATTGACGAAGTTCCTGCAGATACGCTTCGAAAAGAAGGTATATTTCTTCCAAGAGTTTCAGTCGTTTTTTCCATTGACGGACGCGCACCCATCCAAGCAGATATCCGCCGCTAACGATCAGTGCTCCGCCCCAAATCTTCATCATCATAATGATTCACCATAATGACCCGCTCGATCTTCCCGGGTGCTTTTGCCCCTTTCAGTAATACGATCCTTGAAATTGCACCGGCATCCATCAACCTTTTGACCTGCGGACGATTGAAGAGCTCCTCTTCATCACGAGCGTGTGCTGTCGCCAATATCGGAACGCCTGCATTCATTGCCTCCATCATACGCTCTGTCTCTTCATCTGTCCCTATTTCATCGCAAACAAGCACCTGCGGAGAAAGCGTTCTCAATGCAATCATCATCCCGTATGGCTTCGGATATCCGTCCAGAATATCAACCAAAGCCCCCATTTTTTTCTGCGGAACTCCACGATACGCTGCCGCAATCTCACCTCGTTCATCCACCACTGCACATCGGTATCCATCTTTAGAAAGCATACGTACAAGATCGGTAAGAAGCGTCGTTTTACCCCCGCAAGGCTCCGAAACGATAAGCGTCGCGCAGAATTTACCACCGTACAGTAGTTTTGGATAAAGCGTTTCGGCTATGCCCCGAATATCCCTGCAAATTCGCAGATTTACAGAAGATAAATCCTTGATGCGGATCATCCCTTTATCGTCCACTACATAAGTTCCGCAGATTCCTGCACGATGTCCGCCGGGTAACGGGATATACCCATTTTCTACTTGATTTTCAAACTGATAAGCCGCACCGCGGCAAATATTATCGAATAGCTTTTCCATATCCTCGGAGCTTATCGAGATTCCATTAACCGAATAATTCCCGTTTCCGCAAGTAAGGCTACAGCCTCGACCGATACGAAAACGAAGCTCTGTAGCTTTTTGAAGCAGTTCCTTTGGTTGCTTTTCAATCTCAATTACCCACTCATTTTTTAAGTATGGATAAAGCTCCCGTATTCCCTTTGGACAATCCTTGCTTTTAATCAATAGTTGTCCCTCCCTTTGCTTTCATTTTATGGTCACTGCCGAAAAAATAGAACCGCTTCACAAAATCAAATCAAAAAAATAATGATACCGTCAAAAATGGGTATACTACCAAAAGAAAAAGGAGGAATACCTATGAACAACACAACCATCCGCAGCATTATCGCACGTCAGATCTTTGATTCGAGAGGGAATCCCACAGTCGAAGCGCAGATTTTGCTTGAAAACGGTGTAACCGCTGCCGCAGCGGTTCCAAGCGGCGCTTCCACAGGAAAATACGAAGCAATTGAGTTGAGAGATGAAGCAGAAATATACGGTGGAAAAAGCGTATACAATGCGGTCGCGAATGTAAACCACATTATCGGTGAGGCACTTTGCGGATTTGATATTTTCGACCAAACAAGAATTGACCGTAAAATGATCGAACTGGACGGCACGGATAATAAGTCAAATCTTGGCGCAAACGCCACCCTTGCAGTATCTCTTGCCGCGGCAAGAACTGCGGCAATCGCAAGTAAAATGCCACTCTTTCGTTATCTTGGCGGAGCTGCTGCTATGACAATGCCTGTACCGATGCTGAATGTACTCAATGGCGGCGCACACGCAAATAATAATGTTGAAATCCAAGAGTTTATGATCGTCCCGATCGGCGCGCCCACCTTTACAAAAGCGATGGAATTAAGTACACGGGTCTATCACAGTCTCGGTCATATACTAAAAGAGGCGGGATTGGGCACAACTGTTGGCGATGAGGGTGGCTTTGCCCCCAACCTTGAAAGCGATGAACAAGCACTGGAACTATTGCTCCGCGCCATCAAACGGACCGGACTGGAGCCGGATCGGGATATTGCCATCGCCCTTGATGCTGCAGCAAGCGAATGGAAAACACCCGAGGGATACCGCCAAAAAAAGTCCGGAAAAACATTCACAACCGAAGAATTAATAGACAATTTTGACGGCTTAGTCAAAAAATATCCCATCATCTCACTGGAGGATCCTCTGGGCGACGATGATTTCAAGGGTTTTACAGAGATCAGTCGTCGCACCGGTATTCAGATTGTAGGTGATGATCTGTTTGTAACCAACAGTGCCCGTCTCCAGCAAGGCATTTCAATGGGGAGCGGCAACGCCATTTTGATCAAACCCAATCAGATCGGAACATTAAGCGAAACCTTAGAAACCATTCGTATGGCAAAAAACAACGGATACAAAACGATTATTTCACATCGCAGCGGAGAAACGGCGGATGCATTTATCGCCGATCTTGCAGTCGCCGTCAACGCAGGGCAAATTAAAACAGGCGCACCCGCAAGAAGCGAGCGCGTCTCAAAATATAACCGTCTTTTAGGGATTGAATCCCTCATCGGCGTGCATAGTTATTATCCGGGTTGCGCAGCTTTTATGTAAAGCAAAAAAGCATTACAGGTGATTAAATGAATATGAAGAAAATCGGCATTATCGGATGCGGCTTTGTGGGTTCAACCATCGCATTTGATCTTGCAAGCTCAGGATTTTTTTCCGAAATGGTTCTTTTGGATATCAATAAGAGCCGCGCTGAAGGCGAGGCGATGGACCTAAGTCACGGTCTCCCCTTTTCCGGACCAATGCAGATTTATCAAGGTGAATATAAAGATCTCAAAGAATGCGGAATTATCATCATCGCCGCAGGCGCGAACCAAAAACCCGGAGAAACTCGACCGGAGCTGCTTGGACGAAACCGCGAAATTATGAACAGTATCGTAAAGCAGTTGCTGCGTTATAATAAAGACTGTATTATCATCGTCGTCTCCAACCCTGTAGATGTTTTGACCAGAATGGTCTTTGAAGCCTCAGGATTTCCGCCCGAGCGCGTAATTGGGTCCGGCACAGTACTCGACACCTCGCGCCTTAAATATCTGCTTGGAGAGCATTTATCGGTGGATATGCGCAATGTCCACGCTTTTATCATCGGCGAACACGGCGACGGAGAATTCGCCGTTTGGAGCGGAGCAAATATTTCCGGCATTGATTTAGATGATTTTTGCAGATTACGAAAAAACTGCGAATTTGATAAGCTGAAAACAACCATTCACGAGCAGGTGGTCAACAGTGCTTATCGCATTATCGACGGAAAAGGCGCCACTTACTACGGAATCGCCAAAGCGGTAGGAAAAATCGTGGAGTGCATCATCAAAGACCAGCACTCTGTATTACCGATATCTGTATTGGTTGACGGACACTACGGACTACACGGCATTTATATGAGTCTGCCTGCCATCCTCGGCAAGAGCGGCGTTGAAGAAATTTTAGACTTTGCTTTAAGTCCGGATGAGCAAGCCAAATTGGAAAATGCGGCTGCACGTTTAAAAGAAATGGAAAAATAAAAAATGACTTGGAACACAAAAGTTCCAAGTCATTTTTATTACTCTTTTTCAAACTGTGCCATAGCCGCCTGAAGCTGATCGTCCTCTTCATATGTCAACTCATAGAAACGATCCTCTTTATCTGCGGTAAGAGTCACCTCTAAATCGGGTAACACGCCTACCTTATCGTAGTTTACACCATTGGGCGGATAATAGAGGTTGGTGGAGAGATAAAGTGCAGTATCATCACCAAGCGGGATAATTTCTTGTGCCATTCCTTTTCCATAGGTAGTCGTACCAATCAATGTGCCATATTTAAAATCGCGAATTGCTGCAGCAAAAAGCTCGCCACCACTATATGTGCTTCCGTTGATCAATACCACCATCTCGGCATTGAGACAGGCATCATCCGAAGAATACACAGATTCTTCCCCCTCTTTATCCTTCACGCTGCAAAGCGTACCCTTGGGAAGGAGATAATCCAAGATCTCTGTTACGGCAGTTAATGAGCCGCCTGTGTTATTTCTTACATCAAAGATAAACTTTTTAGCCCCTTTCTCCTGAAGGGCCTCAATTGCTTTTTTGAAATCAGCAGCGGTATTGGTATCAAACTCACTGATTGCAACATAACCCACCTGATTGATCATCAATCGAGTGGAAACGGTAGACTCTGTATATTCCTGAACAGTAACGGTCAGGTTCACTGTCTGATCATTTCTGATCAGCGTCAACTTAATATCAGTACCAACAGGTGCTTGAAGTCGATTGGTTGCATCCGTATAGCTCATTGCAGAGACATCGTTTCCGTCGATTCTGGCGATCACATCGCCCGCCTTGACACCCGCCTTATCACAGGGTGAGCCGGAGCGGACACGGGTAATTTTCAAATAACCGGTAGAAGCGGTGTATTTTACGTTCATACCGATTCCGGATTCTTTTCCCTCGGCAGAGTTCTTAAACTCCAAATAGCTGGTTTTATTCAGATAAACGCCATAACGGTCAATGCCGTCAATATAGCCGCTCAGCAGAGCGTCCATTGCTTGATCCTCATCAAACTCGCCAACATAGCGATTATTGATCACCTGATATACACGCGTGAGTTTTTCAAACATCTCACTTTTGCCGGTCGTGCGCTCAACCATATGCGCCATATACATATAAGTGGCAATGCAGGACACCATAATTGCAGCAACAACAAAGAAGATTACTGTTCCGAGCTCAATCTTTCTCTTCATAAATGCACCTGCCCATTATAAGAATTTGAAATTATAGTTGAAGAACGAAAGAGGATTTTTATATTCTCCGTTCTCATAAATCTCGAAATGAAGGTGCGGACCGGTGGAATAGCCGGTAGATCCGACATAAGCGATCACATCTCCGCGGGATACCTTCTGCCCTTTTTTTACATTCAGACTGCTGGCGTGACCATAAAGTGTACTGCATCCGCCGCCGTGGTCGATAACGACATAATTACCATAAGCGGTATGCCATCCGGCCTTCAACACAGTACCGCTGTTTGCAGCGAGGATGGGTTTATTACGAATACCGCCGCCCGCAATATCTACACCGGTATGCATCTTATAGACACCGGTAATAGGATGCTTACGCATACCGAATTTATCAGTAATCGAATGATATCCGCTTACAGGCCATAAATAAGTGCCGCCGACGAATTCCTCATTTGAACTACTGTTCAAAGCGGCGCGAATCTCCGCCTGCAGTTCTGCCTCTGCCGCCTCCGCAGCTTCAATAGCCTTAATATTCTCTTTCGTTTTCTTATTAAAAGACTCCAGCAGAGAATCACTTTGTGATTGTTTCTTTTCCAGCGAGGATACATTGCTCTCCAAAGAATTCAACGCCTTCTCCTGCGCTTTCTTTTTATCCTCAATAGCCTTGGTCTCTCGTTCAATGGTCTCCTTGGTTTCCTTCAGTTCATTGATGACCTTACGATCATACTCTGCCATCTGCTTCACCAATTCCACTCGAGTGATAAAATCGTGGAGAGACTCCGAACTCAGGATAATGCTGATATAAGAGGTATCTCCAAGCTCATACATTGCGCGAATGCGCTGCTTGGCGTGCGCAATGTTCTCATCCAGAGACCCCTCTGCCTCCTCAAGTTTTTCCTTACTGATATCCAGTTCATCAGAAAGACCGTCAACGATCCCATCAAGAATTTCCGCCTCGGCATTGAGCTCGTTGATCTGCTGATCCACAAGTGCTTTTTGCTCCAAGACCTGATCCTTCTTATCGGCGATAGAATTCAGTTCTTTCTCTAATTTTTCTTTTTTGGCAATAATATCATCCAGTTCGCTTTGCATATCAGAAACGCTGGACGCACCATAGGTTTTGATGCTGAAAACAATCGTTGTCAGCATCCCGAGGAGCAGCATAACTACAAGTGCAAGAGCGACGAAAGAACGCCATCTTCTCATAAATTCACCTTATACCCTTAAATACTTATTGATAGAAAATGCGCTTCCAACCAAGCCAACCAAAAGACCAATGCCGCCGAAATAGATCATAATCATCGGACTAAGGGATGCAAAAGGAACCGTCGAAATAAAGCTGAGATCCGCCACCAAAGGTTGCAGCAAATAAACATAGATGATCCATTGCACCGCGAAAGATGCCGCTGCCGCGCAAAGACCGATGATCATACCCTCTAACACAAAGGGCGTACGGATAAATGCATTGGTTGCACCCACATATTTCATAATATTGATCTCGTGCCGACGGTTATGCATCGCCAATTTAATGGTATTGGACACGATAAACCAGGAAACCAGCGCCAAAATCACCATAATCCAGAAGCTGAGCACATCCATCACCTTCTTTGCAGAAAGCAACACATTGACCACTTCTTGAGAATCGGAAATATTAGCAATCCCCTCAATGGAAGCGACCTGTGCAGATACATTCTCAAATTCGATCAGTGCTTTTTCATCAACCGTTATCCGAAACTCATTACGTAAGGGGTTCTCGTCCCCATAGAACCAAGAAAGATAGCTGCTATCTTCATCGAATTGTTTCTGATATTCAGCCAACGCATCATCCTTGGTAACAAATTCAACAGACTCCACGTATTCGATCGCTTCAATTTCTTCTTTGATAGAAGAAAAGTTGCTTTCCTCAACCTCGTCATCAATATACGCCACAATTTCATTTTTCTCACCAAGAGAATCCATAAATGCAGCAATATTGGCAGAGCAAAGATAGGCGGAACCAATGATCAGCATACAAGCCATTAAAACGAAAACAGACGCAAAGGTCATTAAATAATTTTTACGAATGCTTCTAAAAGCAGATTGCAGAAAATACATAGTCCACCCCCTTATTCTTCATCCGCGTAATAGCCACCCACTTGATCGCTGGTGACACAACCCTTTTCGATATGAATAACACGCTTATTAAATTCATTTACAAGGGTATTATCGTGGGTTACGACGATCACCGTCGTCCCATTCTGGTTGATTTTGTTCAAAAGCTCCATAATTTCGCGTGCCATCTCCGGATCCACATTTCCGGTAGGCTCATCGGCAATAATCAAGTGGGGATTATTAACCAAAGCGCGCGCCAAAGCCACACGCTGCTGCTCACCGCCGGAAAGCTCGGGGGGATAATTCTTTGCCTTATGCCCCAGTCCGACGATGCCCAAAACATACGGAACGCGGCGACGAATAGTACGCTTATTGCTTCCTACAGCGCGCATTGCGAAAGCAACGTTTTCATAAACGGTAAGCGTATCAATAAGTCTGAAATCCTGAAAGACAACACCCATACTGCGCCGCAGCATCGGCACCTTGGAATTTCTCATCTTTTTAATATTATAGTCCCCCACCTGTACGGTACCGCCGGTAGGAACCTCTTCGTGCATCAGTAATTTAATGACGGTACTTTTACCTGCGCCGCTGGGTCCGATAATAAACACGAACTCACCGTCCTCAATCTTAAAAGAGGCTCCATTCAGCGCGTTTGTACCGTTTGGGTAACTTTTATAAACATCATCAAATAAGATCATGGCAACTCCTAATTAAAATTTAGTGGGATTAGCCGTCAGATACCGCTTAACCATCAATGCCACTTTAAAAACAATCGCGTGATCGAAGCGTCTGAGATCCAAACCGGTCAACTTGCGGATTTTTTCCAGACGGTAAACCAAAGTATTTCGATGTACAAACAGTTTTCTGGAGGTTTCTGATACGTTCAGATTGTTTTCAAAGAACTTCTGAATGGTAAAGAGGGTTTCGTAATCCAGCGACTCAATGGACCCCTTCTTAAAGACTTCAGAAAGGAACATTTCGCAAAGGGTGGTGGGCAATTGATAGATCAGACGACCGATACCAAGATTATCATAAGTCATAATGAACTTCTCGGTATCAAAGACTTTACCGACCTCCAGAGCAATCTGCGCTTCATTAAAGGAGCGAGGCAGATCTCGGATATTATCCACAATGGTACCGATTCCGACATATGCCTTGATATACAGTTCACTGCTTACAATATCAACAATGCTCTTGGCCAGCTTCTCCAGATCTTTATTATCATTAAAGCTCTTAACTTCCTTAACGAGCACAAGGTCCGTCTCGTTGATATTGATGATAAAGTCCTTCTGACGGTCCGGGAACAAGCCTTGAAGAATATCATAGGCAGATACATCGCTTTTATCGGAAAGACGAATCAGAATTGCGACACGGAATGCCTCTACCTCAAAACGCAGCTCCTTCGCCTTGATAAAAATATCACCGGGAAGAATATTGTCCAAAATAACATTCTTAACAAAATTATTCTTATCAAACTTCTCATCATAATACTGCTTGATATTGGTCAGCGTAATAGTGATCAGGTTAATATATTTTGCTGCCAGTTCATCGGTACCTTCCACAAATGCCACATACTCCAGACCTGAACGGGAATTAAGAGGTTTATATGTATATCCATCCTCAATGATGCTTTCCATCGTTGCAGAAATGGACGAAATGACATTTTCGTGCACCTCACCGATCTTAATCAGATCGCTGCAAGAAATAACAGTACCGTTCTCATCAATAACACCGACTGTACGCTCAATGCTATCCTTTAACTGGTATACAACACTTTGAAAAATACGATTGGACATTTACAATCATCCTCCTATACATTTTGCCTATAATGCTAATTCATATTTTACTACATATCTATATCTTTTTCAACAGTTTTTTGTAAAATAATTTGTTAACATTGCACAACGGAGCAAATTTTTATCTAAATACAGGCAATTTATTGGTCAAAGGAGCAACGAAGACTGCGATTTTTTCTTATTTTTATTCGTCATAATGGATAAGAAAAAAAGCGTCCCGCAAACGCGAGACGCTTTAAATATAAACTTAGTTAACCAAGGTACGCTCGGTCTCAGCATCAAACAGATGGCAATGAGACAGATCCAAAGCAGCCTTGATAACATCATCAGCAACTGCAGTGGAGGTAGGAGCAACGCGGGCAGTAAACTTATTGCCTTCGATCTCCAGATACAGATAGGTCTCGGAACCCATCAGCTCGGCAACCTCAACATTGCAGGTAATGGTGTACTCGGGCATCTTCTCAAGGTACTCAGCCTCATCGTGAACGTGCTCGGGACGAATACCCAAGATTACAGTCTGACCAACCTTTTCTTTAACGTCATCGTTGATCTTGGACTCGGGCAGCTTCAGGGAGTTGCCGGCGAACTCAACATAGTAAGCGCCATCCTTCTCAACCAGCTCAACCTTAACGAAGTTCATCTGAGGAGAGCCGATGAATCCTGCAACAAACATATTGCAAGGATACAGATACAGATTCTGAGGAGTATCAACCTGCTGAATCAGACCATCCTTCATAACCACGATACGAGTAGCCATAGTCATAGCCTCGGTCTGGTCATGGGTTACATAGATGAAGGTAGTCTTCAGATTATGATGGATCTTGGAAAGCTCGGTTCTCATCTGAGCACGCAGCTTAGCATCCAAGTTGGAGAGAGGCTCATCCAGCAAGAATACCTTAGGCTCACGGACGATAGCACGACCCAGAGCAACACGCTGACGCTGACCACCGGACAAAGCCTTGGGCTTTCTGTCGAGCAAATGGCTGATATCAAGGATCTTAGCAGCCTCTTCTACTCTTCTCTTGATCTCCTCCTTAGGAGTCTTTCTCAACTTCAGACCAAATGCCATGTTATCAAAACAGGTCATATGGGGATACAGAGCATAGTTCTGGAACACCATTGCAATGTCTCTATCCTTAGGAGCAACGTCGTTTACCAGCTTATCGCCGATGAACAGCTCACCTTCGGTGATTTCTTCCAGACCGGCAATCATTCTCAAGGTGGTGGACTTACCACAACCGGAAGGACCTACCAGTACCAAGAACTCCTTGTCCTCAATTTCCAGATTGAAATCGGAAACTGCGACTACGCCGCCGGGATATCTCTTGTAAATGCCTTTCAAAGACAAACTTGCCATGTGTTAAACCTCCTGACAAAGCATTAAATTTACTGTTATATACTATAACACAACCGCGGTAAAATTGAAATACTTTTTTTAAACAAATTTAGTGTTTACAATTTGTTTATAGTGCACAAACTCGCTCCAAAACAATTAATTTAGACGGTATTTTTAGCGGATATTACCAACTGTCTTTTGGTATTATTCCACAGATTTTAAGGAAATAACCTCTTCATCCGTTAAATATCTGCACTTTCCCTCTTCGAGCGCGGGATCGAGAGATAACCCGTGAATAGAATTACGATGCAAAGCAACAACTTCATTTCCAAGAGCGCCAAACATCCTTTTGATTTGATGAAATTTCCCTTCCGAAATCCTCAATAACCCGGAGTTATCGGATTGACGTTCAAAGAACGCAGGCTTACACACAAAATCCTTGAGCGCAATCCCCTTTTTCAAAGCAACGATATCTGCCTCGTCCACAGCGTCGCGCAAAGTGACAAAGTATTCTTTAAACACATCCTTTTTCGGTGCAAGCAGCCGATGCGCCAATTCTCCGTTATTGGTGATCAACACAAGTCCGGTCGTATCCTTATCCAATCGCCCGCAGACAAATAAGTCCTTCTTTTGATATTCCGCAGGCAGTAAATCAAACACCGTTTTGCTGCGACTGTCCCGATTGGCGCAGACATAGCCCGCCGGTTTATGAAGCATAATATAGAAATGACGCTGATAGACAATGCTTTCGCCGTCCAATTTTACTTCTTCGCCATCGATATGAATCCGTCCGCTGGCGGCGGGAATGCCGTTGATCGTGACACGCCGTGCAGAAATCGCTTTTTTCGCCTCGGTCCGTGTCATATTCAGTGTATCACATAAGTATTTATCAAGTCTCATAATATTCCCGAAAAGGCTGCGCCGATAACGGCGCAGCCAAGCTATTCTTTCACAAATCCGTGAACAAATCCATTCAATTCCGCAGAGGAGATATCGCCGCCGATTGCCTTGCCTTTATAAACAAGGATATTTGCAACCACATCCCCCTGCCAATCCGAATAATTCGTTACATTATAGGTATATTTTTTGGCTCTGCTGCCTTTATACTTGGACAAATCGAAACCGCTCATTTTTTGATAATTGTTATATTTTTCATAATCATCATCAAATTCAGCAGGGATGATAACTTCCTCAATCAATGTCGGCTGCGGTTCTGTTTCATAGCCATAGGACTGAAGAAAAGTCACCTGTTGCTCCGTTGTCTTTGCCGCGGTATCCACAGAGTTTTTCAAGACATCTGCCGCGTCTTTCGGCGAAAAAACTGCAAGTGCACCAATGGAAAGGCAAAGTGCAGCACATAAACCCCAGATAAGATTCCGATTTAATTTTACAGACCATATAAACATAGCTCATCCTTCTTCCGAAATGATTTTCAATAATTTATATGGTCTGTATATTTAATTTATTCTGCTTTTTCAGCAATCACCTTTTGTGTAATGTTACCGGGAGCCTCACGATACTCCAGGAATTCAAAATTAAAGGTAGCACGAGCGTGGGTCATACTTCTGAGATCCATTGCATAAGAGTTCATTTCGCTCATCGGAACAATGGCGGATACGATCTTATAGCCTCTGGTCTCGGAAGCGTCCATAGAAAGGATCTGACCGCGACGCTTATTGATATCACCAATGATATCACCCATCAAAGCATCGGAAACAAGGACAGTCAAGGTGCCGACAGGTTCCAAAAGAACAGGATTAGCGGCCTTCATACCTTCTTTAAAAGCGATGGATGCGGCAGTCTTAAACGCCATTTCCGAAGAGTCGACGGGATGATAAGAGCCGTCCAGCAAGGTGGCCTTCAATCCGGTTACGGGATAGCCCGCAAGGACACCCTTCGTAATAGACTCACGCAAGCCTTTTTCAACTGCAGGGAAATAGTTCTTGGGAACTGCGCCGCCGAATACCGACTCGGCAAATTCGAAATCGCCATCATACAAAGGCTCAAACTCAATCCATACGTGACCGTATTGACCGTGACCACCGGATTGCTTCTTATGCTTACCCTCAACTTTAACCTTCTTACGGATCGCCTCGCGATAAGGAACCTTCACCTCGCCCAGATCAACATTTACGCCGAACTTAGACGCAAGCTTGGAAACAACAACATCCAACTGCAGATCACCAAAGCCGGAGAGTACTATCTGCTTGGTTTCGGGATCAACCTTCATCTTCAAAGTGGGATCCTCTTCGATCATACGGGTAATACCCTGGGCGATCTTTTCCTCGTCTCCCTTTGCTTTGGAAACAACAGCCTTACTGTAGTTTGCCTTGGGGAACGCGATGGGCGGGATAACGACTGCATAATCTTTATCGCAAAGTGCATCAGAAGTAGCAGTCACTGCCAGCTTGGTAAAGACGCCGATATCACCGGCCTGCAGTTCATCAACCTCATTCTGCTTTTTGCCAAAAGGAGTATAGACGTGCGCGATCTTTTCGTTCTCATCGCGGGTAGTATTCAGATAACTCTTATCCTTTTTAACGGTACCGGAATAAACCTTGAAGAAGGACATTTTGCCCACAAAGGGATCGGCAACCGTCTTAAAGATCCGCAATACCATAGGACCTGCGGGATTGCACTCCAGCTCAGTCTCTTCGCCATTTTTCAATACGGTAGCCTTTCCTGCAACCAGTGGGTTGGGGAAATAATCCACAATAGACTCAAGCAACTGATAAATACCGCGCACCTCGGTGGGAACACCGCAGAAAACGGGATAGATCAGCCGTTGGGCAATTGCATCCTTCAGACCGTTAGACAATTCATCAGCGGTAAATTCTTCGTCCGCAAAGAATTTATCCATCAAAGCATCGTCCGTCTCAGCGATAGCTTCCAGTGCGGAATGATAATAAGTATTGACCTTATCCTGCATATTTGCGGGAACGGGCACAACGCCTTCACCAAAACGATAGCCCTCATTGGTGATTACGTTTACGGTACCGACCAACTTATTATTCTCGATAATAGGAAGGGTGATGGGCAAAATCTGGTTTGCACCGAATTTTGCGTGCAACTGCTCAACGATACTATAGAAATCGGAGTTCTCATCATCCAAACCGGAGATAAAGAATGCGCGAGGCATCATCCGATTTTCAGTCTTCTGCCAAGCCTTCTCCGTACCGACGGATACCGTGTTCTTCGCCGTCAAAACGATCAACGCCAGGTCTGCAACCTCAAGACCCGAAATCTGATCACCCTCATAATCATAGTTGCCGGGAACATCAATCAGATTGATCTTGGTTTTCTTGTATTCAAAAGAAGCCATCGAAAGAGAAATTGAAATTTTGCGCTTAATTTCCTCTGCGTCAAAATCCAAAACCGTATTGCCTTGCTCGATCTTTCCCAGACGATCCAATGCTTTACTGAAATAAAGCATAGATTCGGCCAAGGTGGTTTTACCGTTGCCTTTGTGACCGATCAAACATACGTTGCGAATGTCTTTTGCTGGTGTGCTCATGATAAGTTCTCCTTTCGCAGCTCCATACGGAACGCTTAAAATAATTCATAGGCTTATTATACAATATAGCCAAACAAAATGCAAGCATTTAATGAATTATTTGCAAAAAGTACAAACTGCACAAACAGGAACTAGCCAAATGGCTTGAAATGCCAAAACTTGGAGGGCCGTATTAGCAGAATAGCCCGCCAAAGCAATAAAGAAGATCAACGCCAACGCTATAATAGAATAAATGATGCGAATTACGCTGTTGATTTTCAGTGCCGTCAGAAGCTTGCTGGCACCGTAAAGGCACGCCACCAATCCCCTCGCCCCTGTGATTGAGCCGATAAGGTCGGGGGATTTTTCCAGCCGCTTCATATAGGGGCGGCAAGCCTTACCGGTTTCATAGGAGATAAAATGAAAAAGATCGGGTTGTGCAGAGGGATACATCTTTTGCAGGAGCTCATTATTAAAAAGGAAGTTATTGGAAACAATTCCAACCCCCACTCTCTCCTCCTCCGCAATACGGACAGCGGCCTCTGTATGCTTATTGCGCTCAAAGCTGGTTATGAAAATTCCGGCAGGACTTTTATGATACGCAACATAAACAGGGAAACGGCAATCCTTCAATTGAAGTTCTGTCAGCTGCTTGGGAAATTCAATATTAAAATGCTCCATCAGCTTTCGATTTCCCACCAAAAACATTTTACTGTGAATCAGGCAGGAATATCCCATTCCCTCATGGTAATAGGAGTCATCCACCCGCGGAAGATCAACGGTATCTTTATCAATCATCTTCAAGAAAAGAGGTTTCAACGGGGTGCCGACATCGTTAAAGAGTGCCGCAATGTTGGTAATCAGATCATCTATCTGGATATCCCCCATCGCCTTAACGCCCTGAAGTAACACTGCATCACTACCCAGGAAATCTTCTTCAGAGATCACCAAAAGATCGGAATCCTCTAATTCTTTTGCGGATTGCGCAGAAGTGAGAATACCGCCGTTTTTTCGAATCTTACGCCCGTTTTTGGAGATAGATGCTGCATAAAAATGACGAGAGAAAAACGGAACAGAGGGTGCAAGAGCTGCCGCAGGAAAGAGCAACGCCTCTCCCCAACCGGTCAATTGAGACACAGCAACCGTCCCTGCAAGAATCACTATCAACATTGCAAACCAGAGATGTTGGTATTTATAATCCCAATCAAAATCGCTGTAGCTATGCTCAATGTATTTAGAAACAAGCGCTGTGGGGTGGGCATACATTACGTCTCCGCCCTCTCCCGTTTCCAAAATCAAACTGTTATTAGCTTCGCAAGAAGGTGGTACGGAAACAGTCAACTTATCTCCGGTAGAAGCAATAAACTTAAAGTTCTTCTTGATATTTGCCGCTATCTTTTTCTTTGCAGACACATTGAAGCAAAGGCCGAGCGCGAGCATTGGTTCAAAATTCAGATTATAAGCAAAAAGATCGGGCTTGATCAATCCTGCGATCCGTACAACGACCAGCGCAACCGCAAGTAACGCAAGCAAAGTATCCGTATCAGCGCGAGCACGCAACAAGCGCAGAATACCTTGCGAAAAAATACCGAACGACACACCAATGCAGAGAATATCCACCGCAAGAAAAGCGATGTCATACCAGGCAGTTTCCACATTTCCACCGAAAAGTACGGGATGAAAGCCGGCAATAAAGAGATAGAGCGAAGCAATACTCAGCAGCAGCAAAAAGATCATCTTTACCGCCATTTTACCGACAATATTCTTCAGGTCACGGTAAATTGCATCCCGATCCTCTTCCGCTTCAAAATCTTCAATATCGGTCGGTTCATCATCATAGATAGCAGAGCGAACGGGCGGTTCATCTTGCTCATCATTCTCTTCCTCGTCCCCATCGATCAGACGCCGAATAACAGACTTTTCTTTTGGATCAGAGGAATTCTTTTTTTCATCCATTATTTGATCAAAAATGCTTTCATCGATCAAAAAGTCATCGCCGGACTCCGCACCGTCAGCCTCGCTTTCGCGTGCATCAATCAACTTTTGCGACGACTCCACGATCGATGCCTCCTGCTGGATGGCATTGATCTTTTCCATAATTTCGTCGAACGAAGACTTTTGATCATTCGATTCAAAACTCATAAAACAAGCTCCTTTTTTAACGACGCTTTGCAATTTCCTGCATAATCACAGATGCAGCTACAGACGCATTCAAGCAAGAGATCTTTCCCTTCATCGGAATTCTGACGAAGAAATCGCACTGCTCTCTAAGAAGTCTCGAGATACCCGACTCTTCACTGCCGACGATCAAAGCAACACCGCCGGAATAATCCTGCTCATAATACACATTTTCACCCGCCATATCACAACCGTAAACCCAAATATTTTTGGATTTCAACTCTTCCACGGTTTGTACGAGGTTGGAGACTCTTGCCACGGGAATATAGTGAATTGCTCCGCCACTTGCTTTAGCAACAGAGGGGGTAAGCCCAACCGCTCTGCGCTTGGAAATAATCACGCCGTGAGCACCAAATGCATCTGCAGATCGAAGAATTGCGCCAAGATTATGCGGATCCACAATCTCATCAGCCACAATGATAAACGGGGCTTCATTACGCTCGGCAGCAACCTCCAGAATATCATTGACCGATGCATACTCTTTTTGCGCACAGTAAGCCACTACGCCCTGATGATTAACATTGGGTGCTTTACGATTGATCGCATTTGTATCAGTATGGATAATCGGGACGCCTTTCGTCTTGCAAAGGGCGATTATCTTTTTAAAATTGTTGCTCTTTGGATCGCCGGCAAGATAGACCCGCTCTACCGCAGCATCAGACAGCAGCAATTCTGTAACATTATTCTTGCCGAACACAAGATCGGACTGTTGTTTTTTGTCTTCAAAATCCATCGTTTTCACCTCAAATAGTATTCCAAATTACATTATACAACATAATAAAAAAAAATACCACCGAAAGTATAAAATTTCGATGATATTTTTCTTTTTTAATAAAACAGATCCAGTACCAAAGCACCAAGAGGTGGGAAAAGTGCCAAAAGAACCGCAGGAAGCCAGTTCCCGCCGAATAAAACACACGGGATCACCCAAACGATCAATAGAATCGCAAGCATAGCAACGTCACGCCGTCCGATCTCTCGTTTTTTTCCGCCGGAGATCAGTAAATAAGCGGAAAGCAACAACGCAGAAAGACCGAAAGTAAAAAGCGCAAGATCGCAAGAGATCAAGGCACCCACAAATCCGGCAGACCCGCAGAACATACCCAAGATCAGACTTCTGCGATATCGGTTACAGTTTCGTACAGTCTCTATCAGAAAATAGCAAGGACAAATCAAGATGGGTATCAAAAGCAAAATCGGGTAAATTAACTTTTCCAAGCCCACATCCGACATAAAAAGTTTCATCACCGTAAGAACCACAAACACACCGGAGATGGCCAGAAAATTAAAGCATCTGCGAATTCCACAAAACATACATTTAACTTGATAGATCACATTTTGAGGTGAAGCATTTCGATTCAGTATCACCATTGCCCGCTCTTTATCCACCGGAGAAGCACCCTCATTCACCGCGAGCGCACTCCCCTTCAAATGAGGTAAGGAATAGCAAGGTTTATTCGGGGGCGATGCGAGATGCCCATCCATATCGTAAGAGGCAGCGAGATATTCACTGAACTGCTCGGAAAAATCGGAGATCAGATAGGCTTTCATCGAAGAACGACGCAGTTGGTTAATCATAGACCTTGCCTCATCGCGCACTGCGGTATTAAATACGATCAGCGATGCAAGATCCATATGCCCTTCGAAATAAGAAAAGTCGAGTTTATTCGGAATATAATCCATCGAATCTGCAGCCATCAGATAAACAAATTTACCGTGAATCTCCAATTCGCGGATTTGCTGCAGCAGTTCTTCATCCATTTTATGGATCATCGGCAGCATTTTTTTCCAGTATCCCACCGCCACAACAACCGACTTTCCGTCATTTGAGAAAAGGCTGAACAAATTTCCGTCTGAATCTTTTTCGCGGCGGAATACGGGGAAACTATTATCGAGTTTTTCATAACTCAATTCATAACGTGCCAAAGCGTTTTGGATAATATCCGTGAAATAACCGGGGCCCATACAAAGAGAGAAATAAGAAAGTGTGCTCTTTTCTGAACCGTTTATATCAATGGTATGAGAATAGGAAAAGCGTTCGGATACAAGCTCTTCTGCATCGAAATACACCTGTTTTTCCTTATTCATTCCATCAAAAGCTTCAATATTACGAACCAAAACTCCGTTATTATATAACTTTTCCGCTGTACGATAGTAGGTCCACTCCATCAAGCAGGAGACCGGATTCAGCGCCACAAGAGAAGACATCGCCGCCATTATCAAAAATGCTTCAACATAACGCTTGGTAAAAAGAATTGCAAACAACAAACAAAGCGCGATCAAAATAATATAAACATACGAGGCGATGTTCCCGATGTTATTTTGTTTGTTATAGAAAAAGGAGCGTTGTTTACGGGATTTTCTGCCACCTGTTTTTTCCACATAGCAATTTGATCCCAACGCTGTTACGACTGCTTTCGCAGAGCCTTCAGAAATATAGCTTCCTTTCCAAAGCATATTTTTTTGTTTATCCGCCGAAAGATTCTCCGTATGAATCGCAGCACTGTTCTTTTCCTCCGGAATCGTGGAACCAAAGACGAGCCCCTCATCTGCAAATAATCCTTCACCCTCAATGATCCGCGCGTCACAATGCAGTACGGATCCGGTCTCAAGGACCAGCAGATCACCAACTTGCAAATCATTCGGATCAAGCGCAATGATCTCACCGCCGCGAATCACCTTAATGCTCTGGCGATAACAAACACTGCGATTATAGTACGACGATTTATAACGATAAAGCACGACGCCTTCCGTAAAATAAAGAACTATAGCCAACAAAAAAGCCGCAACGGCAAGGCTCAAAAGATGCCAATCGTGATTTAAATATGAAAAAATAAACACGATGACAAAGCTGATGGCGGCAATTAAGTTAATATAATATAATTTAGAATGAAGCAAGTCAAAAATACCGCTCAAAAACCGAATATTCTTATGAGCGGCAGTTTTTTTCACTTCATCGGATTTTGCAGCACTTCCATTTATAAGATCGCAAGAAAAGTGCTCCAAAACCTGCTCTTTTTCCATTTGATAAATGCGCATATTATTTCCCCGTTTTTTCAAAAAGTCAAATCTTTATATTTTTATTATATAATATTCGACTCAAAAAGTAAATATAAAACCAATCATTTGGTATACTAATATTACTTCAGAGAAAGGGATGATAAAATGAAACAGACTCGTACAATGATATTTTCTATGGTTGCCGGAGCAGCATTGGGTGCAACCGCAAGTATGCTTGCGATGAAATCAAAGCCCAAAAAGTGTATGACTAAAACGGCGGGGAATGCGATCAAAGCAGTCGGGAATTTTGTGGAACACATGAATTTCTAAAAAACGGAGCAGTCGATACCGACTGCTCCGTTTTATTAATTATTCAACCTCGATGATACCATCTGCTTTTACAGTAATCTTCATCCCGTCTTTTACATAGTTTAAGAATTCATCACCCAAGGAATCAATAACCGGCATCGTTACGCCGTCAACCCATACATCCGCAAGAACAGCACCTGCCGCAGCGAGAGAATCAATGTGGTTGGCAAACAACATACACGCGGGATTTTTCCCCATAGAGCAAGCGCAATAGAGTACGAGTCCGCCGGTAGTGGAACCAATGGTCTGCGGCAGACAAAGTGCCTTACCAAGCAAAGGCTTACCGTAAAGTTCTTTATTGCTCTGGTCCCCGCATTTTACTTCCTTATCGCCAAATTGCAGTGCCATTTGAAGTGAAGCAAGTGTATTAAAGCCCTCCGTTGTCACTACCGCTTCAGCGACCACCTCACCGGGGGTAATAACTCTTCCTTTAAACTGTTTCATTCGTTTTTACCTCCTGTAATAGCCTTGAGAATTTCTGCGTCAGTATAATACCGCGCACTGGTATAGGTGCGCAACTTATTCGAAGACGTTATAACAGGCATCTTTTTACACAGAGGATTGTTCATATACATCAGCGGACAAATATATGATGTAATAACCCCTGTTGCTTTGAGTCTCGCGGCGTATTCCGTCTTTGCAAACGCCTCCAATACGCCCGGAGATGCGGTAAACACCGTATTGATGATCACCTTTTTCTTTCCATTCTTTTTCAGCCCAGACTCGATCTTCAACGTCCAATCTTTAAGCTGCTCAAGCGAAAGATGCGGACATCCCACAAAGCAAAGTTTCGGCGTTGCATCAGGATTTTTCCAGATAACGGGATAGTTATTTTTCACTCTTTCAAGTTCAGCGTCATCAATAATATATTCCTTTGCCCCATCAGCGATCAGATTCTCTCCAAGCTCCACCGCTTCGGGGGTAAGGTTTGCAATATGATAAAGACCGACTGCACCATTGGAGGCAGTTGCAGCACCGAAATCCTTTAGATAAGCGCAAGCTGCATCATTCAGTTCAGTACCCAACCATTTATCAAGCCCGATAACATAGGGCACATCTTCCATCACCTTCATCCCAATGGCAGAGCCAAGAAGCTGCGCTTCAGGCTTTTGGGTAGTTTGCACCTTCACAACCCAGGTTGCTTTCCTCCCCTCGTCGGTAAGCAGACCGAAATACGGCACATATCCCACGATGGAACCCATTATATCAATAATACCTGAATTGCGATTACACCGAGCACCGAGGACAGAGTTTGCATAGACGACGGCACTGGATTCCGCCCAGGAAAGCACCTCTCCCTTTTGAGGCTTATTCCCCACCTCATCCATATAGCAGGTACAGGTGAATGCACTCTCATCCATAAGACCCAACTTCTTAAGTTGATCCTCATAAAATTCCTGCTTTGTGTACATAAACTTATTAAACACAAAGTTTTGCAAGAAGTTTGCAGGTACGTTTTTATCAAGAGGACGGGGGTCAACAGAAAACTTTTGCTCCGATGCAACATCTGCGTCAAGTAACTGCTGCATCAGATCGTATACGGGAGACATCACCTTTAGACCAAAGGAAGTAACAAGGTGATTATACTTTGAGGTTATAGGCACAAGCTTTTCCGCCTCAAAAGCGTCACCGTACATCACGAGCGTCTTCATTACCTTAGCAAGGGTTTCCCCTTTTTCGCCATCGAGGATGGCTTGCTGTTCTTTTGTTAAAATCATTCTACCTCTCCTTATCCGTCAATTATAATTTCATACAAGTGTTCCACGCGCCCCAAATAACACTACGGAGATTGCCAACCTTTTCAGCATCACCGATAATATGGATATGCTTACCCTTTGAAACGATGGGCGCAGGATTATATCCAACCGAAAGGATGACGGAATCCATATCCACATTAAAGATTTCGCCTTCCTTGTTCTTGAGAGAAACACTGTTTTCGCCAATTTCGCAAAGCGATGTTTCAAGATATACCGGCACTTTATTGGTCTTAAAGAAATCGCGTAAGAAGCTGGTATTGGCAAGGCAAATGCCTTTCGTCGTAATCAAGTCGTCCTGCATTTCCACTATTACAGGCTTCTTCCCCTGCAGATACAGATCGTATGCGATTTCGCAACCTGTCAATCCGCCGCCGATCACGACAACATTATCACCGACGGTTTTATTCCCAAGCAGATAGTCCACTGCTTCTACTGCAGTTTCCGCGCCCTTTACGGGAATCTTTTTGGCCACAGCGCCGGTCGCCACGATAATCTCATCCGCATCAATTGCTTTGACATCCTTGATTTCCGTATTTAATTTAATATCAATAGGATATTTAGAGAGTTCACGAATGTACCAAGCAATGAGTGCTTTGTCCTTTTCCTTAAAAGAAGGTGCAGCCGCCGCAATAAATACACCGCCGAGCTTATCAGACTTTTCATAAAGAGTAACTTTATGACCACGCTTTGCACAAACAAGCGCAGACTCCATTCCGCCAATACCGCCACCGATAACGGCAATGGTCTTTTGCTTTTTTGCAGGTTCAATATAGTATTTCTTGGATTGCATCGTTTCTGGATTTAATGCACAGCGAGCAAGACCCATCGTATCGGTAAGATCCTGCGTATTGGCGTGACCCTTGGAAGAGGAGAAATTAAAGCATCCGCTATGGCAGCAAATGCAAGGTTTAATATCATCAAGCCGATCCTCGATCAGTTTTGTGATCCATTCCGGATCAACAAGGAATTGGCGTGCCACACCAACAGCATCTATTTTTCCTTCAGCCACAGCCTTGGCACCAACCTCGGCATCCATTCTGCCTGCACAAACGACGGGGATGTCCACAAACTCCTTAATATGCGCCACATCCTCAAGATTACAGTTTTCAGGCATATACATAGGCGGATGTGCCCAATACCAAGAATCATAGGTGCCGTTATCCGCATTGAGCATATCGTAGCCCGCATCCTGCAGATACTTTGCCGCCCGCTCGGATTCCTCCATATTACGACCGACTTCGACATATTCCTCGCCGGGCATAGCACCTTCGCAAAAGCCTTTCATTTTAGACTCCACCGAATAACGGAGAGATACGGGATAATCCTCTCCGCAAGTTTCTTTAATTGCTTTTACAACCTCTGCCGCAAAACGATAGCGGTTTTCAAAACTACCGCCATACTCATCTGTACGCTTATTGAAAAACTCGATAGAAAATTGGTCCAATAAATACCCTTCGTGAACTGCGTGAACTTCCACGCCGTCAACCCCGGCGTCCTTGCAAAGCTTTGCCGTCTTGGCGAAGGCCTCGATGATTTCGTGAATCTGCTCCACCGTCATTTCAGGGCATTCAATGTCGTGCGCCCAGCGAGAAGGCTGCGGAGACGGAGATGCCAACTCGTGAGAAGTATCGATAATGGGTTTTACAATGGCGCGGGTAAATTTATTTTTATGTAAGGGTGCCACAAGTTCGGTGATCGCCCAAGAGCGTCCCATCCCCGCAGTCAGCTGAATAAAGAGCTTTGCACCGGTCTTATGAATCTCATCCATAAAGACTTTAAGTTCCTCAAACATCTTCGGATTCTGCCAAAGCCATTTACCCCAAAAGGTATCCCTCAACGGTGCAATCCCGGGAATGATAAGACCAACATTATTATTAGCTCGTTCAAGGAAAAGCTTTGCCGCTTCCTTATCAAAATGACATCCTGTTAATTCAAACCAGCCAAAGAGTGAGGTTCCGCCCATAGGGCACATTACGATTCGATTTTTAATCTCAACATTGCCAATCTTCCACGGCGTAAACAGCGCATCATACTTTTCATTCATTCTGCTCATAAAAACTATTCCTTTCCGTTTTATACTGTTTTCTTATTACTATTCACACATTGCTCAAGACTGCTGCTTATAATGGAAAGACTGCGATAAAACGCCACCCTTTCCTCCTCAGTCAGACCGACGCCGATCTTATCAAGAACACCTCTGATCTTTTCGGCTATCTTTGCGCTGACCATATAACCTTTTTCGGTAAGCAAGAGTGGACTTTTATACCGCTTGGCACTTTGGGATTCACAAGTTAAATATCCATTTTCTTCAAGAAAATCCAAAGCGCGAGATATTGTAGCCTTATCCTCTTCGCATCGCTCGCAAAGATCGGTTGCGGTCATTCCATCGGCAGAGTATAAATAATAAAGACAAGAAATATGGGCACTTCTCAAATTATATTCTGCCATTTCCTGATTTTTGATTTTACGAATATTACGATTGATACGGTTAATGAGAACCGTAAAAGTCTCAAATCGCTCCTTCATAAACACCTCCGTCAAAACTTGTTGAATACTCAACAAGAAGAATTATATCACAAATCCGATATAAAGTCAATATTATCCATCTCGCAGCACATTCCCTTCAACAAAAAAAGAGAGAGACGTTGTCTCTCTCTTTTTTCTATTAACCAACAATACCGCTTCGAGCGATAGACTCCGTAAACTTCTTCTGCAGGATGATAAAGGTAATCAACAGCGGAGAAATATACAGAATAATACCAGCACGGAGGATCGGATAAAGGGAAATAGCGTCAGCACCCTTATACCCGCCGTAGTCACCGGTCATATTGCTATGCATGTTACCCAAAGCATTCGGCAGGGTATCCATATTCGGCAGGAACATCGGAACAGTATAATAGTCATTCCAGTACCAAACGATACAGAACAGGAATACCGTTACAAATGCAGGTGCCGCATTGGGAACCAAGATTCGAAGGAAGGTCTTCATTGCGCCACAACCGTCGATATAAGCAGCCTCTTCCAACTCCTTGGGGAAACCGCTAAAGAACTGACGGTAAACGAATACAAACAAGCCGCTCTTCAAACCGGCCGCAAACAGTGCGGGCAGGATGAAACTCCAGAGGGAGTCAGTCAGAGTCAGATAAGGCTCGCTGATCCAACCAAATGCGTGCATTGCAGTTGCAATGTAGAGAGGGTCAAACATACGGAAGCTGGTATACAGCGGGATCATAATGGTGGAGGGCGGTACGATGATCGTCAGCAACACCAGCAAGAACAAGATGTTCTTCCCGCGGAATTTAAACCGAGCAAAACCATAGCCGGTCAACGCACAGGTACAGACCTGCAAAAGTGTGGGCCAGATAGAAATGTTGAAAGTATTCTTCAGCGCTGTGGGGAAATCAAGGACCTCCCAAGCAGCGAAAAAGTTCTCAAGAGTAAAATGCTTCGGGATATAGATGATAGTCGTATCATACATATCCGCCTGCGTACGGATCGCCTGAGAAATACTGAAGATCAAGGGGTACAAAATAATGTACGAAAGACCGATCAAAATCAATGCAATGGCTGTATTTGCCACAAACTTGGACAATAAATAGCCCCACATTCTCTTATCAGCTTTCTTGCTGTTTTCACCAAACTGATGTTTGAACGCTTTAATAATACGCATATTTTTTACCCCCTTTCTCAATCATTTCCTTTTCCGATCAGTTTAAACAGACCGAAAATAATACCGATAAGCAACAAAATAACGATAAAGAATGTCCAAGATGCAGCCGATGCAGCACCAAAGTTAAAGGTACTGGTAAGATACTTATCGATCTCGATCAAGACCTCGTTATCCGTATCGCTGAAGGTATCAACGATGGTATAAACGATGTTAACCAAGATGATAGGCGCCACATTCGGGAAAGTAATCAACCAGAAGGTTTCCCAAGCGGTTGCACCTTCAACATCACTCGCCTCATACAGCGAGGGAGAAATACCCTGCAACGCAGCAAGGAAGAGAAGGATCTGGATACCGGAATCCCATACTACGTCGAAGATTCGATCAGCGACCATAGACATATAATTGGTCAAATTTTCATTCAGACCAAGTTCAGCCAAAAAGCTGGATGCATTGGTTACCTGGAACAGAACGCCGTTACCGACATCGCCTTCCATAACATCACTGGCATCGCCGGAGGAGTTAAAGGTACTCATAACGACACCGGTGGTAACGATAACCGGCAGGAAGAAGATCGCACGCACAAGACCGCGACCTGCAAACTTGCGGTTCAGCAGAACAGCGACGAACAAGCTGAAGATCAGGATAACCGGCACATTGACTGCCAGATCTGTCAGAGTATCGAGCAATGCCTGCAGATAAGTTGCACCACTGGTCAAAATATCCTTAAAGTTACCGATACCATACCAGGTGCACTTATAATTTTCAAATACAGCAACCTTGGAAAAAGCAAATTTCAAGGACTGGAAGCAGGGTGCCGCAAAGAACAGCAGAAATCCGATAAACCAAGGCAGTACAAACATAAAGCCTGTAAACGCTTGCTTGGATTCATAAGAAATACCGCGTCTATTCTTTTTGGTGGCTTTTTTAGCTTTCTTAGCTTCCTTCTTCTCCGCTTTCGGAGCAGCCGTATCAGCTGCTAAGCTTGCCTTAACCTCTTTTTTAGCTTCGATCTCAGCCAGACGCTGATCTCTTTCTTTTTTGGCGGCACGATTTTGCTTTACCGCCTCTAACTGCTCGGGAGTCAGCTGAGAAAGCTGATCAACGATCATTGCTTTTTGCTCGTCGGAGAGCTGCTTCTTCTCAATCTCCTCGAGACGCTTTTTCTCAGCTTCCTCTTCGGCCGCAAGTTTTGCGGCTTTTTCAGCCTCGATCTTTGCTGCCTTTGCTGCGCGCAGTGCCGCAATTTGCTCGGGAGACATCTTCGCAAGACGTTCCTTGGCAATTTCCTGGGCACGTTTGGGATTCTGCTTGGTGAGAGTAGCAGCAATTTCCTTGTTGTCACGCTCTACCGGAGCTTCAGCCTCAACCGTCTCGGGGACATCGTTTGCTTCAACCTGAGCTTCCAAAGCTTCATTTTTCAATTCTTCGTTTTGATTGCTCATTAGTTAGCACCCCCTACCACTTTAAAGTCTTTAGCGCCGATCTTAACACCGTTAACGGTAACTTCCTCAGTGTCGTAGTTCACATAGACCTTTGCGCCGTTGCTGAAGGTAGTGATCTTCACATCTTCAGAGACGATCTCATAATTGGTGATCTTGCTGGAACCGACCGCATCATAAACCACCTTCATACGCTTATAATTTGCGATCATTTCATCATAATGATCATCCAGCTCACAAGCATAAGAAGCAGTAAACTTGGTATCCTGGAAGGAGGTAGATTCTGCATCCATCAAGAGATAATACAAACTCATACCGGTTTCAGCCAGTTTCAGGATCAAGTCATCCTGCTCAGAATTCAGATTGACCGGAGTGCTTGCCAGATTGACATAGCCACGGAAAACAATCTGATAGAAAGGAACTTCCTGCAGAGCAATATTATTGTGGCTACCATAAACGGGTGCCTCCAAAATATTGTCAACATAGGAGATTGCATAACCGTTACCGCCAAGGGTATTTACAATACCGTTCTCGCCGACTGCTTCAGAAGCGTTCTTGAAGATTTCAACCATCGTTGCAGTGGTCATATCGCGGGTACTTACGTCCTTCAGGTTGTATGCACAATAAACGGTATCACCGATGGAATTAAAGGAGAAGTTCTTAATTCCCCAAGCAGATGCATTCTTCACAAAGGACTTCGCATAGCCGAGCATATGATTGGGATGGATCAGCTGATTCAGAATGTTACCGGTAGATCTTGCGCCTGCCGCATAAATTCTTGCCTTATAAATCGCTACAGGAGAAGAATCCAAACCATAAGCAGTATTCTCAAACTTTTTGACATCGGAATTTCCGCTATAGAATGCCTGAAGATCAAGATCAAAGGAAAGATGATAATCTTCAATGCCGTTTGCCTTAGCAATCAAACTCTTGAGAGCTTTTTTACCGCCAAGTTTGGAGTTCGGATTAACATCGGTGGTCATCGTGGTCTCAAGACCGCCGGCTGCCCAACCAAGATAGTTGATATACGCTTTTTCGATCTTATCGGTGTTCATACGATCGATCAGTTCTTCCGCCTCTTTATAGGAAGTCAAAGGATCCTGACCGGTATAAGGAATTCCAAGGAAATGCTTAGATTTCTTTACAGCACCGTAAAGAGTAACGGCGAGAGTGTTGGAAATGGTATCCTTTACTTCCTTCATACCGTTCTCTTTGATCAAAATATCTCTGTACTTTTCAGCCATACCGATGTAGTTCGCTTTTTCGCCATCCAAGAGATAATATCTTGCAATGTAGTTCTCCGGCAAAGAATCGGTATAGTAAGAACCACTACCTGCCTTACCGGTAGAGCTACGACGGCTCTGAGTATCACGAACGTGAACAACGGGGAACATCGTATTGTAGCTGTTCTTATATTTACTGATATATGCGTGCAAGTCAGAAACTGATTCACCGCTCTCGATCACGCTGAGATATGCCTCGCCATTCTTCACCATACCGTATACAGGCAGACGAAGAGGCTCATTCCAGTTGGTGAAATAGTTAGAGGTAGCAACCTCAGTGGGGTTCGGAGCATAGAACTGACCCTCCCCCTCAAGACCAAACTCATAAGAGTTCAGAACACCGCGGTTAAACTCCATCAAGGAGCCGGTGCCATCGGGAATCAGACCATAGCCCTTATCATTCAAGCCGGCTGCGCCAAAGAACTGGAACATCTTAACGGAAAGAACACGCGTATCACCAAACTCTCTGATACGATCAATCATCAACTCAATATGAAGATACTCTTCTTTCAGAGAAAGTCTGACAGGAATGGTGAAATCGCGATTCTCGCCCTTGAAATAGAAGGTCATAATCCAATCCTTGCCCTGACGCTCGGTGATGGTCGAGGCAACGTTAGAGGTGACCGTATAAGATTTATAGGTCTCAGTCAGATAGGTAACCGCGATCTTACTGGTAAGCTCGTCATAGCTTTCGCCTTGGGCGATCTTATCATCCTGCCAATTCAAGGGGTTGGAATACCAGACGGTACCGGTTTTCTGGTTCATTACACCGAAAGTACCTGCAGTACTATCAATATACAGTGCCAGATTCTTATTTTCGTTCACCAGCTGATAATTGCCGGGAACATCTAATTTCGCCGGTGCAGCAGATGAAGTAAATGTAATCGTAGAGATGCAGGAAAGGAGCAGCACCAACGATAACAAGATAGAAATTGTCTTTTTCATTGTAACCTCTCCCCTTTCCTAAGATAGAATTCTCATACGGCATTCCGTATAGATCGTCAAAACGAACACATACAACTGCTGAATCAACACAACAAACAAGAAAATGAGGAAGAAAATGACGGCCATTGCCACAAGGGAGGCAATCAAATTCAGTAAAGTTCCCCAGAATGAATAGTTATGGATCGTCATCGCTCCGTAGAACATCAAAGCCACGAACCAAATCGTGCAGCATACACCGACGATAGATACAAAGGCAAATTCACTGGAGATCAAAACTCTGGATAATGCGGTACTGAACAGGTTGTAGAAGATCAGCGGAGTCAGATTGTAGCAGGTCATAATGTAGATATCTACCAGACGGCCCTCACCGTTAAGCAAGGTGCACAGTGCCCAGTTTGCCACAACGAACAGCAAGACCATCAAACCGGAAGTACATAACACGGTCAGGATGTTGAAATCCTTGATGCGCAAGGTACTATAGATAAATCCGGTTGCAACCTCTTGAATAATTGCAGATACAGAATAAGCAAGAAGGAGCAATGTGGCATAAATAGTAGAGCCATTCTTCTTAAACTTCAGATCTTCCATCGTCTCAACCGGATGGTTCAGCATCAGGAAAGGATTCTTTTTACCTGCAAGCATCCGTTCACTGAATGTTTGAATAAAAAGATAAATCTTACTCCATAAATTCTGCATCATCGTCTCCACCTCCCTGCTTTCTATTTTTAATCATTTCAATAATTCTCTTTCCAAAGAAACGCCATACAAACGCCAAAATAACCAGAACAACCAGTGCGGTCATAATCAAGTCAAAATAATCGGCGATGAGGGATTCTCTATACAGTGCATAAGCATCCTGATAGTTCATACGGTCGTTTGCAATCTTGAAGTGATGCAACGCTTCAGCGTAGCGACCGAACTGATAATAAACCTTACCGAGACCGATATGAGCAAGCTCACAGTTTGCATTCTGCTTGAGGATTTCATCCCAATACTTTTCAGCATCGGTATAAAGTCCCTGATCATAAAGCAAGATGCCATCATGAAGAGTGCGGCCGTGCTTGGTCAGATCATAGACGGTCAAAGAGCCAAAGTTGGCATCCAGAATCAAGGTCTTTTTACCAAGCTTTGCCATACCAACAGGCTGAGAAAGGAAACCCTGCTGCTTACCGGCACCGCCATAGATAAAGGTAAGATTACCTTCGGTATCGTACTCAAAGATCTTGCAAAGGTTAGAGTCCAGCATAGTAATAAAACCATCTTGGTCAACCGCAACATCAGTAAAGATATTACCCTCAGACTTTGTACCGCGACGGAGAAGGTCGCCATAGGTTTCAGAAAGAGTATCGTTGACCTTCTTGGTACTCTTGGCAAGAGGATCCAGGATATTGTTGCCAAGGAAGTTCATCTTCATCAGCTGCCCGGTATTCTTATCCTCGGCTGCAGCAATTACAGAATAAACAAAACCGAAATCATCAACGACCAAGTTTTCAAACTCGGTAGGTACAAAGGTGGCGAACGCCATATCCGCATCGCTTCCGAGGATGGAACGGTAAATACGACGCCAAGCCAAAATAACCATATCGGTTACGGACATCTGCACATCAGGAGCACCGAAGTAACGGAGGAAGGTACCCTTGGAGTCAAACTCCATAATACCGTCCAAAGCACCGGTACAGATTACGTAAAGGGACATATTCTTTGCAATTGCAATCTTGGAGGGCTTGAAATCACCGCTGAACAGATCAGAATTGGGTGCGCCGACAGTCTGCACGATCTTACCGCTCTTATCTTTATCCAGTTTTAAAATCTGGCGGTTACCGGTATCGCAGATATAAATATAACCATATTTATCGACCACGAGACTCTCGGGCAACTTCATTAAGTAAGGCTTGCCGTTTGCAGTAAGAGTAGAAATCGTTTTAATATGCTTAAAATTGGAATCGAAAATATGCAAACGCGCGGTGTTTTCACTTCCGAAATAATCCAGAATATAGATCTCATTCTGGGGGCTGACATAAAGGTCAACAGCGTTAGTAATAGCTCCGACCCCTAAATCGTCACCGTAGTAAACCTTCTCGGGAGTATAGCCGGAAGGTGTTTCAACCGCTTCACCATAATAATTAAAATTGTAGGTATTATAAGCGATATACGCAGAGGAGGGCATTGCAAGCATGGAAGCCAAGACAACCATAATCATCACAATAGCGCCGACTTTCATAAATCTCATTTTCATGTCGAGCACCTCCTTAACCCTTGATACCGGCGTGGGCCATCGTCTTTACCGTACTACTCTGAGCAAAGATAAAGAAGATGATCGGCGGTATCATCATCAGAACGGACGCAGCATAAGCCTCACCTGCACGGGCAACGCTTCCTGCAGCGGTAATCTGGCTCAACGCGGTAGGCAGGGTCTTGAGAGTTTCAGTATAGATGTAAGAACCTGCGGTTGCGTTCCAGTTACGCTGGAAGGAGAAGATTGCGAGAGTCAACCACGCGGGCTTGATGGAAGGCATTACAATGGACCAGAGGATCTTCCAGTCCCCTGCGCCGTCGATACGGGCAGCTTCGATCATTGCATTGGGGATTTCTGCCATATTCTGCTTCAAAAGGAATACACCCATCGTTGCAGAAATTTCAGGCAACCAATATGCAAAGTAAGTATCAACGATTCCCAAATAGGACATTACCAGATAAACAGGAATCTCGGTAACACCACCGGTAAACAGCAGAGACCACACAACCAAAGTGAAGAGGGTCTTTTTACCGGGGAACTTATTCTTTGCCAAAGGATATGCACACATCGCTGCGGAAAGAATATGAATGACCGTACCAATGATCGTATTAGCAAGAGTATTAAATACGTATCTGGAGAAAGGTACCCAAGAGGTAGAGGTCAAGTCAAAAAGCTTTCTAAAGCTCATCAAGGTCGGGTTTCTGGTGAAGAAACGGGGCGGGAAGATGAACAGCTCGTTGTACGGCTTAATGGACTGAACAATCGCATAAACCAGCGGCAACGACATAAATGCAGCGTAGAGAGCGAGCAAAAGATAAGTAGTAATGTCGCCGACAACGGAAACTTTCGTTCTTCTTAACTTAGTAGACATTTCTTGTTCACTCTCCTTTCTTAATCGTGCGAGAATCGAGCAAGCAGCTTATTGATCAAAGCCTTACTCAAAATCATCATTGCAAACAGTACAACTGCGATTGCAGATGCATAACCCAACTCAAACCGAGTATGACCAAAGTCGGAAATATGCAGAACCAAAGTATGACCGGCGTAGTCAACAGACGGGTTACCCAGCAACGAGGAGGAAATACCACCTACTGCGAAGGAAGAGGAAATCTGCATAACCGCACCGAACATCAGCATACCACCCATCTGAGGAAGGGTAATATAGAAGAGTTCCTGGAAACGGTTACGAACACCGTCGATAGCACCCGCCTCTGCAAGAGAGGGATCCAAGTTCTGCAGACCTGCGATAAAGGACAGGAAGCTGGTACCCAGCGAGCACCACAGCTGAACAATAATAACGATATTCAGCATATACTTCGTATTCTTCAACCAAGCGATAGGTTCATCAATCATACCCAAATTCATCATAATAGAATTGATAAGACCGTACATATCACTGCTGAAGAGGTACTGGAAGATGAAGTATACATTTGCCAGCGTCGGCGCATAGAAGACTACGGTAAAGAACGCTCTGGCTACCGGAGAAAGGTCATTGATAAACCATGCAAAGATAAAGCACAGCAAGTAGCTGACCGGTCCGGTAATAATTGCAAACTTCAAGGTATTCTTCAATGCGATCAAAAATACGCTGTCTTCCAAGAACATTCTCAAATAGTTATTCCAACCGATAAAGATGGGAGTATTCAGAATGTCGTAGCGAGTGAAAGACAAAACCATAGACGCAGCAATGGGGATGATCGTAAACAAAGTGAAGAAGACCATAAAAGGCATAATCAACAGATAGTTGATTTTATTCTCCTTCATCGACCGCCAAGTAAGAGCTGCGCGCTCGGAGAAGGAAAGCTTTTTCTTCTTTAATAATTCAATTTCACGTTGCTTGGATACAGAAGCCATTATTTTCTCGCCTCCTCCGGGACAGACAGATGATATTCGGAACGCTTACGCCAAATCTCATCGTTTATCTCATTATTATAATAGAAAAGTTTTTCACGCGGATTCGCACTGTTGTTTACAACATTACGGAATGCGTTGATGATATTACGGCTTACATAGTAGCCACCGACCAACTCGGGAGTCTCGCGGGTCCACTCACGCTGAGCCTTGATAACAGCAGCCTCATCACTGGACCACTTAATCTTTTCGAAGGCCTGAAGGTTTGCGGTAGAATATCTTGCCACAGAACCGATCGCCATCTCAACACGGTTACCGTAATCTGCTGCGATGTCTGCGGAGGTCCACCACTTCATAAAGGTCCAAGCGTCCTGAAGCTTCTGCTCGGGATTCTTTGCCTTTTTAATGGTACGCTCAATGATCATACATCCGCTCATACCGCTGGATTGGTCAGTGCGGTTGATGACACCGGTCTCCTTATCCAGAATACCGGGAACGGGAGCAACCTTCCAAAGACCGTTCAGCTCGGGAGCAGATTCCTGCAGATAAGTAATGCTGGAATAACCCTGAATTACCAAAGGCATCTCACCGTTTCTGAAACGGCTGTACCAGCTATAGTCAGTCGGCAGATCATACTGCAGATAGTAACGAGTCCATCTTTCGAATGCATCGATCGCATACTGCTCGGTGAAATTGGTAGCGGTACCGTCTTCTCTGTAAGGAGTATGACCGCTCTGCAGAATCAAGGTATAGAAGGTCTCACCGCTGGCATTGGGATCCAGACCGACCGTCATATTGTTTGCCTGAATATAAGGAAGGACATCGTCCAATTCATCCCAAGTGTTCGGAGCGCTGATACCCAGCTCTGCAAAGATATCGGAACGATAGAACATCAATTTAAAGTCCTGAGTCTCGGGCAAAGCAAAAACCTTCTTAACCGGATTGCCTGCATCGTCATTGGTGCTTAAGGTATAAGGTACCAATGCATATTTAGAGAAACGCTTGGTGACCTCTTCAAAATCGCTGAACTGAGTCAGATCATAAACAGCATTACGGAAGCCAAGGTTCATAGGAGTAGCACGACCGATATGCAAAGCGATATCGGGACCGCGGCCTGCAACAATCGCCTTCTCCAAGATACCCAGAGGTACCAGACCAACATTAACAGAAATATCTGTCTCCGGAGTAAAGTAGTTGGTGGTCAAGGTCTTCAATACAGTCGCTTGGTCACGACCGGTACCAACCCAGATCGTCAGATCACGGCCGGTAGAGCTCTCTGCACCGACGGAGGTATAGTCATCCACGAAAGAGGAGATAAATGCACGAACCTCGTGGCTGACATTCTCAAAGAAGTTCGAAACCTGACGGGTAGGTACGATGCCGGAGCCTGCAAAGACCAGCTTATCAAACTGAACAGGCTGATTACGCAGAGCCAGCATCCAGGAACTGAGGGTACTTATATTATCTTTAAAGGTAGAAAGACGATCGGGAATTACGTAAGGCTTGGCGATGAAGTCCTGAAGCTGCAGCTTCAAAGTATTGATAATGGAAGCGGAGCCAAGGTTACCGTTAATAGCGATAACTTCCTCTTCAACGAGAAGCATATCTTCGTGGACGGACTTAAACATATCCATCAAACCGGCGATCTTCTTATCAAGCTCGTAGTCACGATAAGTATCCGGAGTGGTACCGGTAACCATAATGATCTTACGATAGATATAGTTCAGCTGATAGACGATATCTTCGGCTTCACGGCTGACACGAGCCATATCACCGATTACAACTTCCATAGAAAGGTCATGCTGGCCCTTGGTCAAATAGAACTTGAAGTCATAGGCTTTGCCGTTCTCATCCACATCGCCGAGGACTTTGTAGTTGTAACCACTTCCGAAGGGGAAGCCTACTGCATTCGCCTCTTCAAAGGGAACCTCACCGTCGATATAGATTCTTCTGAAGGAGGTGGAGTCCTCAACGTAAGACTGACGATAGCGAACACCGATGGTATAATAACCGTCTTCGGGAACTTCGATCTGCCAGTTAACGGTCTGACCGTTGGTATTCCAGTTCTCACCGCCCAAAACATTCAGACGGGTCTTGCTGATGCTGTACGGAGTAACCTTGGGGTCACTACGGTCGTATGCAGGCTGAATCAAAGACTCGCTCTTGTCGATGTAGGTCTCTGCTTCAAGTACAAACTCTTCCATCGCATCGGCTGCGCCCTTGGAATCATTCATTGCAATGTAATCTGCGTAGGACATCTCCTCGCCGTCATTATAGAAACGAATAGAGTCAAGAGCGAGAACACCGGTGTTTACACTGATGGTAATGGTGTGCACACCTTCGGTCAGATAGAACTTAACCGCATCGTCGAACACACCGTCGGGGTCACGAATATCTTTCGTCATCCACTTGGCAGATTCAACCTGCTTTGAGTAGAGTTCATTACCGACCGAGTCGAACGCACTTTCATCTTCCTCATCTGCCCAGTTACGCTTCAGAGAAAAACGCTTAGCGTCGCTATGGGGATATTTGCCATCGACCATTACAGCAATTTCATAATCCTTACCGTTGCCATCGCCCAGCAGCGGGAAATACTCCAGGCAGATAGCATACATACCGGTTTTGCTCACATTGATCTGATAGGTCAAAGATCCGGCACCCTTCGTAACAACAACCTGATTGCGTCCCTCATAAGATGCCTTGATCTCGTTGGGAGCGGTTGCAGATACGATCTGGGTTGCATCGACCTTGATCTCAGGCAGAGCAACATCATATTGCTGATACTCGGTGTAATAATCGACATATCTTCCGCTACGATAGAAGCCAACCACGGAAACCTGAGTCTCATTGTTAGAGCCTTCAGGAATAACCGTATCGGCAGGACCGTAGGAATTATTTGTCGAAGTTTCTTCCTTCTCTGCCCCGGCAGCAGTATCTCCGGCAGCAGTCGCATCATTTTCAACCACTTCATCCGCAAAGACGAAGGTGGTCATAGAAAACGCCATGATCAAGATCATAACGACCGCCAGAAAAGACCGCAGGACAGAACTTGCACTCTTGTCTTTCATAAACTACCTCCAAGTTAAATTGATCAGTATATCAAGCGGCGAACAAGGCTTTGTGCATTTGAACAAATCAAATCGAACAAATTACACAAAAACGATTTGTACGCTTTTATCCATACTATCGGGATGATTATAGCACAATATATATATAATTTCAATCATTTTTTTAACATTTTACAAAAAAACTGCTAATTTTTTCGTAAAATATGAACAATCAAAAAACAGTTTACATAATTAGTTGTGCATAATAGCCAAAAATGCCGCCGTTAAAAAAATAACAGCGGCATTTTTGGTTATTATAACAAATTGCGTTATGTTCTGTTTTTCAAAAGGTCGTGCCTGATTTGCCAGAGTTTTTGAGAATAATCCACATAATACTCGTGAGGATTTTCAAAACGTTTCACCTCATCCCAAAGCAAGGCAAGCTGATCCAGACAATATGTGCGAATTTCCTGGGTAGAAGGCTTTTCATAAACCAATTCACCATTCATAAAAATCGGTTTCAAAAGAGGAACCGCCTTGTAATTTGTGACCAACTTTTCCTTCCAGGTATGGACGGGATCAAACAGCGTATAGGGCTCGTTTTCGTTGATCACTTCATCGTGAATCGTCAAAAGATCGGCAATCGCCATCCCAGTCTCTTTTGAGAAAAATCGATATAATTGCTTAAAGCAAGGCGTCGTAATTTTTTCGATGTTTTCAGAGATTTTAATCTTCGGCGTTATGCTTCCGTCCTCTTCTTCGACGGCTACTAACTTATAAACACCGCCGAATACAGACTCGCTTCGAGAGGTGATCAACCGCTCCCCCACGCCAAACAAATCAATCTTTGCCCCTTGAATAATACAATCGCGAATGATATATTCATCCAAAGAATTGGACACCATAATCTTGCAGTCCGGATAGCCTGCATCATCTAAAACCTTACGTATTTTCTTAGACAAATATGTAATATCACCGGAATCTATGCGGACCGCAACAGGCCGTGCTCCCATTGGTTTCAAGACCTCGTCAAAACAACGGATCGCATTGGGAAGACCGGATTTTAATACGTTAAAGGTATCGATCAGTAAAACGCAAGCATTCGGATAGTTTCTTGCATATGCCTCAAAAGCTTCATATTCGGTAGGAAAGCTTTGCACCCAGCTATGCGCCATCGTACCACTGCAGGGAACGCCGTAAAGCTTATCGCAGAGGGCGTTAGATGTACCGGTGCATCCCGCAATATATGCGGCTCTCGCGCCCATAATCGAAGCAGCCGTACCGTGTGCACGACGAGCGCCAAACTCACTCACGCCTCGACCGTCTGCAGCTCGCACAATTCGGGACGCCTTGGTAGCAATCAAGCTTTGATGGTTGATGGTCAACAAAATCATCGTCTCCAAAAGCTGCGCCTGGATCGCAGGTCCACGTACTGTTAGAATAGGCTCGCCGGGAAAAACAGGGGTTCCCTCCGGAACTGCGTAAACATCACAGGTAAATTTAAAGTTTCTCAAGTACTCTAAAAAGCCCTCGGAAAACATACCTTTTTGACGTAAAAACTCAATACTTTCATCTGAATATGACAAATTAGAAATATAGTCAATCACCTGATCAAGACCGCAACAGATCGCATATCCGCCCCGGTCCGGAACTCGGCGAAAGAACACATCAAAGTAGACGATTTGCTCGCCTTTCCCTTCATTATAATAACCGTTGCTCATCGTGAACTCATAAAAGTCATTAAGCAAACTAAGTTCAAATTCCGAATTCATTTTATAAATCCCTCGATTCCTATCGATAATAAACCGCACCTTTATGCGATTTTTTTGTATAATTATATCACGAAATAAGAATTTATCAATCCTTTTTTCAAATAACATCATCAAAAAATTATTCGATATACAAAAAAACTTGTATTACAAAAAGATTTCTGTTATAATATTTACCTATTTTAAAAAAGAAAGGATTTTTTAAATGTTCAACTTAGAAAACTGTCTTGTGTTTTTCACATTCATCGGGGCAGTTATCGCCCTGGTATTTGCCGCCATTATGGCAAAAAAGGTTATGAGCTTTTCGGAAGGTACAGATCTGATGAAAAAAATCGCAGGTTCGATCCGAAAAGGCGCAAACGCTTATTTGAAACGCCAGTATACAATTGTAGCTGTCTTTTTTGCTTGTATGTTTGTCATCCTTTGTATTATGGCAGCCTTTGATCTGCTGACTTGGTACGTTCCTTTCGCCTTTGTTACCGGCGGATTCTTTTCAGCACTGTCCGGTTTCGTTGGGATGAAGATCGCAACCGCTGCAAACAGCAGAACTGCCAACGCCTGCCGCGAAGGTCTTAACCGCGGTCTGCGGGTTGCTTTCTCCGCAGGATCGGTTATGGGCTTCACCGTTGTCGGTCTCGGTCTTTTGGATATTTCTATATGGTTCATCTTACTAAAGTTTGTTTTCAAACTGGATCCCGCCGCTATTACCGGCGCAATGCTCACCTTCGGTATGGGTGCATCCTCAATGGCACTCTTCGCCCGCGTAGGAGGCGGCATCTTCACTAAAGCCGCCGACGTCGGTGCAGACCTTGTGGGCAAAGTTGAAGCGGGCATCCCGGAGGATGATCCCCGTAACCCCGCTGTTATCGCTGATAATGTCGGCGATAATGTAGGCGACGTAGCAGGAATGGGTGCCGACCTTTACGAATCCTATGTCGGCTCTATCATTTCCGCATCCGCTCTGGGTGTGGCTGCCTTCAACGGCAACATCCGCGCTATGGCGTTGCCGATGCTGATGGCAGCAATCGGTATTCTCTGCTCTGTATTCGGTACTTTTTTGGTACGCACCAAAGAAGGTGCTTCTCAGAAGAATTTGCTGAATGCGCTGGCAAGAGGTACAAATTTCAGTGCTATTCTAATCGCAATCATCGCATTGCCGATGGTATTCTTCTTGCTTGGCAAAGAGCACATCGGACTTTACTTTGCAATCCTCGCCGGTTTGATTTCCGGCGTGCTGATCGGTCAGGCGACAGAACATTTCACCTCTGACACCTATAAGCCTACAAAAAAACTCAGCAATAACTCCGAGACCGGTTCTGCAACCATCATCATCGGCGGTCTTTCACTTGGAATGCTCTCCACCGCCCTCCCCATTCTCATCATCTCCGCCTGCGTACTCATCGCGTACTTCGTTTCCGGCGGGTTCACTAACACAAACGCCAATATGGGTCTCTACGGCATCGCTCTTGCTGCAGTAGGTATGCTTTCCACCTTGGGTATCACCCTTGCGACTGACGCTTACGGTCCCGTCGCCGATAACGCAGGTGGTATTGCTGAAATGGCAGGTCTTGAGCCCGAAGTGCGTCAGCGCACCGATGCTCTTGATTCTCTGGGCAACACCACCGCCGCAACCGGAAAAGGCTTTGCGATCGGCTCTGCTGCCCTGACTGCGCTTGCTTTGATGGCATCCTATATCGATAAGGTGAACACCATCGAGGGCGGTGCTGAAAAGCTCGCAAATCTCAGCCTGATGAATCCCACCGTACTGATCGGTCTCTTTGTCGGCGCCTGTCTCCCCTTTGTTTTTGCGGCACTGACGATGGAATCTGTCGGCAAGGCTGCCCAGTCCGTCGTATTGGAGGTTCGCCGTCAGTTTAAAGAAATTACAGGACTGATGGAAGGCAAAAACGATCCTGATTACGCTTCCTGTGTTGACTTGTGTACACGCTCCAGCTTGCGTGAAATGATTTTTCCCACTATTATTGCAATCGTCGTTCCCGTTTGCGTCGGTTTGATTCTCGGCTGCTCCGGCGTTGTAGGTATGCTCGCCGGCGCGACTGTTTCCGGCTTCCTGATGGCAATCTTTATGTCTAACTCCGGCGGTGCTTGGGACAACGCCAAAAAGTATATTGAAAGCGGCGAGCACGGCGGTAAGGGTTCTGCCCAGCATAAGGCTGCCGTTGTCGGTGATACTGTAGGCGATCCCTTCAAGGATACCGCAGGTCCTTCTATCAACATTTTGATCAAGTTGCTCTCTATGGTCTCCATCGTATTTGCAGCATTGGTCGTCAACATCAGCATTTTCTAACAGAACAAAAAGGCGGTACAACAGTACCGCCTTTTTTATTTAATTTACCAGCGCACCTGCCAACGCTCTTGATACTCTGCATTTTCAGAGACATCGCGCACGGCGCGTTTTTGGGATAATTCCTGCCGTTTTTTTAATTCGGCATCAAATTTTTCTTCATCGAAGGGTAACTCAACCCAGCCATCCAGCCAAGAAGATAAATAGGCACTATTGCAAAGCATCACTTCGTTAACGGCTTCTCTTCCGTCTGAAAGTAAATCCTCACCGTAGAGAATATGATTCACAAAATTCTGCAATACAAGACCGTGAGCTTTTGGGGTAGGTGCAAAAGTCATTTCCTCATATTCCATAGGAATCTTTGCAAAGGATCTATCGTTCTCAAAGCAAAACTTTCTTTCCGACTCTTGCAAACGCCATAATTTCAGCACTCCGTTTTCGAGCACCATTTTACCGCGATCTCCGGTGATCTCCAATCGATTGGTGCCGGGGTATTCTCCGGTACTTGTATGGAAAACAGCAGTTGCACCGTTATCATATTCACCATAGATCAGTGCCTCGTCTTCCA
>JAZQAQ010000218.1:0-9764 GCA_045545255.1 Eubacteriales bacterium | reverse complement strand
GGCATCTCCAAGGAGGGCGAGCTTCTGGATCTGGGCGAAAAGCTGAAATTCGTCAAGAAGAGCGGTGCTTGGTTCTCCTATATGGATACCCGCATCGGTCAGGGTCGGGATAACGCCAAGCAGTTCCTGCGTGAAAACCCCGATATCTCCGCCGAGCTGGAGCAAAAAATTCGTGAGAATTTCGGTCAACTGCAGGAGATGGAGAGCAAGGCAGGCAAGCCCAAGAAGGCAGCCGCTGCTCCCGCAGCCGTTGAAAAGCCTGTGACACCCGCAGTGTCGCTGGATGTCTCCGCAGATGACTTCGAATAAGCCGACTCTTACCGCCATCCTGCCGAACGACTCTGATCCTGCAAAGCGGGATCTCTATGTGGACGGGGCGTTTTATCTCTCCGTCCCGCTGGAGCTTTTGCTGCAGCAGGAGCTTTCGGTGGGCGATCCCTTTGGGGATGAGGAGGTGGAGGCACTGACCTTGGCGGCGGAGCTGATCCCTGCCAAGGAAAAGGCGTATCAATATTTAGGCTACGGCGATTTGAGCCGTAAGCGGCTTTATGAAAAGCTGACCCGTTTCGGCATCCGTCCCGCAGTGGCAGAGCTTGCCTGCGATCGGATGGAGGAGCAAGGGTTTATCAATGATGAGCGGCTTGCCTATCGCTTGGCAGAGCGTTTTATGGAAGGCAAGCATTGGGGACCGCGCCGAATCTTACCGGAGCTGATCCAAAGAGGATTTTCCGCAGACCTTGCCGCTGAAGCGGTAGAGAGTCTGGGTGATGATTTCACCGATGGGGTCGCGTATCATTTGGAGACCAAATACCGCCGCAGTGACCTCTCCGACCGCAAGGAGCGGAATCGGGTGGTGCAGGGACTATTGCGGCTGGGCTTTTCATATGAGGATATCAATCAAGGAATAAAAGAGGACGACGATGATTAATATTGGTTTTATCGGACTGGGTTGCGAAAAGAATAATATCAATACCGAAAAAATGATCGCATCCTGCATCAATAAAGGCTATAATATCGTGACCGATCTGGAAAAGACGCAGGTGGTGATCATCAATACCTGCGGTTTCATCGAGAGCGCAAAGCAGGAGGCCTTGGAGACCATCTTTGAGGTGGCGCAGCTGAAGGCAGAGGGCAAGGTGGAAAAGATCATTGCCGCAGGCTGCCTTGTGGAGCGTTATCAGGCGGAGATCGCCGCCGAGATCCCCGAGGTGGACGGCTTTTTGGGCGTCGGCTCTTTTCAGCGTGTAGCAGACGCGGTGGAAAAGGTGCTGGCAGGTGAGCGGGTGGAATGGTACGATCCCAAGAGCGAGCTTCAGCTGGAGGGTGAACGGGTGCTTACAACGCCGCCCCAGACCGCCTATCTCAAGATTTCGGACGGTTGCAGCAACCGCTGCGCTTATTGCGCCATCCCCGCTATTCGCGGTCCCTTCCGCAGTCGGTCCTTCCACCGTATCTTGGACGAGGCCAAGAGCCTGATCGAGGGCGGGTGCAAGGAATTGATCCTCATCGCTCAGGATACCACCAACTACGGGTTGGATCGCTATGGGCGTCGCCGCCTGCCGGAGCTGATCCGCGAGATTTTGAAGATCGAGGGCGATCTTCGCTGGCTGCGTTTATTGTATCTCCATCCCGATAAGATCAGCGAGGAGCTGATCACGCTTTTTGCCGAGGAGAATAAGCTGCTGCCCTATATCGAAATGCCCATCCAGCACGCGGTGGGCTCGGTGCTGACCCGTATGGGTCGCCCCGGCAATGAAAAATCGCTGATGAAAACCATCCAAACTATTCGTGAGCGGGTCCCCAATGCGGTATTGCGCACCACTCTGATCGTCGGCTTCCCCGGCGAGACCGAAGAGGAATTTGAGGGACTTTGCAATTTCGTAAAAGAAGCCAAGTTTGATAAGCTGGGCGTGTTCTGCTACTCCCAAGAGGAGGGGACCGTCGCCTATGATCTGCCCGACCAGATCCCCGATGAGGTCAAGGAGCGTCGCCGCGAGGTGATCGAGACCATTCAGGCGGATATTGTGGAGCAAAAGCAAAAGGCAATGGTGGGCAAGACCCTCAAGGTACTGGTGGAGGGCTATGATCGGTACGGCGAGTGCTGGTACGGCAGAAGCTATATGGAAGCTCCGGATATCGACGGTAAGATCTTCTTTACCGGCAACGGCAGTATCAAAGCGGGCGAGTTTTTGGATGTCACCATCGAGGAAACGATGGATTTTGACCTGATCGGGAGGATCGTAGAATGAATTTACCCAATAAACTGACATTATTGAGAGTGCTGATGATCCCTGCTTTTATGGTGGTCCTGCTGTTTGTGCCTCATCCTTGGGGCGCGCTGGTGGGCGCGGTCATTTATGCCATCGCCTCCGCCACCGATGCCTTGGACGGCAATCTGGCGAGAAAGCATAACCAAGTAACGGATTTCGGTAAGTTTTTAGACCCCTTGGCGGATAAAATGCTGGTCATCACCGCCTTGGTTCTGCTGCAGCATATGGGGTTGATCCACCCCGTTATTACCGTCATTATCATTGCGCGTGAGCTGATGGTCACCTCCATTCGGCTGGTTGCCGCAAGCAGTGCGGGCAAGGTCATCGCCGCAGGCTGGTGGGGAAAAGCAAAGACCGTTACCCAGATGATCGCTACGCTGCTTTTGATGGTGGAGCCGGTCCTGCTGGGTGAATGGGAATACGGACTCGGAATTCCCTTTTTGACCGGTGCATCTCCCGAGACGACCGCCTTTTTCGGCACGATTTTGATTTATGTCGCAACCCTTTTGACCATTCTTTCCGGTATGGAGTATTTGATTCAGAACTGGAAGTATGTGGACTATAGGAAGTAAAGATTAAAGAAGAAAGAATAAAGAAGAAAAAAGGAAGATTTTTGCCGAATGGCAAAAATCAACCAATTTTATTATTAAAAACCGGCTGATGCAAAAGCATCAGCCGGTTTTTCTTGAATTTTTTTGTATTTGCGGAGAAAAAACATTTTGATGGTTGGCGATATGTTTGCTTCGCAAAGGCGATATATCCTCGCTGCTTTGTGTCTGAAGACACAAAGCACATCACACTTCATAGTCGAAAGAGAGTCTCTGGCAGACTGCGGGACGGACGATGCCATTGGCAACTGCTTGATGGGCGGGATGCTTTTGATAAGCCTCCAAGGCCTCCTTACTCTCCAAGGTGGAGTCCATCATCAGGTCTCCTGCGGAGCATTCAAAGCCATCGATATGGATATGCATCTCCAAAAGCCCGTCGATGGTGCCGACCAGCCCCTCCAATGCCACCTTGATGGCTTCCTTTGCTGCCTGCTTATTCTCGATTTCGTCCTTGATCTTCCAGATGATCATATGCTTAACCATTTTCTTGTACCTCCAATTGATGCCGCAGTGCGGCAATATATTCATTTTTTATCTCCTCCGGTCCGTCGATGGAGACCTGAGGTCCCAGGGATAAGAGCCAGCCATAGAAGGGCAGGCTGGGGATGACCTCCACCCGCAAAGCCCAGCGGTCATCGTTCTTGGGCTGCAGCCGCAGATCCTTGCCGAATCGGTCGATCATCACGTCGGTCAGACGGGCGGGGAAGGAGAGCGTGACCGCCTTGGTCTCACCGCCAAACATTCCGAATAGACGGGCGGTATAATCCTCCATACGGATCTTTTTGAACTCTGCCTCGCCCAACCGATGCAGGTCGGTGAGGGCGATCTCGCCCATCCGATCCACCCGATAATGACGGATTTGGGCAGAGGAATGGTCATAGGCGATGAGATAGTAAAACTCATCCTGCCAGAGGAGCTGCCAAGGGGAGACCAGATATCGCCGCCCGCCGTGGCGCGGGGTTCTTTTGAGGGCTTTGCCCTCGGGCAGCCAGTCGTAGTAACAAAACTCCACCGCCGCATCTTCGCCGATGGCGCGGTTGAGATCGTCCACCAAATAAAAGATGGTTTCGTTCATATTTTTGACTCGACCTGCAACGTGCACCTGCCGCCGCAGACCTGCGGCGAAGTGGTGACTGGTCAGCCTTGAGAGCTTTTGCAAAAGCTCGCCCGACTTTTTGGCGGTGATGAACCGCGAGGACGCCACCGCGTCGGCTAAAAGTCGCAGCTCGGCGGTCTCAAAGTCACGGGACGCGGCGTAATAGTAAGTATGCCCGCCCCGCTTTTCGCGGAGGATGTCCATCCCGCATTGGTTGAGGGTCTCGATGTTTTCATAGATGCTTTTGCGCTCTGCCGAGATGCCAAAGGCGGCCAGCCGCTCCAAAAGCTGCTCCATCGTCAGCCCGTGGTTTTCATCGGTCTCCTGCAGAAAGATCTGCTGCAACCGCAGTAGTTTTTGATTTTGCAACGGTTTCTTCGGCATTTCGATCCCTCCTTTTTTCTTATTATAGCAAACAAAACCGCCGATTGCAATCGGAGGTTTTGTTTCAGCGTGTCAAAAAAAACACTATTTTTTTTGATACGCTGGGAGACTCTCAGCTCTGCATAAGTTCCACCAACCAAATCAAAGATTTGGGGTGTCACTTAAAAAATGTTCCCGAATTCGTCAAACCGGTCTCGTCGGCGTACATAGGTACGGTAGAGAGCGGTTTGGCGGATAGCAGAAAAAATTTAATTAAATTCCGCATAGCAATGCGGAATTTTTCCTTGTAAAAGTACATAGGGAAAGAGTGATACTCCTTCCCTATATGGCTCTTTATAAATTGCTTTCTTCCCCATTTAATTTTTCTTTTTTCTGCGGTCGGGGACTTTTTTGACAGTCTCAAACAAACCCGCCGAGGGCAATCCCTCGGCGGAAGTTTTAGTTTTCCAAAAGTATTTTATTCAGTACATCTCGGCAATAGTTGCATTTGCTGCAGTTTTTATCGCAGGATGCGGTCTTTTCGAACCAATCGGCGGGGAACTTGCTGTTATCCAGCACGTAAGGCGCAAGGGCAGGTCCGAAGCCCGGCTCAAAAAGGTCGAGCAGATTGCCTCGATAGACGCCCTTGGTATAGGCGTCGATCACCATCATCGGGAGCTGATGAATCCGAGTCGCCAGCTTGACCATCGGGAAATAAGGCTCGTAATGATGGAGATCCTCGGGTCTTATCCAAGTGTTTTGCAGGATGGAGACCCAATTGGCGGGGTCCCGCAGATGATTCCAGCAGGCATAGGGGAGAAAGCCGGAGATATTCCTTTGGTTTGCCACCTCTTGATGGTGGGCGACCAGATTGTCGTGGAAGGTCTGGAAGGAGCATTCCCGCAGACATCCGCTGTTTGCAAGGAGATAAAGCCCCTTGCCGTTTTGATCCGCCCAGTCTTTCAGCTCCTTGATGCGGTCGAAGTCCCGATTGAAATCTCTGCAGATATAGAAGGAATCAAAGAGATGCTTGGCATATTCCAAGCCCTTAACAGACCCGATCCGCATATTGACCGAGGCGCGCACCTCCATATGGGGGCGGCGGGTCTTGACCATATGGGCAATGGCGGGGGAGGCGGTGGTGACCACCTCGGGCAGACACTCTTCCTCCTCCAGATGTGCCAGCACGCCTTCGATCCGCTCTGCCAGACGCTCACTCATCGCGTCGCCGCCGTAGCAGTTGCCGTTGAGCAAAAGGTCCAGCCGAATCCCCATCCCACGGATGGCTTTCAGTTCCGCCAGTACCGCCTTTTCTACCTCGTCCTCCGGACGGTCCAGCCGCTCGGCAAGGGAATCGCGCCCGCTGGGCAGATCGCTCCAAGGGAAATAGACCTCGGCAATATGATCCCGATACTGCGCAACGATGGCGGAGAAGGGCATCTTGCCCTCCTCCCTCAACTGGTAGCCAACAGCGAATTTCATTGCTTAGTCAGGCTCCTTATCGTGCAGCTTGCTCAGATCGGCCTCTGCAGCAGCAGTTTTTCTGCTGGTATGAGCACCCAGCTCGCTGACGCTGGTATTGGAGAATTCCACCGGCTCATAATCCGACCAATCCACGCTCCAGAGGGGCTTTCTGCGGAAGGGCTTATGGAATTTATTGGAGAGAACACCCCGCTTTTCCAGATTGATCATACAAGCGCGGGTACAACCCATTGCGCCGCAGACTGCCTGACCGGTCTGATAGAGGTTGGCAGGCTTATTATAGAAGGGACTATGGGGTGCGGGCTTGACGTCGTCACGACCGTCAAAGTACGTACCGCGCTCGCCCTCCTCGCAGATCTCACCGCCGCGGAATGCGATATCGCAAGCGTCGCAGTCCAGCTCGCCCCATTCCACTTCGTGACCGGCGAGGGTGACCTTCACCGTCTTTTCGCCGCTGATGGCGTGACCGGGACAGTGCTTGACGCAAGCCATACACTTATTGCAGAGCTTGGGACCGTTATAGATGGGATCGGGCTCAAATTCCGCCTCGGTCAGGATGACGCCGATGCGCAGACGGGGACCAAATTCGGGGGTCAGCAGCATCTTGCTGTAGCCGATCTCGCCCAAGCCCGCCAAAAATGCGCAAATGCGCAGGTGGAGCATAATATCCGGCTGGGGCTTGCCCTCTTCCACAGGGCGGGAATAGTTTTGACGGAGCTTACCGCGGTTATCAATGCCGCGCCAGTCGCTCTGGTGACCCAGAGGGATGGCTTCGTAGCCCTCATCCTCCAGATGACGGCAGATGTTGATAACAGTCATAGGGATATAAGTATAGGTCAGACCGCCGTAACCCATTGCGGAATAGTTGCTGAAGAAGGTACCTTCCTCAATACCGCGGAGGGAGCCGCGCATCACGCGGAAGCCCATTACGATCATAGACTTTGCTTCCGGCATAATGTACCGAGGGTCCATTTGCTTGGGAGCGCCTTCAAAGCGGTCCAGCGAAGCGATACCGACCAGATCGGCACCGTATTCTTTGGCAATGCGGATCAGTTCTTCTTTTGTCATAGCTTTTCTCCTTATCTTGATAAAATGATCTTTCATACTAATGATACCGCAAATGCAGAAAAAATCAAGCGTTGAAATTATACATTTTTATAACAAAATTCTCAATCTTGACATTTTTCTATCACCAAATTATAATGATAAAAAAGCGTAAAACAGAGGGGATTTATGAAATTATGCAGTCCGGACGAATTGAATAAAATTCCATTTACTCTCCACGGCATCTCTGCCATTCGGCAGACCCCCGGCTATCCGTCCCTTGAGGTGGCAGGTCGGGCAGAGAACGGGTTTATGCTGGTGGAGCGGGGCTGGAGCATCTATGAATGGGGGAATAGGCGGGTGAAGCTGCAGCCGGGTGCGTGCATATATCTGCCCTATGGTTCTTATCATCGGATGGTGGAGCATTCGGAGGAATATACCATCATTCGCGTGCATTTCTCCCTTTTGGATCCCCAAGGAAAGCGGCTGATTTTTTCCGCAGAGCCGATGCCGGTCTGTCTGGTGCCGGATCCGGTGGTCTCGGAGATCATTCATCGGTTGGCAGAGCTTTTTATGAACGCCGAGACTATTCTTTTGAGAAAGGCGTGCGTCTATGAGCTTTTGGATCGTATGGTCTGGCTGCAGAGTAATGACCGCCGCGACCCGATCCGTCAGGTGGTTTCCTATATTCGGGAGCATTATACCGAGGAGATCAACTGCAAGGAATTGGCGCAGATCTGCCTGATGAGCCCTGCTAATATGTATCGCCGCTTTCGGGATGCGGTGGGCTGTACGCCGACGGAGTATAAAAACCGCCTGCGGATCTCTCAGGCGAAGAGTATGCTGCGCAACGATACGATTTCCATCGGAGAGATCTCTGCCTTGATGGGCTATGATGATACGGCATATTTTTGCAAGCTTTTTAAGCGGGAGACGGGAAAGACACCGCTCCGGTGGCGGAAGGAAATATAAAAGACACTTTCGATTAGAAAGTGTCTTTTATATTTTTTATTTTCCGGTTGCGATCTTGACGCATTCCTCGTCCTCTTTCAGAACCTTAAAGATATGCGCCAATTCTCTTGCGCTGTATTCCGCAATGGCTTGACCGATGGTTTGAGAGCAACCATGGGGTGCAAATCCGCTGAATGCGTTGGGATAATCTGCCGACCAGCTTCGGGTAAGGGAGACGCCCAGATCGGTCAGATGGCTGCTCCGTCTGATGGAAAGACCGCTTTCTACCTCGTAGCGATCCTCGGCGATCAGCTCGGGATGGTTCGCCATAACGCGGGCAGTTTCCACAAAGTCGGCGTGACCGCCGCCAAAGGTGGTCTCCCGATAATGCTCCAGCACCTTGATATCCTCATCGGTGAGCATGGGGAGGGTATCCCGATTGGCAATGAGGCTTTCGCAAAGGGTCTTGCGGTTATGGAGCTTATGGCGGAACATGGTGGCGTAGTTCTTGTTTTTATAGCCTTGAGCGCGCAGGAAGAAGTCCAGCATGGCTTTATTGCCGCCGTGGGCGTTGACGATGAGGATCTTGCGGAAGCCGTTGCGGGCGGTCTCGACGCAAAGCTCTTCCAAAACCGTCAAGAGGGTGTGGGGGTTGAGGGCGATGGCACCGTGGTTGATCTCGCTGCCCCGGGGATGACCGTGGACGCCGATCATATCTCCCATCCAAAAGCCGGTGGGGAAGACGACGACATCTTCCAGCTCTGCCGCACGCTCTACAGCTTCCTTCGCTTCGAAATAGTCGGTGCCGAGGGGCATATGGGGACCGTGCTTTTCGGTGCAACCGATGGGCAGGACGCAAAGCCCGCCGCTCTTCTCAATGGCTTCTTTCATTTCGTCAGATCTTAAATATTCCCAATTCATAGAATTGCTCCTTTTGTATTTTTTCTTCATTATAACATCATATTTTGAAAATCACTATGACAAAACCGATTTATACTTGTATAAAAGATAGATTTTTGTTATAATGAAGGCGGAGGTGAACGCGATGAAAGACATCATTGATCGCTATCGTTCCTTTAATCGCCGTCATCAGCAGCGGTTTCATTCCCACGCAGACGCGGAAATCTTGCTCTTTACCGAAGGAAGGGGCGTTTTTCGTACCGAGCAGCGGGAGTATCCGTTTCGGGCAGGCACCGCCATTATCGTCCCTGCGGGCATCAGGCATATCTCCGTTTCCGAAGAGGATTTTGTCAGCATCACGGTCAGCGATGAGGGAAATAAGCGGATTATGACCAAGACCCCCGTTGTCCTGCGGGATAACGAGGCGGGCGAGGGGCGTGCTCTGGCGGAAATGCTGCTTCGCTATCGCCATATAGAAAGTCCCTTTGTGGCAGATCTTACTGCTGCCTATATTCGGTTTTGGCTGCAGCTTGCCGAGCTTCCCGGAACCACCGAATCGGTACTCAATGAGGTCTATCAGACGCTATTGGAACATTTCACCGAGCAAAAGCTGGATATTTCCTCGATCCTGACCGCCGGTGGCTACGCCGAGGATTATATTCGGATGCTCTTTAAAAAACGCTACGGACTGCCGCCCTTGAAGTTTCTTGCCAAGCTGCGGATGGAGCACGCCTGCTTTTTGATGTATACCTATAAGGATATTCCTCTTTCCGAGGTGGCGGAATGCTGCGGCTATGACGACTATGTCTATTTTTCCAAGACCTTTAAGACTCATATGGGAGTCAGTCCCAGAGAGTATATGAAAGGGGAAGAATAAATAATAAAGCAGGAAGGTTTTCGACGAAAATCTTCCTGCTTTATTATTACGGTCGGCGATATGTTTGCCTTATGCTCGGCGTAGGCGAATATAAAGGCACACTTCCTTACGGAGTGTGCCTCAAGCGACCCTTTTCAAATTCAGATATTGTGCTCGGCCTTCCAAGCGTCTAC
>JAZQAQ010000217.1:0-4025 GCA_045545255.1 Eubacteriales bacterium | reverse complement strand
GCTTTTGTCTTCCTAAGACCGCTTGGCCTCCGACTTCTTTTGATGCGATTCTATGAGATCGATAAAGGTACTGTGACGCTGGACGGAAAGGAGATCCATTCCATCACCCGCGACAGTCTGCGCCTTGCCTATTCGATGGTCCTGCAGGAGACCTGGCTTTTCTACGGCACCATCTACGATAACATCGTCTACGGACGCCCCGATGCCACCAAAGAGGAGGTCATCGCCGCCGCCAAGGCAGCCGGTATCCATTCCTTCATCACCGCTCTGCCGGATGGGTACGACACCATCCTCACCGATGATGCCGCCAATATCTCCAAAGGGCAGAAGCAGCTTTTGACCATCGCCCGTGCGATGCTGATGAACTGTCAGATGCTGATTCTGGACGAGGCCACCTCCAATGTGGATACCCGCACGGAAAAGCTGGTGCAAAAGGCAATGCTCAAGCTGATGCAGGGAAAAACCTGCTTCGTCGTCGCCCATCGGCTTTCCACCGTTCGGGATGCAGACCTCATTCTGGTGGTCAAGGACGGCGCGATCGTCCAGCAGGGAACGCATACGGAACTAATGCAAAAGGGCGGTTTTTACAGAGAACTTTATAATGCGCAATTTGAATAAAATAAATGCCGATCCAATTGGTGAAATGATAAAATGATGGTAGACACTAAAAAACCAGTGTCTACCATCATTTTTTATGTTAAGATAAGAAAAAAGGAGAAAAAGAAATGGGAATCAAAAAGGGGACGAAACTAACGTCACATAGTAAAGAAGAAAAATTAGAGTTAGTAAAAAGAATGTTGAGTGGAGAAAGCGGTAGAAAAATAGAACGAGAGACCGGAGTAAGCCACGCACAAGTACACAAATGGACAAAACAGTATTTAGAAGGAGGAGAAGCTGCGCTTGCCGAAACAGGTGTTGTTTGAGCAATAACATATCTTGCGTAGTATGTTGCTCTATATCGACCATTCATCCAACTATCAAACACGAGCGATTTAGCAGAGTCACCCAAAGCAGGTACAACCAATTCTTTTGGCTTTTCAATGAGTTCTGCTGATTCTACTCCTACAGAGCTTGTTTCACCACTTTTTATATACAGCAACTTGTTTATACGCTTCAAATGTTGATTCCGTTATAGATCGTACCTCTTGTTGTAATTGCAAGATATCTTCATCCGAAATCAAATTCTGTGCATCAAAAAGATCCAATCCTTCCCCTCTGATTAAACTATCAAAGCCCGAGGGCTCCGTATTGTACCAATCAAAAATAACCGGAGATTGCGGATCCCTAATCGCAACGTATTCCTCTCGTCCCATCAAGGAGGCAGTATCATAATCTGAATACTGATAACGAACAAGAGTCGCTATTTTAAGGACTAAAATGTCGTCATCCGCCTTCCACTCAATCACTTCATAGGAGCCATCGATATATGCGGTAGAATAATCAGCTTGATATCTGTATAATGACTCATAGTTCATTTTTGCCGTCACTAATTCACGAATCCCCGATTCCAAGGGTAGTTGAGCGATTGCTTGATGTGTCGCCTCGGATAAAACCTGGTTTTCTTCCGTTCGTTTTGACTCTTCCTGTGAGGACAACACCGTTTTAGTAGACATACTGATCTCATAATATCGTTCAACAGTAGAAGTTGCTAAATCAGTATAGTACGCAAATTGTTCGCTTGTCATTTCATCAAATGTATTACTCAAACTAATTGGATCGCTTGAAGCCCATGCTACCGAATTCATTGATAATACAAAAACCATCAAAAACAATACAAACTTTTTCATAATATTTCCTCCTTTCCAATCTCTTCAAATTTCACCGAACAAAATCATCACTACAAAAATCACCCCCATCCATTTTTTATACTTTTATTTTATCACACATTACCTTAATATACAATTATCAAAACATACAATCACTTCACACTGTGATTGGTTAAATCGCCATAAACATTTGACAATGCCCTGTTTTCGTGCTAAACTGCCTAAAGACGAGGTGAACCAATGTGAAATTAATCGACTTTCATACCCATATCTATCCCGAAGCCATCGCCGATAAAGCGACCCAGGCGGTACGGGATTTCTATGAAATGGATCAAGGCGGCGTCCACGGTACGGCAGAATTTCTGCTGGAGCGGGGCAAGGCTGCAGGGGTGGAAGAATTCGTTGTGCTTCCGGTGGCACTCAACCCCAAGCAGGTACGCAAGATCAATCAGAATATCATCGACGAAGTGGCACTCCACCCGGAGTTCCACGGATACGGCACCGTCCACGCCGCAATGGAAGGGATGGAGGAGGAGCTGGAATTCATTGAAAAAAGCGGGCTGAAAGGCATTAAGATCCATCCCGACACCCAGCTTTTCAATATCGATGACGAGCGGCTCTTTCCGATGTATGATTTCATTCAGGGCAAGATGCCCATTATGATGCATACCGGCGATCCCCGCTACGATTATTCCCATCCAAGACGGCTGCTGAAGGTGCTGGAAAACTTCCCCAAATTGGAGGTCATCGGTGCGCATTTCGGCGGCTGGGGTGTGCAGGAGATGGCGTACGGGCTTTTAAAAAACGAGAATTGCTGGGTAGATCTTTCCAGCTCCCGTCAGTTTATGAGCGACGCGGATTTTATGAAATATATCGACCTCTACGGCGCAGATCGGGTGCTCTACGGCACCGACTTTCCTCTCTGGGATCCCAAGGAGGAGGCGGAGTATTTTTTCCGCCTGCCGCTGAAGGACGCTGATCGGGAAAAGATCGCTTGGCGCAATGCAGAAAAAATTTTAAAAAAGTATTGACAACCAAAAAAAGTTGCGATAAAATAATTTACAATTCGTAAATGCAATGATGATATTAAGGGTCTGCAACCCTTCTTTCAGAGAGTCGCCGGGTGGTGCGAGGCGGCAAAGGATGCAGGCATCTGTCTCGTATCGGAGCAGGTTCTCTGAACATCAGTAAGAGAATCCGGGTGATCCCGTAACAGGTCAAGGACTTGATGGAGTCCGATGAGTGGTTTCCTTTTTGGAAGCAAGGCCGGGTGGTACCGTGGTCAAACTATTTTGTTGATCATCCCGCAAAGAGTCTTTTCTCTTTGCGGGATTTTTTATTGAAAGGATTTGAGATTATGAAGAAGATCATTGTTTCCGACGCAACGCTGCGTGCATACGCCGAGCAGAAAAATACCCTTTCCTTCCGGGAAAAGCTGAATATTACCCAGCTACTGGATACAGCCGGTGCAGATGTTATCGAGCTGCCTGCTCTGGTCAATGAAAAAGAGGATGCAGTGGTCTGCCGCACCATTGCTGCTGCTATGAAAAATGCCTCCGTCGCCATCGATGCAGGTGAAAACCCTGCCGCTGCCTGGGAATGCATTAAGGACGCTGCCGATCCCGTTCTGCAGGTCGTCCTCCCCACCTCCACCGTTCAGATGGAGTATACTTATCATCTGAAAGCCCCCAAGATGCTGGAAAAGCTGGCAGCACTCTGTAAGGCTGCTGCCGCCCTTTGCACCAAGGTGGAGTTTGTGGCGCGGGATGCCTCCCGCGCGGAAGAAGGCTTTATCGCCGCCTGCTGCAAGACCGCCGCAGAAAACGGTGCCACCGCGGTTACCGTCTGCGACGATAGCGGCATCTATTTCCCCGAGGACTACGCCGCTCTGATCCAAGAGATCAAGGCTGCCTGCAACCTGCCGGTCTACGTACAGCCCTCCAACGCCCTCTCTATGGCAGCCGCCTGCGCGGTCGAAGCCGTTAAAGCAGGCGCGGACGGCATCAAGACCGCCGCTTGCGGAGAATATCTCCGTGCGGATGTATTGGCAGATATTTTCCGTGCCAAAAAGGACGCTCTGAACGCAGAAACCAAGCTGGACAGCACGGCGATCCATAAGATCATCGCCTCCATTGCCGGCGGCAAGCAGGAGCTTGCTGCTGCCCCTGCCCTGCAGGAGACCGAAAGTGCCGCCACCTTGGACGCAACCTGCACTTTAGCAGATATTTCCGCCGCCACCAAGGAGCTGGGCTATGACCT
>JAZQAQ010000216.1:0-1862 GCA_045545255.1 Eubacteriales bacterium | reverse complement strand
CCTTGACGCTCTTTTCGATGAGTACCTGATGGACGGGAGAAAGCTTAAAGGCATTGACGCCCAGATCCACCAGCTCTTCTTCGTTATAAGCAAATCCGCCGCCGGTACCGCCCAGAGTAAAGGCGGGACGCAATACAACGGGATAGCCGATCCGCTTGGCTGCTTCCTTGGCCTCCTCCACGCTATAGGTGATCTCGGAGGGGATGGTAGGCTCGCCGATCTCAATACAAAGCTCCTTGAAAAGCTCACGGTCCTCGGCGCGCTTAATACTCTCGCTGCTGGTGCCCAAAAGCTCTACGCCGCACTCCTTGAGGATTCCCTTCTTCTCCAGCTGCATAGCAAGATTCAGACCGGTCTGACCGCCGATACCGGGTACGATGGCATCGGGACGCTCATAGCGCAGAATCTTTGCAATATACTCCAAAGTCAAAGGCTCCATATACACCTTATCGGCGATGGTCGTATCGGTCATAATGGTGGCAGGGTTAGAGTTGCAAAGCACCACCTCATAGCCTTCCTCTTTCAGTGCAAGGCAGGCCTGGGTGCCTGCATAGTCGAACTCCGCTGCCTGACCGATGACGATAGGACCGGAGCCGATGATCAGGATTTTTTTCAAATCTGTTCTTTTAGCCATTTTTATCTCCTCCTCAATTACTCTTTATTATACACAATTTTATCATCGCAAACAGTCAGAAGGCATCTGCCGCTGACCTTCATTCCCGCCAAGGGGGTTGCACGCCCTTTGGAGAGAAATTCTGCGGGGTCTACTTCATATTCCTCGTTCAGATCCCAGACTGTATAGCCGTTTACGGGAAGTCCGAACCGCTTACGGGGATTATCGCTCAATAATTGGATCAGCCGCTCCAAAGTGATAATACCGGTCTTGACCAGTCCGGTATAAGCGGCGGCGAAGGCGGTCTCGATCCCTACCACGCCCATAGCACTTGCTGCCAAGCCTTTAGACTTTTCCTCGGCAGAATGGGGGGCGTGGTCGGTGGCGATCATATCAATGGTGCCATCCTTGATGCCTTCAATCAGCGCCAGTCGATCCTCCTCGCTGCGGATGGGCGGATTCATCTTAAACCGACCGTCCTCCTGCAGCATACTGTCGTTCATCAAAAGGTAATGCGGGGCAGTCTCGCAGGTAACATCCACGCCTCGCGCCTTCGCCTGACGGATCAGCTCCACGCTCTCTTTGGTGGAGATATGGCAAACGTGATAAGAGCAGCCGATCTCCTCTGCCAGCTTAAGATCCCGCGCGATGGGACCCCACTCACTTTCAGAGCAGATTCCCTTATGACCGTGGGCTTTTGCGTATTCACCGTCGTGAATATAGCCGCCGCGGAGGAGCGAATTATCTTCGCAATGGGCAACGATCATCTTGCCCAGTGCTTTGGCACGCTTCATAGCGTCCCGCATCATCTCCTCACTCTGGACTCCCCGTCCATCATCCGAAAAAGCGATGACATCGGGTGCCATCCCCTCCAGATCGGCAGACTCCTCGCCCAGCTCACCGACGGTGATCGCACCGTATGGATGGACGCCGATGACCGCACTCTCGCGAATCAGCTTCAGCTGCTCCTCCAGATGCGCCACACTATCGGGTACGGGATTAAGGTTGGGCATCGCGCAGACATCGGTATACCCGCCGCGTGCGCAGGCGCGGGTCCCGCTGCCGATGGTCTCCTTATAAGAAAATCCCGGCTCTCGCAAATGCACGTGCACATCGCAAAAGCCGGGAAAAACAGCAATACCATCAGAAACGGATGCCAAAGTCAAGGGACATTCAAATTCCCCGTGCTGCATCGTTCCGTTTTTGTAAATGATTGCTTTCATTCTTCGTCCTTTCAAAAAAAATAAGC
>JAZQAQ010000215.1:0-3854 GCA_045545255.1 Eubacteriales bacterium | reverse complement strand
CGGATCTATCTTTTTAACCTTCTCTTCAGCTGCTTGCAGATTTTCCGCCAAGACCACCGCCTCTCTTTCGCTATTGCCTCTGCTTACTGCTTCGTTCACAAAATAAATGATTTTAATTCTAAACACCTTAATTTCCTCCTTGTATTCTTTCTATCGCCATCCTGGCGAGATCCTTATGTTCAGTGATTGCTCCGTTCCGCACCCGAGCTTCTTGCAGATAACTCTCAAAATGCTGACCAAAAAGGGTCTCCGGTCGGAGCCAAAGCTCCCGCTCTTTATCTCCACCCCAGCGGTAGCACATCTCGTCCACCACCGCGATGAGATCTTCTTCCGTCCAACCCTCCTCGATTCTGCTGCGAATCAGATGGAGCGTCGTGATGCTGTCCGGCTTAAAGGAGCGATTCATCATCGTGTTCAACCGACCGATCACCCGCTCACTGATGCCTTGGACGTCAGTCTCTGATGCAACCTGCCGCTTTCCGCGGGCGACCTCTGCAAGTTCCCGCTCCAGCTCGATCTCCATCTCCCGGAGCATTTTTCGCATGGCAAGCACACCCCGCTTTAAACTTTTTAAGCGTTCCGCCCCCACCGGTATACCTCCCTCCTACCTTTTCGTAAGCCTCCCGGCGGATCTCCACTATCGTTTCCACCGTCAGTCCCAATTCCCGCGCCAGCGTTTCGGACCATTTCGGACTGCCCACGATATATTTTCTCATCTCATCGGAGATCTTCGGCGGCGGCAACTGCTTTAGCACCTTCTTATAATTCTTTTCAGTGACATCCTTGGGGATCTTCCCCGCACCCTGAAGCACTCCAAGCACCGTCCGCATCCCCTGCCCGGTCAGCTCGCAGATCAGTTCCACCTGCTTTACCGGATTACGGCACCCCGTAAAAAGAGAGGTGATGTATTCCTGCAGATCATCCACCGACCAACGCCCCCTCCCATACGCGATCCACCTTATCGGCATCCGCGATGCTGATACTGTTCTTCCCGCGCTCTTTGATCTCCACTTGGACGATTTCTTGTCCATCCTGATCTAACCGGTGCACGATTCCAACCACCCGCCCCACAATCACCGTGGTATGCGACGGCTGTATCACCTTCGTCATCACCGGCTCCTTGGCACGCATCGCCGCCTTCAATTCAAAAAAGTCCATATCAACCACCGCACCTCCATTCTCCAAGCTTATATGCCTCTCGTTCACCGTAATCGTCATGAATATGTAACCGATGAATCCCCATTACAACATATCCAAGACTGCAGGTCATTACCTCATTCGGATCCATAATGAAGTCAACAGAAAGAAGCATTGTTCTGCCAGTGTATTTCTCGCCATCATACTCATTTATAGCAAGAAGATCTCCTACCTTATAGCCGCGGTCATTCTTTCGGATCTCAAAGCACTTTCGTCCCGCCGCCGTTTCCTCAAAATATTGCGGCAAACATTTAATTTCATGTATTCTCGGCATTGTCTTTCTCCATTAACAAAACAACTGCTTCCTCATAAGCGTTTCGAATCATAGAAAAATATTCTCTATCTCCACCCACATCTGGATGCGCTGTCTTAACAATTTGTTTGTATCGTTCCCTCAGCGTTTCTTCGCACGGTATCTCGTTAAAACCAAGGGTCTTGTAACAGTCCGGGATCGCCTCGGGCTTCGGCAGGGCTTTAAGCCCCGCCACCCATGTCTGCAGTTCATAAATACCACGCTCCGTCATACGGGCAATATCCTCCAATGTAAGCACCACCTGCGCAAAGACATCAGATCCGTACCGCACATTGGCGCCGTGAGCATTCGCATTCTCAATACTGTGTTCAAAACGGTATAGCTGACCTTTATACAAAAACTCCACCCAACAGCCATAGCGATCCCAGTTATAGTCATAGCGATCCGCACCGAAACGATGCATCACCTTTTCTAATTTTGTTTCGTATGTATCGGCATCGGCGTATTTTTTAGTCATCGTCATTCACCTCAATTCAATAGCCAGAATTTAACCCACGCCGGTAAATCACTCGTTGCAATCATCACTGGCACTACGATGCACGCGATCAAAAGTAAAGCTAAAACTACAAAAAAGAAAATTTTTTCCTTCACACCGTTACCCCACATACTGCCCACAGACAGGCTTCATAGCAGCGGCGAGCTTCGCGGACAGAGCCTCGTCCTGTCCGCGAACATCGTTGATCGTCTTGGTGCATTTCTGCAAGACCTCCTGCAGCTGCTCAAAATAAACGTTAAACTGAGCGACCGCAGGCGAGGCGGTCTTCAACTTCTTTTCCAACTGCTCCACCTTGGCGCGGGCTTCCATTGCCTCCGTTTCCGCAGCCTTCCGCTGCGATTCTGCAGCAGAAAGCTTCTGTTCGGTCTCTGCAGCCAACTTCTCTGCTGCCTTTTTCTGAGCTTCTGCGGCTTCCTTCTTAGCCTCCGCCTTGACCTTTTTCATAACAGAGTCGGGCACATCGGTGCTACTCTTGAGTTTTTTTACCTCTTCCGTAGCAAATTCAGCCTTTTTCTGCGCTTCCTGTAGCTGCTCCCGGAGTGCCTGCTCCCGGTCGGCAGCCTCATTGACCGCTGCCTGCTTGGCATCCACTACCGCTCGGAGATCTTCCAGTTCCTTCTGAACCTCCGCCGCCCGGCAGGCTTCCGCATCTGCCCGATCCTCGGCGTCCTTCTTCTCCTTGATGAGCTTGTCCAGCTCCCGGGTGGAAAGCGTCTCCACATCGTGCTTTTCCACGAACTCCTCCCGCTCATCTGCCGGCACCGCCAGGAGCTTCAAAGCCTTGGTATACGGCAAATTCCCAAGCGTTTGGGAATTTGCCATTGCCCCGAAAAGGGTGATCTGCTGACTGCCGTACTCGTCGAAGATCTTCATCATATTATTGGCAGTGCTCTGCGAAAACTCCACCTTTTCCGCAAGCCACGTGCCCCACTCACCGTGCTTTAAGAGACTCTTCGCCTCATAAAGCCGCCGCCCGATCTCAATGGCATATACCAGCGCCATCGTCTGCGCTTGATGCACCAAAGACCGGATCTCCCCGGTCACCGTATCAATATCACGCTGCGGTTGTTGCAGCGCCGTGCTGTTTTGATTTTCCACGTCCCTTTTTCTCCTTTTGATTTGCTATTTTCTTTTGTTCCTCATACCAGGGAAAAAGCACTTCCTTTTTCCAACGTTCCACAAAATCCAAAACCTTTTTAGGAATAGTGTGAGTATATTCTTTATGCTCCCCGTGATGCTCATTGCCGTAACCGTGCAACTGTTTTTGATAAGGTTTTCCTTGAAATCCGATATCCAAGGTATAATAACTTCTCTCCGGGCGACGGTATTTACGCACAAAGAAGATCACATCTTTTTCTAAAATATGGTTTTTTCCGTAACCGCCAACACAATGGCGAAGCACATCTCCTTCGGAGACCAGTTCCTCGTTATTGCGCGGAAGTCTTATACACAAAGAACCATCATTCCACTCCAATTCTTTATATTTTAAAAGAATTTTATTAAAGCCAGAAAGGAACCTCATCCGTGCTGCAGGATCTGACTTAACATTCAGCATACCGATCTGCCGCTCATGGGTCGCCTCCAGATCTCGCGGCCATAGTTCTTCTTCCGTTAATGCGGTCCGGCCGGAGATATCCATCGCCATCATTCGGCTATCGAATAATAGCTCTAATGCATCACGCGGAAGCAGAGTATCTTGCTTATAAATGTACCGCATCATTTTATGGAACTCGCACCCCGGCATCCCGTCTTGAATCCGCGTACGGATTTCTTGCATATTACCAATTCCAACTTCTTGAAAAAAAAAGTAATATTCTTCCGCAGAGCAAATATTCCTAAAATTCAACC
>JAZQAQ010000214.1:0-3724 GCA_045545255.1 Eubacteriales bacterium | reverse complement strand
TCAGACCGTGGAACTTTTCGGGCAGGGGGCGCAAAGACTTGGAAAGGAGCACGATCTCCTTGGCACGGATAGAAATCTCGCCCATACGGGTACGAAAGACATTGCCGCGCACACCGACGATATCGCCGATATCCAGCTTTTTGAAAGCGACAAGAGCTTCCTCGCCCACTTCGTCGATCTTGACGAACAGCTGGATGCGACCCTCGCCGTCCTGCAGATCAGCAAAGACGACCTTACCCATACCACGCTTACTCATCAGACGGCCTGCGACGGAAACTTCCTTTTCCTCAAAGTTTTCAAAATCCGCTTTGATCTCCTCGCTATGGTGGGTCACTTCATATTTTGTAATCACAAAAGGATCGTTGCCGCTTGCCTGCAGCTCGCTGAGTTTATCACGGCGCACCTGCAGCAGCTCGTTCAACGAAAGCTCTTCGGTTACGGGATTATTTACGTTTTCCATATTACTTCTCAACTTTCAGAATCTTATAAGCCAGCATACCGATGGGGGCTTCTACCTCGATGGTCTCCCCTTCCTTACGACCCAAGAGAGCCTTACCAAGGGGGCTATCATCGGAGATCTTACCGTTCATAGGATCTGCTTCGATGGAGCTTACGATATCATAAGTCAGTTCTTCTTCCATCTCTACATCCAGAACAGTAACGGTATTACCCAGCCATATAGCTTCATCATCCTCTGCCTCAACCGCATCATCCTCTACGATAATTGCATTCTTGAGGGTTGCTTCCAGAGTAGCGATACGGGACTCGACGATTGCCTGCTCATTTTTTGCCTCATCGTACTCACTATTCTCGGAAAGGTCACCGTAGGAACGGGCGACCTTGATTTTTTCTGCAATCTCTTCACGCTTGGTGGACTTCAGTTCGGCAAGCTCTGCTTCCAGCTTTGCTTTACCTTCCAAAGTCAGGGAAATCACTTTTTCTGCCATAATTCTATTCTCCTCAAATTCCGCAAAGCGACCCCGGATAATCCGAGGTCGCTTTGATTGGTCATTTTAATTACTTGCTCATATTGGCAACTTCAGCAGCGAAGTCGTCTACTCTCTTCTCAAGACCCTCGCCCTTTACATAGGAAACGATGGACTTGATGGTGATTTCGAAGCCAACTTCCTTGCTGACCTGCTTCAGGTAAGCGCCGACAGAGATCTTATCATCCTTTACATAAGCCTGATCCAGCAAGCAATTCTCGGTGTAGTACTTACCGATCTTACCGCCGATCATCTTCTCCAGAATGTTCTCGGGCTTATTGGCATTCTTGGGATCGTTCTTGATCTGAGCCAAAAGAATATTCTTCTCGTTCTCGATTACCTCGGCGGGAACATCCTCGCGGCAGAGGTAAGCAGGATGCATAGCAACGATCTGCATACAAACGTTACGAGCAGCTTCCTGGAACTTCTCGTTTGCAGCGTCAGCCACATCACAGAGAACCATAGCAGCCTCGGTACCGCCACCGTGCACATAGCTTACGCAGGTGCCTTCCAGACGGGTGAAGCGACGGATATTCATATTCTCACCGATCTTCAGGATCTTCTCACGGAGAATATCCTCAACGGTGAACTCGGTATCTTCAAACTTGCAAGCCTTCAGAGCGTCCACATCAGCGGGGTTATAGACAGCAGCAGCCTTGGCTGCACCCTTAACCAGAGCCTGGAACTCAGCGTTCTTTGCAACAAAGTCGGTCTCGGAGTTAACCTCGATCATAACGCCGACGCCATCAGCGATATAGGTATCAACCATACCCTCGGAAGCGATACGGCTGGCCTTCTTTGCCTGAGCGGCAAGACCCTTCTCACGCAGCAGCTCGATCGCCTTATCAACGTTACCGTCTGCCTCGGTCAGAGCCTTTTTACAATCCATCATACCGCAGCCGGTGGTCTCACGCAGAGCGGCAACATCTTTAGCAGTAAAATTCATATTCTTAATCCTCCTGATTATTCAGCAGTTTCTTCGGTAGCTTCCTCAGCATCGGTGAGCTGCTCGCCCTGCTTGCCTTCCATAATAGCGTTAGCCATAGTCTCAGCAATCAGCTTGACAGCGCGGATAGCGTCGTCGTTGCCGGGGATGGGATAATCAACCTCATCGGGATCACAGTTGGTATCAACGATAGCCACAACGGGGATACCCAGCTTCTTAGCTTCAGCGATCGCGATATGCTCCTTCTTGGGGTCTACTACGAACAGAGCAGCAGGAGCCTTCTTCATCTCCTTGATACCGCCGTAGTTCTTTTCCAGGATCTCCATCTCATGACGAAGCTTCAGAACTTCTTTCTTGGGCAGCAGATCAAAGGTACCGTCCTCAGCCATTTTCTCCAACTGGTTCAAACGGTTGATGGACTTACGGATGGTCTGGAAGTTGGTGAGCATACCGCCGGGCCAACGAACAGATACATAGTACTGACCGACTCTCTGAGCCTCTTCGCGAATGGAATCCTGAGCCTGCTTCTTGGTACCAACGAAGAGAACTTCGCCACCCTCAGCAGAGATCTCACGCATGAAGTTATAGGCTTCTTCAACCTTCTTCACGGTTTTCTGCAGATCAATGATATAAATACCATTTCTCTCGGTGAAGATGTATTCCGCCATTTTGGGGTTCCATCTTCTGGTCTGATGGCCGAAATGTACACCGGCCTCCAACAGCTGTTTCATAGAAATTACGGACATGTTAATTTCCTCCTTTTTGTTTTTTACCGCCACAACGCCCAGCTGAATCCCCACCGGGCAAGCCGGAAACAGGGGCATGACGTTGTGTGAGTATTTTTACAGCACTACAAACTATAACATATATTATTTATAATTGCAAGCATAATTTTTCCAAATTCCCAACTTTTTTAAACGGACAGAAGAAATTTTGCAAATCCGAAATAGACCAGCAAGGACATGGCATCCACAATAGTGGTAATAAAAGGGCTTGCCATTACCGCCGGATCGAATCCGATCCGTTCCGCAAGCATGGGCAAAGAGCATCCAACAACTTTCGCCAAAAGAACCGTAAAAAACAATGTTATGCAGACGATCGCCGCCACCGTCATGGAAATACCCGACCGAAAAATCAGATTATCCACCAAAAGAATCTTTAAAAAATTACCCGTTGCAAGTACCGCTCCGCAAAGAACCGCCACCCGTACCTCTTTCCATAGAACCCGAAAATAATCCCGAAAGCGGAGTTCCTGCAACGAAAGTCCGCGGATGATGGTCACCGAAGCCTGACTGCCGGCATTTCCGCCTGCATCCATCAGCATAGGAATAAAGGCAACCAAAACTGCTTGCGCCGCCAAAGCCGTTTCAAACATGGTGATAATCCTGCCGGTAAAGGTGGCAGAGATCATCAACACCAAAAGCCATGGGATCCGCTTTAAAAAAGTCGTTAGGATCCCTGTCTTGAGATAAGGCTTATCGGTGGGCACAATGGCAGCCATTTTCTCAATATCTTTGGTATTCTCCTCTTGCAGTACATCCATGGCATCGTCAACAGTCACGATCCCCACTAACCGACCATCGCTATCCACAATAGGAAAGGCAAGAAAATCATATTTTTCAAAAGCGCGGGCGATTTCCTCCCGATCATCAAGGGTCCGAAAGAAAACCACATTCCGCTCCATTAACGCACTGATCGTATCAGACGGTTCCGCAAACAGCAGCTCCCGCACCGTTATAACTCCTTCCAATTTACGGTTTCCGTCGGTCACATAGCAGGTGTAAACCGTTTC
>JAZQAQ010000213.1:0-6583 GCA_045545255.1 Eubacteriales bacterium | reverse complement strand
GCACTGAGGACATTTTGCCAAAGTGGGAGCACCAAGCTTCCAGACGCTGCTTCTTCTTGTGTCTCTTCTTCTTTTAGATACCTTTCTCTTAGGAACTGCCATTTAACCTTACCTCCATTTATGATACCAATTTTAACTTCATTCATCGAGTCGATTACGACTCATAACCTTCATTTCCGCAAGTGCACTCATTCAGATTGCGATTGCATCCACATACAGGGCACAGCCCCTTACAATCCTCCGAACAAAGAAAACGCTCGGGAAACTCCAGTATAATTTGATTTTTCGCTTCATCCTCGGGAAAAAAGACAAAATTCTCATCAATCAAGATCGTATTTTCGTCCTCTTTCAGAGGATCAGTGATCATACGGCGTTGATTTTCAATATGCAACGCTCCGCTTACCGGCTCAAGGCAACGGCTGCAAAAAGTTGTATATTTAAAATCAATGACGGTGTCACAGATAACCAAACCATATTTTCCACGGATGGAAAAAGAGACGTGAGGTTTATCATCAAAGGTTGCCAACGAAGCCAACTCTTCGTCCTCGCCGACCTCCATAGAGAAGTCGATCGTCTTTTCATATCGATCCAGTATAAATGCGTCTTTTAAATTGATTCTCATTGCTCTCCCTATAATTTTGAAAGGAAAAAATCAATAGCATTAATATTATAATGACAAAATACCTGCTTGTCAACAAATATTTTTCCTTTTCGTATATTTTTTAACGATTTGCCTTCAATTTCACGAAACGTTTGACGTTTCTTTTTTTCACTTTACTGATGTAACTTCCTTCGAGCAAGCATAGATTTACGCATCTCCACTTGAGCGGTAGGAGCATAATCTTCATATAAAATGACCTCGGCTGCGCGATCTTCAGACACTTGCGGGCAGTATCACTATTGATGATCATCGAAATATGTTTGCGTTTTTCTTTTTTGCTCAAATCGCAGGAAGGATTGGTGACATTTTCAATGCAACCGATCAGACGCTCCACATAACGGCGGGCCAAAAACTCCTCAACCTCCGGGCGTTTGACCTTCCAGTAGTCAAAAAGCTCTACCAGCCAGCTATGCTCTTCTTCTCTCTTATCAAACATTTCCTTTCGATAGCGGGTAGTCTCACTCTCGGAACGCTTTCTCAAGAAATGATAAAAGACTTTAGAAGTAACAACAACGCGCTTAATATCCCGAATAACGCTCAAACAAAACGGGAAATCATCCCAAAATGTATTAGGGAAATAAAGCTTGTTATTGCGAATGTAGTCGCCTAAAACGAGCTTATTCCAAGGGGTATACAGCAGATTTTGATCAAACAGACGATAGGCATCCTCGCGAAATTCCTGCTGATCGTTATAGATTCGATCGCCAACCTTCTGGATCTGAACAAATTTTTCATATTCAGAATAATAGGAATCGATATAGTAGCCGGAAACAACCATTTCTGCTTGATTTTCTTCGGCCAGACGAACCATTTCCTCCAGCATATCAGGCTCTGCCCAATCGTCGGAGTCCATAAAGTAAAAATACTTGCCACCCGCTTGATCGATTGCCACATTTCTTGCGCTGGGTGCACCGCCGTTTTCTTTGTGAATTACGTGAATTCTCGGATCTTTAGCCGCATATTCATCGCAAATGATACCACTGCGATCGGTCGTCCCATCATCTACCGCCCAAAGCTCCCAATCCTTAAAGGTCTGAGCTTGGATGCTTTCGATGGCAGTGCCGATATATTCTTCTACACCGTATACCGGCATAATAATGCTAACCGTTGCTTTCCTCATTTCTCAATCACCGAAAGTCTCTTTCACCATATTCAGCGCTGCCGCAATTACCTTATCCATATCATAATAGCAATATTGGCCCAAACGTCCGCCGAATAATACCTTTTCTTCTTTATCGGCGAGTGCCGCATACTTTTCATATAATGCGCTGTTCTTATCATCGTTTACAGGATAATACGGCTCCATTCCCTCCTGCCAAGCGGCGGGATATTCACGGGTGATAACGGTTTTGGGTTGGGTGCCGTATTCAAAATGCTTATGTTCGATAATTCTTGTAAAAGGGGTTTCGCGATCGGTATAATTCACCACTGCTACCCCTTGATAATTGTCCTGATCCAAAGTTTCTGTCTCAAAACGAAGACTGCGATATTCCAACTTACCATAGCAATAGGAAAAATAAGCGTCCAGCATACCGGTATAAAGGACGCAGTCTGCCATAGATATCCATTTTTCGCGTTCGTCCAGAAAATCGGTATTCAAGCGGACCTCTGCACCATCCAAGAGTTTTTCGATAATTTGGTTATACCCGCCTTCCGGAATACCTTGATAGCGATCGTTGAAATAATTATTGTCATAAGTGAAGCGTACAGGGAGACGCTTGATAATAAAAGCAGGTAATTCTTTGCAAGGCCGTCCCCACTGCTTCTCGGTATAGCCGCAGACCAGCTTCTGATAAATATCGGTACCTACCAGACTGATTGCCTGCTCCTCTAAATTTTGAGGTTCGCCCTGAATGACGGCGCGCTGCTCCTCGATCTTTGCCTTTGCCTCTTCCGGCGTTCTGACACCCCACATTTTATTAAAGGTATTCATATTGAAAGGCATATTATAAATCTCGCCATAATAATTAGCAATAGGCGAATTGGTATAGCGATTGAAAGTTGCCAGGTTATTCACATAGTCCCAGACTTCTTTAATATTTGTATGGAAAATATGGGCGCCATAGCGATGGACGGTAATTCCTTCCACATTCTCACAATAGATATTACCGCCGATATGATCCCGTTTTTCCAGTATCAGGCAAGTTTTTCCTCTTTTCATCGCCTCGTGAGCAAAGACAGCACCAAAAAGACCACTGCCGACAATGAGGTAATCGTAGTGCATAGGTGTGCTCCTTTCAAAACGAATTAATTTCCACTTTACCAGCATAGCATACAAACCAAGTATACTACAACATTCGCAAAAATACAACCCCTTATTTTGGAGTTGAATACCCCTCATCAACAAGAAAATCGCAAATCTCACGAAAAACCGGAGCACAGGTTTTTCCGCCCGAGACACCGTTTTCCGCAAATACTGTTATTACATATTGAGGAACCTCTGCCGGGTAAAAGCCCGTGAAATAAACGTTCAGTTTTTCAATACCGTTTTCGATGATTCCGGTCTGCGCGCTGGAAGTTTTTCCTCCTGCGGAACCAACGGTCGGCATTGCACTTTGTCCGGTCCCTTGTTCCACGGTATAAACACAGTATTTTTGAAGCTTTTCTGCGTGCTCTGCAGATAAGATACGCACACCGTCCCGATTGTTATTTTCTGTTTTTAAGCGTCCGTTGAGATAAAGCCCCTTGTACAGCTTGGCTTGCGGTAAAATACCGCCGTTTGCTATAACTGCAGTCATTAAAGCCACCTGCATCGGGGATGCAGTCAGTTCTCCTTGTCCGATGCAAAGATTTGCCAAAGATAGATTTCCGCCTTTGCTCGGGAAGTTCCCCTTTGACGCGGTAATTGAACCCAGTATTTCAATCGTGCCTCCGTAACCAAAGCGTCGCGCCATCTCTGCCACACGCTCATACCCCATCAATTGTCCCAAAGCAATAAAATACGAATTACAGGACTCAGCGAAAGCTTCTTTTAATCCGATTTCACCGTGTCCGCTGTGATCGTGGCAAGAAAAAGTCCGATCATTGATTAAAATTCCACCGTTACAGGTATAAAGAAACTCTTCCAAACCCGCTTCCAACGCACAGGCAGTGATAACGATTTTGAATACCGATCCCACAGTCTGGGATGAAAAAGCACGATTAATTAGTTCCCCCTCCACCGAATCCATATATGATGCTATGCTTGCTTCGTTATAGTTCGGTCTTGAGCTGACCGCTTTAAGTTCCCCGGAATGGCAGTCCATAATGATTGCCGCACCGGTTTGAATGTGCTCGTCCATTGATCGATCCAGCGCGCGGCACAGCGCTTCATTTAACGTCAATACCACTCCGTTATCAGAGGTTTCTGTATCAACCGTCTTCATTCCAAGCCCCGCAATCGCGCCTCGGATCGCATCGCTGCTATAAGAAACGTAAACCTTTGAAGCAAACAGATTTAAATAATCGTTATATTCTTTTTCTACCCCCGAAAGACCTACTTCTCCGTTGCTGTCCAAATAACCAAGCAAATGTGATGCGGTCCCACTATAGCGACCATCTCCTTCAAACACGGTAACGCCCGATATATCCTGCACTTCTTCATACGCCTGCAAAACAAACGGTGTTTCCTTTTTCAGTCGCTTACGCAGCAGTTCCGGATCTTCTCCGGTTGCCGATGCTAATCCTTCCAGATATTCTGATTTAAATTCCCTTGGGTTGACGACCAAATATCGGCAAGGCTGATTCCCTGCGAGCGGTTTCAGATCTTCATCATATATTAACCCCTTGGTCCGATATAAAACCAGTCGTCCTTCCCTTCTACCGATCACCTCTGCTGCATTGCTCGCATTTTCGCCCACAGCGAGCCCGAATGTACGAAACAGCAACCCTGTTAATGCCATAATTGTAGCCAGATAGAATATTCCGCTCCGACGCATAATCATCATTTATCACCCGATTTAGTATGCGCTTTTTCATAAAAAAACTCATTGACTTTTGTACAAAAAAAGGTATAATTATTATAGAACATTTGTTCTTGAATGGAGACAGTTATGGAACGCATTATCTTACATTCCGATCTGAATAATTTCTTCGCTTCGGTAGAGGCTGTTAAAGACCCTACACTGCGTGGAAAGGCTTTTGCAGTAGCGGGTGATCCCGATAAACGCCACGGTATCATTCTTGCAAAAAGCCAATTGGCAAAAAAATACGGCATCCGTACCGGGGAACCCATTTGGCAGGCGAAGCAAAAATGCCCGTCTCTTTTGGTGGTCAAGCCCGATATGAAAGCCTATCACTATTATTCTAAATTGGTACAGAACATCTACCGTCAATATACCGACGAGATCGAACCCTTTGGGATAGATGAATCTTGGTTGGATGTAACAGGAAGTACGCGACTTTTCGGATGCGGACCCAAGATTGCCTATGAATTGCGCCGAAGAATACGCGAAGAGCTTGGAATGACTGTCTCCGTCGGTGTTTCTTATAACAAGATCTTTGCAAAACTGGGAAGTGATTTAAAAAAGCCTGACGCTACCACTATCATTTCCAAGGAAAACTTCAAAAGCATCGTCCATCCCCTGCCGGTTTCCGATCTTCTTTTCGTGGGTCCTTCCACCCGAGAAAAACTTCATCAATACGGAATCTGCACCATCGGTCAGTTATCGTCAACCGATCCTCAATTTTTAAAAAGCATTTTAGGTAAAACAGGTGTTATGCTTCATCAATATGCCATCGGATCCGATGCGGCCGCCTCTCTTTTGAGCGATGCGCCGCCCGTAAAATCTGTCAGCAATTCCGTAACAACGCCCGATGATCTGTGTACCCTTGAGGAGATCCGGATACAGCTTATGATGCTGGCAGAGCACGTTGCATCTCGGATGCGGATGCACGCTCTTTCGGGGACCTTGGTCACTATATATATTCGTGATAATCGTTTCCGTTCCTTCAGCAGACAACGCCCTCTTACAGTGCCCTCCAATAACGCTATGGAGATCGCAAATACGGCGTTTTCTCTTTTCAAAGAAAACTATGATCTTTCTACTCCCGTGCGCTGCATTGGATTAGGTGTTGCAAGGCTGCAAACCGATACAGGCGATATTCAATTAACTCTATGGGATCCTAATCAAAAGCGGCTGCAAAATCAATGCTTAGATCAAACTATTGATCGTCTGCGAAATCGCTATGGCTTCAACTGCGTGGTACGCGCAGGGTGTCTTCATCATCAACTGAAAAATTATACCATTTCCAATGAACCGGGACCTCCCTCTTCACTTTGCACCCTACCCGGTTGTCGCATCTAAAAAGGGACCGTCTTTCAAAGACGATCCCTTTTGAATTATTCTTCCAGATGAGATTTCGAAAGCATAACATCCTGATCCATACAAGAAAATTTCTTTTCAAAATCATCTAAACTTTTGATAGCTGCGTGGAGTTTCTCTGCCGCCTCACATTTGGTGATCATAAGATTTGATTTGAGCAATTCGTAATCGGAGATCAAGAGGCGATAACGGTTTTCTGCATCTTCGCGCAATTCTTTAGCACGAGCTTCTGCATCCTTGATGATAGCAGCCGCGTCATTCTTTGCCTTAATCATCAGTTCTGCCAAAACTTCTCTATTATCGTCGTAAAGCTGGGCACGGCGACGCAGCTCGCGCAATTCACCGGCTTGGCTTTGCATACGATGATTCAATTCGGAGCGCGCTGCTTCCTCATATTTCGGAGCCATCTCTGCCTCAATCTTTTTACGCATTTCGCTTTCGATCTGGGGGCGTAGGCTTGCTTCCAGCTCGGCGCGGATTTCCTCGCTGAGTACAGGTGCAATTTCTTCGGCAATCGCAACACGAAGAGCCGCTTCATCGGTGGCTTGCTTTTCTTTCTCGATCAGCTCTTCCTGATGATCATCCTCCATCTGCATCACCTTGGCGTTCAGGAGATCCA
>JAZQAQ010000212.1:0-8591 GCA_045545255.1 Eubacteriales bacterium | reverse complement strand
CTGTAGGTACAGATCTCGCTGTAGCCGCAGGCAAGCATCGTCTCGTTGATGGTCTTCTGCAGGCTTTGAGCAGGCGTCAGCATTCCTTGGGTCGTACCCATATGAACCAAAGTGGTGGGGATATTGTCGTAGCCGTAGAGACGTACGATCTCCTCTGCCAAATCTGCCTCACCCTCCACATCGTCGCGGAAGGAGGGGATGGCGACTTCCCAGGGGGTCTTGCTGTCGTCCACGCCGAATTCCAGCATCGTCAGTGAGTCTTTCATAAAAGAAGGCTCGATTTCGGTGCCGAGGAACGCGTTGACGCGATCGGGACGCAGGGTGATGGTGCGGGGCTTGCGAATGTCGTTGTTGACATCCAGCACGCCGGAAACAACCGTACCGCCGGCAAGCTGCTCGGCAAGCTCGCAAGCACGATTTAAAGCACCCTCAACCATCACGGGGTCTAAGCCCTTTTCATAGCGGGAGGATGCATCGGTCCGAAGACCCAGCGCACGGGAGGCTTTGCGTACCGTCACGCCATCGAAGTTTGCAGATTCAAAGACGATGGTGGTGGTGTCGTTTTCAATCTCGCTGTTGAGACCGCCCATAATACCGGCAATGGCAATGGTGCCTTCGCCGTCTGCAATGGTCAGCATCGAGGATTGCAGGGTGCGCTCCTGCTCATCCAGAGTGGTAAACTTTTCATTATCAGCGGCCATCTTGACACGGATCTCATTGCCGCGAATGGTGCGGTAATCAAAGGCGTGCATCGGCTGACCGTATTCCAGCATTACATAGTTTGTGATATCAACCACGTTATTAATAGGACGGACACCGACTGCGTAAAGACGGTTGCGGAGCCAAAGGGGAGAGGGTCCGATCTTAACATTCTTGACCACTCTCGCGCTGTAACGGGGGCAAGCGATCGGCTCTTCTACCGTTACGGAGAGATAATTTTCGATCTTATCATTGGTGTCCTCGTGGAATTCGGGGACGTGCTTATTAAAGGGACGCCGATAGGTGGCGGCAGTCTCTCTCGCCAGACCGATGACTGAGAGGCAATCGGGACGGTTGGGGGTGATCTCAAATTCGATCATAGGATCATTAAGTCCCAAAGCTTCATCAATGGGTGTGCCGGGCTTATATTCACCGGGCAGGATCATAATCCCGTCCTCGATGCATTCGGGGAAGTTCCCGACGGTCAGGTTCAGCTCACCCAAGGAGCAGAGCATCCCGTTGGAGGGCAGACCGCGCAGCTTGCCCTTTTTGATCTTGATGCCGCCGGGCAAGAGGCTGTTGTCCAGAGCGGCGGGTACATAGTCACCCACCTTGATGTTCTGAGCACCGGTAATGATTTGTACGGGAGCTTCTTCGCCGACGTCTACCTGGCAAATCTGCAGGTGGTCGGAATCGGGATGGGGGACGACCTCCAGAAGATGACCCACAACCACCCGACTGATGTTGTCGTTCCAGCAGCTGAAGGTTTCCACCTTGGAGCCACTCATTGTCATATCTTTTGCAATATCGGCAGCCGATTCATTGAGTTCTACGAAATCGGCAAGCCAGCCTTTTGTTACATTCATTCGTTAAATCTCCTTTCCTTAAAACTGCTCCAGGAACCGCAGATCGTTCTCGAAGAACAGCCGCAGATCGTCGATGTTGTACCGCCGCATAACGATACGCTCCAGACCCAGACCGAAAGCAAAGCCGCTGTATACTTCCGGATCAATGCCGCAGCCCTGCAAGACCTTGGGGTGGACCATACCTGCTCCGAGGATCTCGATCCAGCCCTCACCCTTGCAAAGACGGCAGCCTTTACCGCCGCAGGAGAAGCAGCGGATATCCATCTCGGCAGAAGGCTCGGTGAAGGAAAAGTGATGGGGACGGAAGCGAACGACCGCTTCTTCGCCGTAAAGCCGCTTGGCAAATAATTCCAAAGTGCCCTTCAGGTCACTCATACGGATGCCCTTATCCACAACCAGACCCTCGATCTGATGGAAGAGAGGGGAGTGGGTGGCATCCACTTCATCGGAGCGGTAAACACGCCCCGGCGCAATGACCTTAATGGGAGGCTGCTGCTTTTCCATAACCCGTACCTGCATCGGAGAGGTCTGGGTACGCAGCAGAATATTTTCGGTAATATAGAAGGTATCCTGCGTATCACGGGCAGGATGGTTCTTGGGCATATTAAGTGCCTCAAAGTTATAATGATCCAGCTCTACCTCCGGACCGGTTGCGATCTGAAAGCCCATCCCGAGGAAGATATCCTTGATCTCATCCAGTACTTGAGATAAGGGATGCTTTTTGCCCATAGGCGCAGCCACACCGGGGACGGTGACGTCCAGTTGCTCGTTTTGCAGGCGGCTCTCCAGAGCTGCCGCTTCCAGTGCAGCGACCTTGGCTTCCATTGCCGCTTCGATCTCACCGCGTGCTTCGTTGACCAAAGCGCCCATCTTAGGGCGTTCTTCGGGCGCAAGTGCACCCATACCGCGCAAAAGGGCGGTCAATTCACCCTTTTTGCCCAGATACCGTACCCGCAATGCTTCCAGCTCTGCGGCGGTATTGCAGTTTTCCAGCTGCGCACGTGCTTCGGCACGCAACGCTTCCAGTCTTTCTTTCATACAACTTTTCCTCCAAGTAAAAAATAAAAAATCCCCATCCCAAAAGGGACGAGGACTAAAATGTACCCGTGTTACCACCCGACTTCCAAAGATTTCTATCTTTGGCACTCATATGCCCGATAACGGCAGGCAGCCGTTGCTTTTTCGGAAAGCACCGCTCCGGGGTTGAAGATAAATCCCACTCCTTTGCCAAGGTGCTTTCAGCCGATGGCACCTTTTCTCTTTTCGCCGGTGGAGGGATCTTTTACGCCCTTTCAATGCGTTTGGATTGATTTTAACATACTAAAGAGAGAAAATCAATAGTTTTTTAAAAGATTGTCGTATTGAAAAAAACATATTAATGTGATAAAATATAATGTAATAAATGAACGGGAGGTTTTACCCTATATGGAAAACTTTATCGAATATAGCCTGCCTTATCGGATGACTGCCGCAGATCAGATCAAAAGAGTGGTCTATACGATCGCACCGATGTTTTTGGGGACGTTTTTGATTATGTTTCTGGGCCCTATCGGGATTTTCCTTTGCGCGGGTCTTTGCTATCTTTCCTATCGGCTGTATCTTTCTTTTAATTATGAATTAGAATATACCCTTTTGGAGAATGAGATCGCTTTTTCCAAGATCATTAATAAAGAACGCCGCAGAGACCTGATGAAAGGCGATATTTCCAAGACGGTCTCTTACGGCCCTATTGAAAATATGCCCCGCGGTCAGCAAAAGGTGCGCTCTTTTCTTTCCAATCAAGGGGAGGAGCCTTCTTATTACTGGATCACCCAGAATGCGAAAGGGGAGAATGTCTGTATCCTCTTTCAGCCCAATCAGGCGGTTTTGGATGTCTTTTCCGTTCGTGCGAGAGGGAAGCTTCAATGAAGATCGTAACGCCCGATCAAATGAAAAGAATGGATCGTCTGGCGGTGGAAGAAGGGTATTTCACCTCCCTTCAACTGATGCAGAATGCGGCGCAAGCACTTTACCGTGAGGTAACTGCTTTGATGGAGGAGCGCGGCTTTGAGCTGGTGCTTCTGCTGGCAGGTTGCGGGAATAACGGCGGGGATGCTTATGCGCTCGCCTGCCTGCTTTATCCTGCCTATCAGCCTGCGATCCTCACTGTGGGTGATGGAGAGCGGTCTGCTGATTGCGCCTATTACTACGAAAAATGTAAGGAAATGGGCATTCCCTTTGTGACCGATCCTGCAGGCTATCCTTTGGTGGTAGACGGCATTTTCGGTACGGGCTTTCACGGAGAACTGCCGCAAGAGGTGCAATCCCTTCTTGCGCAGATCACTGCCTCTTCGGTTGCGATCGATATTCCCAGCGGAATGGATGCAATGAGCGGAACGGCCTCTCCGTATGCCCTGCGTCCTGTTAAGACGGTTACCTTTGCTTTTAAAAAGCCCTGCCACCTGCTTGCCGATTGCGGTGAGGTGGTTCTGGCGGATATCGGGATTCCGCAGCATTATGCGGCGGAAATCGAGCGTAGTACCTTGCATCCTATCTTGCCCGAACGCGGCAAGTGGGGGCATAAGAACAGTTATGGTAAAGTTGGTCTGCGGGTTGGCTCTGCAGAATATACCGGTGCAGCAGCCCTCGCTATCAGCGGGGCGTTGAAAAGCGGAGCAGGGCTGGTGTTTGGATACCTGCCGAAGGATGCGCGCCGTGCAGCTGCGGCAAAGTTTTACGGTCCGGTCCTGCAAAGGGATGATGCGTTATTTCCCTTGCAATGTGACGCCTATCTTGTGGGCAGCGGGCTTGGACGCGGCGATGAGGCTTCGGCGGATGTGCAAAAGCTTTGGCAGTCCGATTGCCCCTTGGTGGTGGACGGTGACGGGCTTTGGCATCTGAGATCCTCTCTTTCCGCGCGCAAGAATTTTGCAATTTTGACCCCTCATATGGGAGAGTTTTCAAATTTATGCGGACTTTCTGTGGAGGAGATTGCTAAAAACCGCATCTGCATCGCGGAAGAATTTGCCGCAAAGTATCATATCGTTTTAGTGCTGAAGGATGCCGCTACCATCGTGACCGACGGGCGGCAGACGGAGATCCTTTCTGCCCCTTGCTCTGCGTTGGCAAAGGGCGGTAGCGGGGATCTGCTTGCGGGACTGATTGCAGGCTTGCTTGCAGGCGGAGAATCTGCCTTTGATGCCGCAAAGCTTGGTGTATGGTTGCATAACCGCGCAGCGCATATTGGTACGAAATTCCATAGTGTCCGCGCCTTGCAGCCGGAGCAGATCGCTGAATATATCAATAACGCTTGGATGGAGCTGGAAAATGGAGCATTTTAAGAGAACTTGGGCGGAGATCGACCTCTCTGCCGTTGCTGAAAATTTTCATACAGTCCGTCATCAGGTCGGTGAGCAGGTCAAGATAATGGCAGTGGTCAAGGCCAATGCCTATGGTCACGGTGTAGATCATATTGCGCCCTTTCTCTCAAAGCTTGGTGCCGATTTCTTTGGTGTTTCCTGCCTGCAGGAGGCGATGGAGCTGCGTCGGCTGGAGATCGAAAAGCCGATCCTCATCCTGGGCTATACTCCGTCGGAATATTATCCGATCCTTGCAGAAGAGCAGCTCAGTCAGACTGTATTCAGTATGGAGGACGCTCTGTCGCTCAGCCTTGCGGGTGAGCGCGCCGATCGTAAAATAAAAGTCCACGCCGCTCTGGATACCGGGATGGGGCGCATCGGTTTTGACGCCTTTGATCCCGATCAGGCTGCAGATGCCGTGAAATCACTGGCAGGGCTGCCCGGCATTGAGCTTGAGGGGCTGTTTACCCATTTTTCCGTGGCGGATACGGACGGTCAGGAGCCTTATACCGATGCGCAGATGGATCGCTTTTTGCAGGTTCGTACGCGATTGGCAGAGGTCGGGCTTCATCCTATTTGCCACGCCGCAAACAGCGCAGGCATCTTTTTGAATTCAAAATACCATTTAGATATGGTGCGGGCGGGAATCGTTCTCTACGGACTTGAACCGGGCGGGAGAACAAATCCTTTTCGTCCCGTAATGACGGTCAAGACGCTGGTTTCATTTGTTAAAGAAATCCCTGCCGGGCGGGATATCAGCTACGGACGGCGGTATACCTCCGATCGTCCGATGAGAATTGCTACGTTAAGTGCCGGCTATGCGGACGGTTATCCCCGTGCTCTTTCCGGCAAAGGATATGCATTGATCAACGGTCAGCCTGCCCCGATCCTCGGTACGGTCTGTATGGATCAGATGATGGTGGACGTTTCCGATATTCCTTGCAAAGTGGGGGATGAAGCCGTCTTGATGGGCGGCGGCATTGATCTCAATGAGCTGGCGGTGCAGCTGGGTACCATCCATTATGAATTGACTTGCGGCATCGGAAAAAGGGTGCCGAGAGTGATGAAGAGGTAACTATGAATATCGTTCATTTGAAGTATGCAGTAGAAATTGCAAAGACCCAATCCATCAGTAAGGCGGCGGAAAATCTTTATATGGGTCAGCCGAACCTGAGTCGCGCCATCCGTGAACTGGAGGAGAGCCTCGGTATCGTCATCTTCAATCGTACCACAAAAGGAATCTCCATCACGCCGGACGGTGAGGAATTTTTGCAGTATGCCAAGCGGATCATTTCCCAGGTAGACGAGATGGAAGAACTGTATGTCAACGGTCGGCAAAATCGAAAGCGGTTTTCCGTTTCCTGCCCTCGCGCCAGCTATATTGCGACTGCTTTTACAGAGTTTTCCGCCAGCTTGGATACCGAGGAGCCGGCAGATATATATTATAAGGAAACCAATTCTATGCGTACCATCACCAATGTGGTGAAGGAAGAGTTCAATTTGGGTATTGTCCGCTATCAGGAAAGCTTTGATCGGTACTTTAAAAATCAGTTTATGGAGAAAAAACTGGTCAGCGAGACCCTTGCGGAGTTTTCCTACTTCCTTTTGATGAACAAGGATCATCCGCTGGCAGATCGGGATGATATCCGACCCGAAGAGTTGGAGCCGTATTTTGAAATCTGCCACGCAGATCCTTATGTCCCCAATCTGCCTTTTATCGATGTAAAAAAAGCAGAGCTTTCGGAGTATGTGGATAAGCGGATCTATGTCTATGACCGAGCCAGCCAGTTTATGCTCCTGCGTCGGAGACCGGATGCTTTTATGTGGGTCTCCTCGGTGGGTGAAGATACTCTTGATCTGTTTGGCTTGGTGAAAAAGGAGAGTACAGCCAATCAAAAGATCTATAAGGATGTCCTGATCTATCGGAACGACTATAAATTTTCGGCATTGGATCAGCAGTTTATCGAGCAATTGGACCGCGCAAAGCGGAAGTACCTAAAGGTTAAGTGAGGAAAGAAAGATTGAAAAGAACATTATCTGTTTTATTGATTTTAATGCTCATATTGACGATGGTAAGCGGTTGCGGAAAGAAAGGGGATGCTTCCGTTTTAGACGGGAAAAAGGTTATCTTCATCGGAAACTCCTTTACTTACTACGGCAAGACGGTCTTGGAAAAAGCGCAGACCAAGCTGACCCAAGAAGAGCGACAAAACGATCAAGGCTTTTTCTATCAGATCTGTAAAGAGAACGGCGTAGATGTGGAGGTGACCAACTGGACCTTCGGCGGTCATACGCTGGAGCATCTTTTCGGCGGAAACTGTGCGGCGGATCGGGGCTGCGACGGTGTGGACCATTTTTCATATCTGGTTGATCGCAACTTTGACTATGTGGTGATTCAGGAGGGGAGCGGAAGCGCCGACTCTTTGGAGTGGGTCGAAAAGGTAATCGGCTTATTTAAAGAGTCCAACCCCAATGCAAAGTTCGTCTATTTGGAGCATAGCAACGCTCATTTTAATGATTATCCGCGGCTTGAGAAACTGGATACTTTAAAGGAAAAAGGCGTTAGTGTGGTAGACTGGGGAAAGCTGGTGGTGGACGTTGCAAACGGCGAGACCGCTGTCCCCGGTACGACCCGTGAATATAATAAGAATACCTTTATCGTCAGCAGAACCCAAAAAGACGGCTACCATCCCAATATGCTCACCGGTTATATTACGACGATGATGACATTTTCTGCGATCACCGGTCTCAAGGTGGAGGGACAGCCCTATGATTTTTGTGACGATGAGACCATCAATAAGGCTTTTAATTTCATAAAATTCGATTCGAAGTATTATGCTTACAGTCCGTCCAATTTCTACGAAGTCTACCTTTCCGACCCTGATATGAAAGGGCTTCAGAAATTGATGGATCAATATCTTGCGATGAAATAATGACGATTCCGCCGAAAGAAATTCTTTCGGCGGAATTTTTTATTATGTGTCGAAAAGCATAAAGTTATGCTTTTTTTACATTTGAAAAATTCAATTATTTCTTCTATAATGCATTGGTAAGAAGAATGACTCGGTGATCCGGGTTGTTCTTTTTGCATTGTAGGAAGGGAGCGAATTTTCAATGAATCTGACACTGACGGTTTTCAGGAGACTGTCTTTGTATCTTTATTACTTGAAGCAATTGCCCAAAGAGGTTACCCGCATTTCCGCCACTACCATTGCCAATGATCTTGGCTTGGGTGAAGTATTGGTCCGAAAGGAGCTGAGTCACGCCAGCGGTATGGCGGGCAGACCAAAGACAGGGTATGTGGTCGCTACATTGATTCGTGCTTTGGAGAATTTTCTGGGCTATAATACCCTCTATCGTGCCATCGTTGTGGGTGCGGGAGAGTTGGGACGCGCTTTGATGAAGCAGGAAGGCTTTTCTGACTTTGGGCTTTATATTGCCGCGGGCTTTGATACCGATCCCGCGGTGATCGGCACCCAGGCAGCGGGCAGACCGATCCTTTCTTTGGAGGATCTGGAGCGGTTTTGTGAGCAGCAGCCTGCAGAACTTGGCATTATAACCGTCCCCAAGGAGGCGGCTCAAGATGTTTGCAACCGCCTTGTGGCTTGCGGCATCAAGTCCATCTGGTCCTTTGCCCCCACTCCTTTGAATGTCCCTGCGGATGTGAAGGTTCATTATGAAAATCTCT
>JAZQAQ010000211.1:0-17267 GCA_045545255.1 Eubacteriales bacterium | reverse complement strand
CTCTTCTTCAGTATGGAACTGACGGCGGTTTTGATCGAAGGCTGCTGCTACCGCCTCTTTCCCGTGCATTTTACCAAACCCTTTTTATTCTCGTTGCTCTGCAATACCCTCTCCTGCACCATCGGAATTATTTTGAACGGAGGGATCTTATGAAACGGATCTGTGCTTTCTGCTTTACCATCCTTTTTCTGCTGACCGGCTTTGCCGCCTACGGAGACGTTGCCTACGAGCCGCCGGAGACGAATTTCTACAGTTACCATAAGCAGGAATGTACCAAGGTTGAACGGTACTACTACACCAACGGAACCGAAGGCTACGTTTCTCTGCACCAAGCACCCAATAACAAAATTATGCAATACATCACCAACGCGCAGCGAGTCAAGGTCTTTTGTACCTATGAGGACTGGGGGATGGTCACCCACCATAACAACACCGAATTGAGCACCCCCGGCTGGGTGAGGCTGAGCGAGCTTTACCTCATCTATGACGGGCAATCCTTCCTGGAGGATCATCGCGGTGACTTTTCCATCTCGGATCAAGTTCTGGCTCTGACGGAGGAGAATCCGGGAATCTATATCTACACCTATCCCGGTGCCAAGGAGCCCTGGGTCTTTAAAGGCAACGAGGGCGAACTTGACTTTTTTATGGAATACACCGACCAAGAAGGGCGGATCTGGGGGCAAATCTCTTATTATAAAGGCATCCGCAATTCCTGGGTCTGCATCAGCGACCCTTATACCATCGTCAAGCCATTTGGGGGCGACCCCAAGCTGGCGCAGTTTGAAGCCCGGGAGGTGCAAGAGGAGCACATCCCTCTCCCCGACGATGATGCAGAAAAGGAGTCTATTGAAGATACCGTCACGCAGGATCACCTCGGCATCTATTCTCCGGAGGAGCCGCCGGCAAGACCGCCGCTGGATCCCTTGCTCCCCATCGCCATCGGACTGGTGATCTTGGCGGTGGCAGGGGCAGTTGTGCTCATCGTCGTCTGCTACAAAAAGAAGCAAAAATAATTATTTTTTCTCTTAAAAAAATCCAAAAGGGAGACACTTCGCAAGGATGTGTTCTCCCTTTTGGATCTTTTTATTATTTTGCGGCTCTTTTGCCCTTATTGACAAGCAGAGTATTGATTTTAGTGGTGGGCTCCAAAAGGCTGCTGATGGAAGCATCGTGGTTGAGGGTATCCAGAATATAAGCGATATATTTGGAAAGATCCACCGAGCAATACCACTCTCTGGAGAGCAGCTCGGGGGTGGAATAGATGCCGTTGGTGGTAAAGACCTTTTTAATGTAGCCATCCTTATATGCCTGATCGAAATGCTCCAGTCCGTTGCAGAAGAGACCGAAGGTGGTGCAGACATAAATATTGCGGGCGTTGAGCTCCTTGAGCTTCTTGCCCAGATCCAGCACGCTATCGCCGGAGGAGATCATATCGTCTACGATGATGATATCCTTGCCGGAGACGTCGGCACCCAGATACTCGTGAGCAACGATGGGATTTCTGCCGTTGACCACACGGCTGTAGTCACGGCGCTTATAGAACATACCCAGGTCTACACCCAGGACAGAGGAGAAATAAATACCGCGCGCCATCGCACCCTCATCGGGGCTGATGATCATCAGATGCTCGGGATCGATCTCGATATCGGGCACATTATTGACCAGAGCCTTGATCATCTGGTAGGTGGGCATTACGTTATCAAAGCCGTGCTGGGGAATTGCCATCTGAACCCGAGGATCGTGGGCATCAAAGGTGATGATATTTGCCACGCCCATAGACACCAGTTCCTGCAGAGCGGTGGCGCAGTCGAGGGATTCACGGCTGGAACGGCGATGCTGACGACCTTCATAAAGCATCGGCATAATGACGTTGACCCGCTTTGCCTTACCCTGAGTGGCGGCAATGATCCGCTTGAGGTCAGCATAATGGTCATCGGGGCTCATAGGAACCTTGCGACCGTACATATCGTATTCAATGCTATAATTGAACACGTCTGCAACAATATACAGATCCAGACCACGGACAGACTTTTTGATCAAACCCTTTGCCTCGCCGCTGCCGAAACGGGGGCAGGTCACTTCGATGAGATAAGTATCCCGCTCATAACCGCGGAAGGTAATAGTATCCTTATGCTCGTGCTCCCGCTCCTTACGCCATTTCCGCAGATAGAAGTCGATCCGCTGACCGATCTCCTCGCAGCCGGGCATCGCGATCAGTCCCATAGGACCGACCGGAATATTGATCAGATCTTCCAAATAATCAGCCATTTTTTCATCCTCCGCATCGTTGATTTACTTTTAACGATAATATTTTACTATATTTATAGCCTATTGTTCAACCCTATTTTGTAATTTATTTAAAAATTTCGATTTCTGCTAAAATATGGAGAAAAGTATCGTTTTTTTACAGCAAAATCACTTTTTCCAGAGAGAAACTATAGATCTCACGGCGGACAGTCCGCAGCCCTTTGACCCGCTGCAACGCTTCGGCGTAAAGATCCATCTGTACCCGATACCGCTTGACCAGCTCCTCCTCGGAGGAGACGTGATCGGTCTTATAGTCTAAAATGACCGCCTCATCGCCGCAAACGCTATAGCAGTCCAGCACACCCTGGATCAAGATCTCACCCTCTGCCCCCTCGCCGAAAAGCTGACAAGCGGGCATCGGAAAAATAAATCGTTCCTCCTTGCTGTAGTAATCGGCGGAGAGAAGATTTTCAAAGCAGGTGCTTTGGGTAAAACGGCGGATTTTTTCTACGGGGATCAACTGACGCTGACGCTCCAGAATAAAGCCCTCTCGGGTCAGGCGCGCCAATTCCTCCTCGGGATCTTTTTGCAAACGGATAAAATCGCAAAATTGCAGTGCCTGATGGATGGCATTTCCCACTTCATTGCCGCGGGGACGGAAATTACTGACAAACCGCGGCTCGGTCATCCGCAGCCGCTCCTCCAAAAGCGGCTCTGCCTCTGCATCCTGCTCCCGCAGACCTTTCAGCTCCGAAACTGAAAGCTTGGCAGGCAGACGCAGTGCGGAAAGATGCGGATATTCCCAATCCAAGCGGGCGTGGAAGGCGGTGGGATCAAAGCTTTCTTCTTTTTCCTCTGTCTCTTTTTCCTTGGGAGGCTCCTCCTGCAAGCTGCCCTCCTTCCAGATGGCACCCAGCGCAGGATAATCGCCTTCAGAAAGCCCAAATTGCGCTCTCAACGCAGCGCACTCGGCACTCTGCGCCGCCAGCGCGATCAGCCACTTGGCAAAGGAGGTCTTTTTCCGCTTGAGCAGCCAGTCGGGGATTTTGCCTCCCAATGCTACTGCTTCAGCGACCTGCGCTTCTATTTTCTCATCACTGCCGTTGATCAGTATAACGGTTTTACTGACGGGACGGGTCAGTGCCACATATAAGACTCGCTCCTCCTCGCTGATGCAGTCCTCGAACATCTGATCCTCCAGTACCATCTGGGAAAGGGAGCGGGTCCGCAGATACAGCTCGGGGCGGATATATTCCAATGCGGCACCGTAGCGGGGATGGAGCAAGATCTGATCGTTCAGATCCTGCAGATTGATCTCCTTTTTGCAATCGCCCAGAATACAGATGGGAAACTCCAGACCCTTGGACTTATGCATACTCATAATACAGACGCTATTCTCCTCCGCCTTCAGCTTTGCCCCGCTTTCCACCGCGGAGCGGCTGATCCGAATATGCTGCACAAAGGCGTAAAGCCCGCGATACCCATCCTTTTCAAACCGACGGGCATCCTCTGCCAAAAGTTCCAGATTAGCGCACTTTTCGGCACCACCTTCTCCTGCGGCATAGGCGGCAAAGATCCCGCTGTCCTGATAGATACGATGCAACAGATCATAAACATAAAGCGTACTTGCCTTGCGGCGGTAGCCTTCGATGGTCTCAAAGGCAGCCCTTGCTTTGGGATCCTCCCCTGCTGCCATACGCAGATCGTCATAAAGCGGGTTATGGCGATGGCGAAGCTGCGCCAGTTCCCCCACCGTGAAGCGGAAATAGTCTCCATACAAAAGAGAGACCAGTGCCACGTCATCATACGGATTATTCAGAACCAAAAGATAAGAGAGGATGCTCTGCACTTCCTGCAGCTCGTAAAAGCAGGTGGTTTCATTATGCTTGACCACAGGGATCCCCAGCCGCTGCAATTCTCGCTCAAATACAGCAGCAGTTCCCTTGGCGGTACGGAGCAAGATGGCAAAATCCCGATATTCTACCGCGCGTTTTTGGCAATCGGGGAGCAAGATCTCCTGACGCTCTGCCACTGCTTTTGCGATCAATTCTGCAGTATAGCGGGCGTTTTGCAGGGTAACCTCCATCTTTTCGCCGGTCTCCGGATCCTCGGTGGGATGCAGCCAATGAAGCTCTGCGCGGGTCGCATTCGGCTCGGAAAACTCCCGTCCGCAGACCAAGCGTTCCCGCTCATCATAGGTGACACCGCCCAACCGCGGGCTCATAATGGATTCAAACACCCGATTGGCAAAGGTCAGTACTCCGTTATGGGAGCGGAAATTGGCATTGAGTTCCAAGACGGTCTTTTGCGTAAGGGTCTCCTCCTCAAAGGGTGCCGATTGATTCCGCTTCTGATTAAAGATTTCCGGCTCCGCGCCGCGAAAACGGTAAATACTTTGCTTGTTATCCCCCACCATAAAGAGATTTTTTTCATCATTGGAAAGGGCGCGGAAGATCAGATCCTGGGCACGGTTGGTATCCTGAAACTCGTCAATGATGATCTCATCGTAATCCTGCCGCAGCTGCAAAGCAAGCGGGGCGGGCTTCAAGGTATCGGTGGCAGGGTCATAGGATTCCACCAAAAGGCGTACCGCCAGTTGCTCCATATCCTGAAAGGTGATGAAGCCGCGATTTCGGCGGACGGCAGCCAAGCGATCCCGTAGGGTGGCGCAGATCTGCAGATAGGTCTCCAAAAGCTCTCCTTCTTCGGAAATGCGCGCCAACTCCTCCGCCTCGGTAAATGGAAATTTATCCTTGAATTTCTTAAAAGCATCCTTACATTTTTCCCGCAGCTTTTTCAGCCAATTCTTTGTATCCTCATCGGGCTGCTCATTTCCTGCAATCTTCTTCCAGGTAAGGGTGGAAAAGGTCAGACTGCCCATTGCGGCACGCAAAGCATCGTAGTCCCGCTGCTCCAAGACGTCATTGAGGCTTTCCAGCCGTCGCTGATCCTCCTCCAGCAAGCCATACAAAAGGTCCAGTCCCCATAGCTGAGGACGCCGACGGACAGATTGGATCATAAAGCGATGACGCGCCTGAATCTCCTCCAACTGCTGGCGGAGATATTCATAAAGTCCGTCCTCGGCAAAGCAGGCGAAAAGCCCCTCCTCCGTACGGCGATAGGGCGCTACCGCTCTACGGATATAATCCTCGGGCATCGGCTGGCTCTCCAAAAAAGCAAGTCCGCGGATCAAAAGCCCTTTAAGGGTCTCGTCCTCCCGACCCGCTGCGTAGCAGTCCAAAAGATGACGGATCTTCTCATCCTCACTGCCGAAAAGCTCCTCCAGCAGCAATTCTGTCTGCTCCTCGATCATCGCACTGTCGGCCGTTTCATCCAGCAGGCGGCAGCGGGGATCCAGATCCAGCTCTTCAAAATGGGCGGTGATCAGGCTGCGGCAGATGCTATGGATGGTACCGATCTGCGCGCCGTCGATCAAGGTGCTTTGACGCATCAAATGGTCGTTTCCGCCATTTTCCGCCAAATATCCCTCCACCGCTTTTTTGATCTTCTGCCGCATTTCGGCAGCAGCGGCCTCGGTGAAGGTCATAATGATCATCCGACGGATATCCCCCTGACGCTCTGCCAGATGACGAAGGACACGCTCTACCAATACCGCCGTCTTACCGCTGCCTGCGGCTGCAGAGACCAAAAGGGCATTCCCCCGTCCGCGGATCGCCTTTTCCTGAAAGGATGTAAATTTAATTTTACTCATTCTTCTGCCTCCTTCCAGCCAAAGGGATCATCCGAATAGCGGCGACGGGCACCGCAAGCGGGGTCATATCCGCAGGTATCTTTGAAATCGCAATAATCGCAGGCACTGTGATTACTGCCCACCAAGGGACGGACGGACGCTTCGCCTGAAATAATCTCCTCGGCGGTATCACGAATGACCTCTTCCATATAGTCTGCCATCTCCTGCATCAGTGCAGGATCATAGACCTTGGATTCCTTTCCGTACAGTGCGCCGCTTTTTAAATATTTGACGCCGAAGTAGCGACCGCCTCTTTCGCCGTCCAAAGCGGCAAGGGCGACGGGATCACCGCTATACGCCCCGTTGCGACGGTAAAACTCCAGCAGCTTTTCCTTCAGCTCCTCTGCGGCAAAGGCTTCCCTGATATCCGGCGTTTTTGCCTCCATATAGCAGGCGGCACCGGGGATGGGATTCTTCCACCTTCCGCTTTTCATCAATCCATAGAGATAGATGGGCAGTTGGACGCCGTCCCGATTGGTGATGCCGCGGAGGTCGAATTTTTTAGAGCCTGTCTTATAGTCGGTGACCTTCAGGTAGGTTCTCCCCGCCTCCTCATAGGTATCCACCCGATCTACCGAGCCGATCAGCTCGGCAACTGCGCCGTTGCTGAGGGGCAGACGCACCCCCTTCAGCGAGACCTCCTCGCCGTAAGGGACGTATTTTCCTTCCCGCAGCTCGCCCAGCACGTTTTCCGCCACCAAGCAAAAAAGATTGGTCATCCGTCGATAGAGAGCGGTGAAACGGTTGGTTCGATTGAAGTCCCGCAATTCCTTTTGCAGGTATTCCTCTGCCAAATCCGCTCCAAATTGTTGAATACGCTCGGAAGTATACGCTTTGTAATTGCAATTATCCGCGCGCAGTGCACCGATCAACTTCTCCATCCCATAATGGACAAAGGTGCCGATATTCAGCACATCGAAGGTGATGGGTTCCAAGGGAGAGATCCGCATCGTTTTCTCCATAAAATAACGGAAGGGGCAGTTCTGGTACAGACTGATCTGGCTATAGCTCAGTTTCAGGTGATCCCCGAAGATACGGCGCGCCACCTCTGCAGGAATACGGTCCTGCGGATTGCGGGGCGGCAAGGGCTCCTCGCCCAATTCCGCCAGAATGGAGGTGCGCAGTTCCGGTGACCAAGCAGTCAGCTCCCGCGCGCCGGCAGGGGTGACAGCAAAATCATAAGGGTCCATCTCCTCCCGTACCAACGGATCCAGCCCCGTAAGACTTTTGACCCGTTCCAGATAGACAGAGGGCAGGAGTGCTGCGCCCCTCATATCGAAAGCACTGTAAGTAAAGGTCAGCTCCTCCCGCGCGGAAAAGAGTGTACCGTAAAAACGGTACTGACCCTGCAATGCATTTTGCTGGAGAGTGGCATTACACGGCAGATCGTTTGCCGCAAACAGCCGCCGCTCTCCGTCGCTGATCAGACCGCTATCTCCGGCGGGCATCGGCAAAAGACCCTGATTTGCTCCCACCACATAAAGCGAGCGGATATCCTGCAGGCGGCTATGGGCGATCTCACCCATAGCGACCGCATCCAAGGTAGGCGGGGTCACATTCAGAGAAAGCTCCTCGCCGCAAAGGGCGATCAGCTCCTCCATCGCATAAAGAGACAGCGGACGGTCTCCGAACACCACATAAATATCGTCCAAGATATCGGTCATCACGCTGTAAAGCTTGAGATATTCGCGGCTGAGTCGGCGGTTTTGCTGAGTCTCCCAAGCATTCTCCCCCTCTTTACTCTCCGCCAGATATTCTTCGGCGCGGGCGACGATATGCTTTTCCACCTGAAAATCACAAAGCAGTGCATAAACCGCCTCCGCCAGTGCTTTACCGCTTCCGGCGGCAGCCCGCTCACGGAAACGGAGCAGCGGCTCCCGCAGACGAAGGCGCAGCTCGTTTAACTCCGCCAGCAGAGCAACGCCCTCATCATCTATCTTATCTTGCCCTTTAGGGTTTTGCGTCCAGTCCCGATCACGAATCAGCCGCTCACCATTGATCTGCCATAAAATACAGTAGTTTTCCAGACGGCTGATCAGATCCAAATCCTCGCCGCATAAGCCCGTCTTTAAAAATGTCATCAGATCCTCTTGGCGGAAATAACGCTCAGGGCTGATCAGCCGCAGCGCACTCTGCACGAAGGCAAAGATGGGTTTTCCCAGAGAAGCCCGTCCGCGATCCACAAAGAGGGGGATGCCGTACTTGGCAAAAACGGCCTCTGCCACCGCGCCGTATTCCTCCAGACTGCCGACGGTAAGGGCGAAATCCCGATACCGCAGCCCCTGCTCGCGCACCTTTTTGGCGATATCCGCCGCCACCATAGAAAGCTCTTCGCGGATATTACGACCCGCCATCAGGCGAATATGCTCTGCCGCGATCGGCTCGGGGCGGGTTTTAGCAAATAAATGCTGCTCCAGATGCTGAAGATCCTCATACTGCAGGCGATGGGAGGGGCAGGTAAGCTGTCGGGTACGGCATTCTGCCCCTGCCTGATGCGCCAGCCGCTCCAATACCGCCCATTCCTCCTTGGCAGTAGAAAAAAGCAGAGAGGGATCCTGCGGATCCAAAAGCAGGGCGCACCGGACACAATCACTCTGACCAAAGATCACCTGCAAAAGCTCACGCTGGCGACCGGTGAAGCCGAAAAAGCCGTCGATCAGGACGGCGGTATTCTCAAAAAAGCCACCCTCCGCCGCAAGAGCGGTAGCAGCGGCAAGATCCTCGGACGCAGAGCGGTTTTCCTCGTCCAACGCCGCAACGTACGCCTCATAAAGCAAAAAGAGATCCTTATATTTTTCCAGCCGATCCTGCCGCCCGCTTTGCTCCAGCAAAGGCAGCACCGTCTCTCGGTTTAGACCGGAGAGGGAAAACTCGGAGAAGACCTCCGCCAGCTTGCCCACAAAGCCCATCGTCAATCTTGCCTTGCGGTAATAGCCCAGCTTCGGCTGCTGCTCCTGCAGCACCCGATAGATCAAAGCCGTCTGACGGGTAGCGGTCATATAACTGCCCGCAATCCCGCCAAAGCGGCGAAAAATCTCATTGCACAACCGACGGAAGGATACCGCCTGCACATTGCCCGCTTCCCGCTTGCCCAGCTCGCGCTCCAAGCCCATTGAGCTTTGCTCCGGAACCAGATAATATACCCGCTCATATTTCGCGGCAAGGGACGGCAATTCATCCATCAAAAGATGGGTCTTGCCCGTACCGCTTCGTCCTAAAAGCCAGGTGATCATTGCGTCCTCTCCTTTTTGAAAGTCTATCTTTATTATAATGCTTTTTTAAAAGAATGTAAAGAAAAACACTCATCCCGAGGCAAGGCTCGGAATGAGTGTTTACTTTTAGTTGATGATGATTTCCGCAGATACGCAATTATGGTCGGTGGCGAAGATCTTTCCGCTCTTATACCAACCGGACACCACTTGGTACGCCACGGGTTTTGCACCTTTTACGAAGATATAGTCCTCAATGGCAGGCGGGAGCATCTCGTCCCCCAGTCCGTTGACGGTGGGAGCGTACCGATCTGCACCTCTGCGGGCATCTGCAAAGGTCTCACGCAGAATTCGATAGGCAGGGCTGCCGATCTCCATCCCGAAATCACCCAGTACGATGACGGGCATCTCGCCCAAGGACTCCGCTTTTTGCAGGATCTCTTTTGCCAAAGCCTCCGCATCCTCGGCGGTGCTATGGGCATTGACAACGCAAAGCTTGCGCTCGCCCAAGCGGTATTTCAGCACCGCAAGCTCTGCCCTTGCGCCGATCTGCTCCTCCTGCATAAGTTCGAACTTATCCTTTTTCCAATAGATAGAAGTCCCCTCCCGCGGAGCGGTATGGGCATAATCACTCAGCTTCTCCAGCTTCTCTTCCAGCGGCGCATTCATCTCCTGAACGCCAAAGACATCCTGCCCTTTAAGAAGGGTACGGAGCATCCCCGTCCGCCCGTCGGGAGCGCGGCTCTCGTCCAGATTCAAGGTCGCCGCACGCACTTTTCCGCAAAGCTCCAGTTCTGTATAAACACCGTAGTGATCAGAGGGGAATTCGCCGTTCACCAGATCGTCGATGCGATGATAGGTCAGCGGCTTGACGGTCTGCGGTGTGACGAAGCAGAAGTCGATGGGCGGCATATTCAGCCGCTTTTCCGGCGCATAGCCGTGATAGGTATTGCGCAGATCATTGACCGTGGCGGCGTTGACATCCACCAACTGCTCAACCAGTTTATTATAGCCGGGAGAGCCGGGGCGCATATTAAAGTCCGCCGTCACGAAGGCAGCCTCCGCCTTCATCGCGCGGATATGCTCCAGCACCAGCTTACTGCTCTTGACTTGGTTTTCCGCGCCAAAGCCGTAGTGGGTATTGAAGTAAACGAAGGTCGTACCCTCTTTTTTATCTACCAGCCGCACCCAAAGGCAGATGCGGTTATGAGGGCGATCATCCCAGCCGTAGCTCTCGATATCGGGGGTCTCGGAGAACCAGAAATACCCCTTATTCAGGCATTCAAAACGATCCCTACGCCAAAGGATGGGGGTGGATTCGGGTCTCTCGGTGGAGCGGTACTGATTGAAGATCTCATAGGTCTCGCCGTAGTCCCGCTCAATATGCTCCATCCAATTGGGGGTCGCCTCCTGCAGACCGATGATATCTGCATCGTACTTTTCCAATACGGTCTTTAAAAGAGGAGCACGATAATCAATGGAACGGTTCTCTTTCCCGCCGCATTTAATGTTAAAAGAAATCAGCTTGATCATTTCAAATTACTCCATGATAAAGGTTGAATAAATGGGCTCGTGGTCCGAAAGAATGCGACCTCTGGAACGCAATTCCACGACTTTATAAGTGGGCTTGGAGAGCGCTTTTCCGTTGGTGAAAACGAAATCTGCAATGGCAGGTGCCGCATCCTCGGCATAGAATCCCTGATAGGTGGGGGTCACATCCTTAGGAGCAGCCAAAGCGCGCAGATCCTTGAAAGCCTCCTTCAGCACCTTATAGGCAGGGCTGCCGATGGTATCACCCAGATCGGTGGCGACCAATACAGTCATCTCACTGTAGGCGGCGAGCTTCTCAACGATCAGCTTGGCAAAGGCTTCCTTCTCTTCTCCGAAATGAGCGTTCAGAACGCAAACCTTCTCGCCGCTGGTTTTATACTGCAGAACCGCCAGATTTGCCTGACTGTCTGCCAAAGCGACTTCGCTCTTTTCCACCTGCTCCAAAAGATCCTCTTTCCAGAAGATGGGGTTGGTCAAAGAGGGATCCTCGGCGTTTTCACGCATATAGCCGGTGTACTCATCGGAGCGGACGAAGCGGCGCTCATAGGCATACTCTGCATGCTGCAACGCCACGATATCGGGGCGCAGCTTCTGCACCTCTTTCCGCATAAACCACGGCGCATTTGCCATCGTTTTTTCCTGCTCGCAGACACGCTGGGAGAAGAATTTCAGTTTTTTATGTACCTGCACCTCGGAATAAACGCCAAAGTGGTCGGAGGGGAATTCGCCGTTTACCAGATCGTCCATCCGCTTGGAGGTGATGGGCTCCACCGTATCGGAGGTGACGAAGCAGAAATCAATGGGGGTCAGATGCGCACGCTTTTCGGGCGCGTAGCCGTGGAAGGTGGTACTCGTATCTTTAACGGTAGCCGCATTGACGTCCACCAAATGCTCGGTCAACTGCTTATAGCCGGGAGCGGTACAATACATATTAAAGTCGGCAGTCAGGAAGCAAGCGTCTACCTTCATCGCCTTCATATAATTCAAAATAACATTACCGCTCTTAAGCTGGTTTTCATCACCGAAGCCGTAGTGAGTGTTAAAGAAGGCGACGGTGGTTCCCTCCTGCTTATCGTAAAGCTTCGCCCAGACGCAAATGCGGTTATGACCGTAGTTATCCCAGACGCCGCTTTCGATGCTGGGGGTATCGGACAGCCAGAAATGGCCGTGCTCCAAGCACTCAAAACGGGATTTTTTATAGAGCAGCGGTGTGGACTCCAAGCTATCCTTGGCGCGGTACTGATTGAAGATGCCATACTCCTCTCCGTAGTCCCGCTCAATGCACTCCATCCATTCGGGAGTCGCCTCCTGCATACCGATCAGATCGCCGTCGTACTTGCCCAGTACCTCTTTCAAAAGAGGGGCGCGGTGCTCAATGGAATAGATATCACTGCCGCCGCATTTAATGTTAAAAGTAATGATCTTCAGCATCGTTTAGTCCTCCAAAATCAAAGTTCCCACAATACCGTCGTGGTCAGAAGAATAGCCTTTTCTTCCCTTGGACGGCATCAGCTCATACTTCAAGGGCTGAATCTTTCCGGTAAAGATATAGTCGCAGATGCAAGGCTCTGCCATCTCTTCCCCTCTGCCGTTATAGGTGGGAGTATAATCCAAAGGTGCCACACTGCGGCGCAGATCCTTAAAGTTCTCGCAGAGCAGGCGATAAGCGGGACTGCCGATCCGCATATTCAAGGTGCCGGTCACGATGGTGGGCAGCTCCTTATAAGCAGCGGTCTTTTCCAAAATGGTCTTGACGGCATCTACCTGCTCCTGCTCATCCTCGCTCAAATGCGCATTGACCAGACAGAACTTTTTGCCGCTCTTCTTATCCTTCATCACCGCCAGAATGACCTTTTTGCCCACGTCCTTTTCTACCGGCTCGTAAAGCTCCTTCATCCAGACGATGGGGGTCAGATCCTCTTCGCGATCCTCCTGGACCACCAGATCCATATAGTCATATTTTCGGATACGCTCTACCCCTTCTGCCGTAAACTCCTGCAAAGCAGCGAGCGGCAGATTATTGCGTTCCATAATGCTGCGGATGCCGGTGCCACCATCGACATTCTGGGTATAAATACGCATCGGCTGGCGAAGCTCCAGTTCAAAATAAAAGCCGTAGTGATCAGAGGGGAATTCGCCGTTTACCAGATCGTCGATCCGCTTGGCGGTAAGAGGAACCACCGTCTCGGGAGTGACGAAGCAAAAGTCGATGGGCGCGCCGGTCTTACGATCCGGATTATATCCGTGGCAGGTATGGCGCAGGTCGTTGACGGTCGCCATATTGGCGTCGATCAGATGCTCCGCCAAAAGCTTATGTCCGGGGCGCAGGTGGGTGGTATTCAGGTCGCCGGTCAAAAAGCCGCAATCTACCTTCAGTGCCTTGAAATGGTCGAGGATCAGCTTGCCGCTTTTGATTTGGTTTTCATCGCCAAAGCCGTAGTGGGTATTAAAGAAGGTCATCGTCTTGCCTTCCTGCTTATCAAACAGCTTTACCCACATACAAATACGGTAGCAGCCCCAGGTATCCCAACCGCCGCTTTCCACGTCTGGGGTATCCGAAAGCCAGAAATAGCCTTTATCCAAGCACTCAAAACGGGACTTTCTCCACGCAATGGGGGTGGATTCAGGGTTGAAGACGGCGCGATATTTATTAAAAAGCTCGTACTCCTCGCCCAAGTCCTTCTCCAAATACTCCATCCACTTGGGAGTCGCCTCCTGAAACCCGATGATATCTGCATCATATTTGTCCAGAACCGTCTTTAAAAGCGGTGCGCGGTGGTCGATGGAATAGATTCCGCTGCCGCCGCATTTAATGTTGAATGTTATGAGCTTTATCATAGCCTTTTTCCTCCTTAACGCGGGTCGCTCTTTTTGCCCTTATTCTACCATATGTTTTTGGAAAAAGGAACCCTTTCCCATAAAAAAAGCAAAAAAACGCCCTCAAAAAGTGCGTTTTTTTCGCCGTTTTGAGGGTGTTTTTTTATAAAATTTTTGCTTCAATATAAAGACCGTAGTGATCGGAGATATGCCCGCCGTTTACAAGCTCTGTGATGACCTTGTATTCCATAGGCTGAATCAATCCCGGTGAGTAGAAGCAGAAGTCGATAATTTTCCCTGCCAGCGTCCCATACTTGGTATAGGTAGGCGTCTGATCATTCCCCAAATCACAATTAATGTCGCGAAAGCGTTCATACATCTTATTGTAAGCAGGCGCACCGGGTTCCATATTATAGTCACCGGTACAAAAAACGGGATACTGATTGAAACCGCCCTTACCCAAGGCGCGCTGCATCACCAGCTCCGCACTGGGAACCTTGGGGCCTTCCGTGGTGTCGAAATGGGTGTTGTAGAATAAGACGATCTTACCCGTAGCTTTGATCTTCAACTTGACCCACATACAAATGCGGTAATACTTAGTAGCACCCCAGCTATAGGCTATACTTTCTTTTTCGGGGGTATCGGAAAGCCAGAAATAGCCGCTCTCCAGGCAGGTGAACTTATCCTTCTTCCAGAAGATGGGAGTGCCTTCCTTACTGTTTGAGGCGCGCCATTTATTGATGTATTCGTATTCGTCGGAAAAATTCTCTTTCAGATAGGTCATCCAATTGGGAACGACCTCCTGCAGACCCATAATATCGGGATCGTATTTGTCCATCAGCGTTTTAAACCGCGGTGCTCGATCCGAGATCTTCTTTCCACTCCCATCATCCTTACAACGCACATTATAGCTGACGATTTTTAATTCATTGGCTTTGTTTTCCGCAATCGTCGGTTTTGTGACGGGATCTTTATTTTCGGAGGGTGGAATTTCCTCGTCATCCTCGGTGGGAGTCTCTTCTTCCTCTTCCGGTTGCTCTTCTTCCTCCGGTTCTTCCTCGGGAAGCTTCTCTTCCGGCGTTTCTTCGGGTTTTTGTTCCGGCTCGACGGGTTTGGAAGGGGTTACGGGGGTTTTGTCTTCCTCGTCCTCTTCGGGTTGCTCCTGCGGTTTTTGCTCCGTACTCGGCTTTTCTTCCTCCGGCTGCTCGGCAGGGGGCTGCTCTGTCTCATCCTTCGGAGACTCTCCCGGCTTTTCTACATTCTTATCATCAGAAGGCTTTTGAGATGAGTCGCCGTTGCCGAGGGTAGAGGATCCTTCTGTATACCAATCGGTCACCTTTTCGGGGACGTCACCGCTCATCTGATGCTTATCACCCTCAACGTATTCTCCGATAGTAGCTTTTTCATCCTTGATTTGTTTGCAGCCTGTTATACCAAGCAGCATTACCAATATCAATGCCCAAGCGATATATCGTTTCAAATAAATCACCTCTTGATTTTATCATACCATATCGTGAAATAAAATGCAATTAAAAAACAGACCCCGATGGGGTCTGTTTTTTAATTCAATTATACCAACTGAACGATCGCCATCTCGGCACCGTCACCGCGACGGGGACCGATCTTAACGATACGGGTGTAGCCACCGTTACGCTCCTCGTAGTTGGGAGCGATCTCGGAAAACAGCTTATTGACTACATCTTCCTTGGTGATATAAGACAAAGCCTGACGCTTGCTATGCAGCGTATTTGCCTTGCCCAGGGTGATCATCTTCTCGGTTGCTCTGCCCACTTCCTTCGCACGGGTCAGGGTGGTCTCAACAGAGCCGTTCTCTAAAAGATAGGTCACCATGCCTCTGAGCATCGCCTTACGATGAGCGGTAGGGCGGCCCAATTTTCTATAACCGGACATAAGGGTAAACCTCCTTGTTATACTATTATTCGTCGTCTTTCTTCAGCTGAAGTCCCAGAGAAGCGATCTTGCCGATGACCTCGTCCAGAGACTTTCTACCCAGATTACGAACCTTCATCATATCTTCTTCGCTCTTATTGATCAGATCCTCTACGGTATTGATACCGGCTCTCTTCAAGCAGTTGAAGGAACGAACGGAGAGATCCAGCTCCTCAATGGTCATACGCAGAGCAGAGATGGTGCGGGATTCTTCCTTCTCCACCATAATCTCTGCGTTCTTTGCCTTTTCAGAGAGATCAATGAACAAAGACAGATGCTCATTCATAACCTTGGCAGCCAAAGAAACCGCATCGCTGGCAGAAGTGACGGAATTGGTCCATACTTCCAGCGTCAGTTTATCGAAATCGGTAATCTGACCGACACGGGTATTCTCTACCTTATAATTCACCTTGGTGACAGGAGAGAAATCACTGTCTACCGCCAGCATATTGGGCTGATTTTCGGTATACGCCTTATTCTTTTCGGCGGATACATAGCCACGGCCGTGGTCGATGATCAGTTCAATATTCAAGACGGCATCCTCACCCAGAGTAGCCAGAATATGGTCGGGGTTGAGGATCTCCACATCGCTATCTGCCTTCATATCGCCGGCAGTTACAACGCAGGGGCCCTTCGCCTCGATGTATACGGTTTTTTGCTCGTCGCAATAGAGCTTCGGGATGATACCCTTGATGTTGAGGATGATTTCGGTGACATCCTCCTTCACGCCCTCGATGGTGGTAAACTCATGGGGAACATCATTGATCTTCGCCGCCACAACGGCACAACCGGGCAGGGAGGAGAGCAGGATCCGACGCAGAGAGTTGCCAAGGGTCAAGCCGTAGCCTCTCTCCAGAGGATCTGCCACAAAACGACCATATTCGCCGTTCTCACCGATCACCTCGGTTTCGATCCGGGGTCTTTCTATCTCGATCATATCTAAAACCTCCTTATAATCTCACATAACGTGAGTCCTTAAATCAAACATCCTAATCTCGTTTTCCAAAAAATACGGGAAATTCCCTTCGTTGAAAGAGCCGATTGAGTTTCGGCAGTTGGATCGGCAGACGGTTTTCTTCGTTGTACGCCAAAAACGCAGTGCATACTTTGCCGTATGACCGAGGGTTTTGGGGCATCGCAGGAGAAAAGCGTCGCCAAGGCAGCCACCGCAAACTCCATCAGGGCTTTCACAGCTTATTTGGAGTACAACTCGACGATAAGATGCTTCTCGACGGGGAGGTCGATATCTTCGGCGTCAGCAAAGCCGACAACCTTAGCGGTGGTGCCTTCCAGCTCCAGCCACTTCACGATAGCACGCTTCGCATTTGCTTCCAGGATCGACTTGATCTTGGTGGAACTCATACTACCTTCTTTGATTGCGATAACATCACCGATATTTACCAAATAGGAAGGAATGTTAACTTTCTTACCGTTTACGGTAAAGTGCCCGTGACGGACGAGCTGTCTCGCCTCGGGTCTGGACATAGCAAAGCCTAATCTGTAGATCACGTTGTCCAATCTGCTCTCAATGATAGACATCAGATTGTCACCGGTAACGCCCTGTTTCTTAACGGCCATCTCATAATACTTAGCGAACTGGCTTTCCAGAACGCCATAGTATCTTCTGACCTTTTGCTTTTCTCTGAGCTGAGTACCATACTCAGATACTTTCTTTCTGCCCTGGCCGTGCTGACCGGGCGCATATGCACGACGGGTGATCGCGCACTTATCGGAATAGCAAC
>JAZQAQ010000210.1:0-5945 GCA_045545255.1 Eubacteriales bacterium | reverse complement strand
ACGCGCTGCGGATGCAGAGATTTTGCGGCTTTCCACGGATTAAGAATACCACATGCAGGATTTTTTGTCAACGGCAGTTGACACACAATGCCGAGCTGTGCAATAATAAAGTTAAGATTTATGATTTTGGGGGAAAGATAGCTATGTTATTGGAATTTGACAGCATTCGCAACGCGCAGGATCTTGGCGGCGCATGGGAGATGCGCGAGGATCCCACCGGCTCATCCGTCTGGTTTACTGATGCGCAGCCGGAGGTCGGCTGGCGCAAGGTTTCTCTTCCGGCGGATATCGCCCACTGCATCCCCGAGCGTCCCCATGCCGAGGGGGTCTACTGGTTCCGCAGGCGCATCCGTATTCCCGGCACGTATTGCGGCCGCCGGGTCTTTCTGCGCTTTGATGCCGTCAATTATGACTGCTCTGTTTTCATCGGCGAGAGCCACATCTGCAAAAATGAGGAGGGATTCCTCCCCTTTGAGGCAGAGATCACCGATTTCGTCCGCCCCGGCTGCGAGGAGACACTCTCTTTGCGGGTGGATACCCGGCGCACACCCGTACAGCTGCCCACCTCCTTCTTCTGGAAGAACTGCGGCGGCGTCATTCGGGATATCACCCTCTATGCAACAGGCGACGCCTTTATTTCCGATGCTTATGTCACTGGCGATCACCTGGGCAATACCAGTCTCCGGGCAGAGTGCTGCGGAGCTTGCGAAGGCCTAACCCTCGAGGTAAAGATCTCAGATCCTGACGGAAATGTGCTGTCCTGTGATGCGGCGGCCTGCGACGGCAATTCATATTCCGCACAGCTCACGCTTGCAAATATTTCCCCCTGGTCTCCCGATACGCCCACGCTATACCGCGCAGAATTCACTCTTCTGCGCGACAGCACCCCATTGGACAGAGTGTCCCGCACCTTCGGCTTCCGCACCGTGGAGGCAAAGGACGGAAAGATCCTCTTAAACGGCAAGGAAATCTTCCTGAAGGGCTATAACCGCCACGAAGATCATCCCACCTCCGGCGGCGCGGCAAATGACACGGCTGTGGCAGAGGATTTTGGAAAAATCAAAGAAAGCGGCGCAAATTTCGTCCGCATGTGCCATTATCCCCACGATGTGCGGGAGCTGGAGGCTGCCGACCGGCTCGGTCTCTGCCTGCTTGTGGAAATCCCTCTCTGCGGGTATCCCGCGACCCGCATCGGCATGACAGATCCCGATGCAAAATGCCCCAATGAGGCCGTCTACTTCCATGCCCGCACATGCCTTGAGCGGATGATCCGCCGGGACAGAAGCCACCCTTCGGTCATCATCTGGAGCGTATCCAACGAAAACGAGGAGCCGGAGGAATGCGTCATCCGCAATCAGGATGCCCTCATCCGCATCGCAAAATCGATGGATCCCACCCGCCTTGCAACCCATGTATCCAACCATTCCCGCCATAAGGAGCGCAAGAGCTTCTTCCGGGAGGATGATGTCATCTGCTTTAACACCTACCGCACCATTTTCGGTCGCATTTATAACAAAAATGCGGATTTCGACCCCGCCGAGGCCGGCGAGGCCATAGCCGAAACGGTCAGAGGGCTGCGCGCAGACTTCCCCGACAAGCCGGTCATCGTCACGGAGTTTGGTTACCGCACCTGCGATTCCTTTGACGGGCCGGAGGATGAGAAAATTCAGGCCGCCGCTGCGGCCGCCGAATATGTCGGAGCAAGGAAAACTGCAAACGGCGCATCGATTTGGCTCTATGCCGACCATCTTTGGCCCAAAGATAACGGCATCGCCGACGATATCAGCGAATACGGTCTCCTTCGCCGGGACAGAAGCGAAAAAGAGGCCTTCCGGGTCTATGCAGAGCTGATGAAAAAGGAATCAAAGAAATAGACACCGCGCAGAGCGCAGGCTTGCGCTCTATGCAGGGTTTGATCCATACCATCAGGCACCAACAAATAGACACCGCCAAAGAAGGATATGTAAATGGAATTTTGGTATGCACTGATAGGCATTGTTGCCCTTATTGTATTCTTTCCGTATATCCGTTGCTTTTTCAAGCGGCTGAAATGCGCGTACAAGATCAAAAGGCTTTGCCGCGCAAAAGAATACAAAATTTACTCGACACACCTGCTTGGGTTTCTTGGAAGTAAGCACGCAAAGAAATGCGACCTTTATATCGAAACCGCAAACGAGGTGTTTGCAGTCAAGCTGTTTGGTATGCCGAGAAGGTTGTCCATTCTGATTTTGAAAGAAAACGGCGAATACTTTATTCGTAGTTTTATAGCATTGATTTCATACGGCGGCGGTATCCGCTTCCCAATCAACGGAAAGCCAAAGCCTATGCCTGTCTATGACTTTCGCTACAAATACAGGGATGAATGGGAAATCAAAACTCCAAGGCGCGTTCTTTTGGTCAATCCCGTGTCGATGGAGTTCAAGCGTCAACCGCATCACGGTGGCGAGGTAACTGTAGGCGCGGGCGAGATCGTAAACGGTATGGAGATCGATTCCTTGCCCCGCCTTTTAGGAGATTTGGAGAATGCTCTATGATGAATGCACCGCGATTGATAAATAATCGTTTTACAACTCTGTTACCGAATACGCTTTTTTCGGATCTGCAACTTGATAAGATTTTAAGTCCTCAAGCAATCGCAGTGTTACAGCATCTATGTGAGCCAAGCGAGATTATGCGCCGTAACGAGCTATTCATTCTGCTTAATAAGAGCGAGAATGTGGCACACGTAGAAAATACACTTTCTGCTCTGTGTGCAACCGAGCGTGCGCTGTATTTGCTGAAGGACGCAAAGATTCCGCTTGACATATATTACCGTCAAGCGGAATTGTTTGAATCCTATCTCACTTCGTGCGATGCGTTGGTATCAATGAAAAATCTCGGAGAATTATTTGCGTATGTGGCAGATTATTATTCATCCGAGAAATCCCAAAATCTACTTTCCGATATGGAAAAATCGGCACATAAGATCAGAAGCCTGCTTCGCGAAATGAGTGCAGGTCTTTTGTCCTTTGCAGACAAGAACTGGCTCACACCCGATTATGATGCCGTAAGTGAAATCGACAGCATTTCCGAATGTGCCAAGAACCTTGGATTTGCCGCTCCTGCGAAGAAACCGCAGAATACAAAAATCAATCTTTCCTTGTCTGATGCAGTTTGCCATCTTTATTCGGACAAGGTTGCGCAGATCGAAGCTGAGATTGCCAAATATGCTGATGTTGACTTTTACGAGCCTACTTCGTATATTTCTGAGATCAAATTCTTTTTGGAGATATACAGCCTGTTACAGCGTGCTACCCAGACCGGTGTTCCGCACTGTATTGCAAAGCTTTCTCAAACACCTCAATACATAGCAAAAGAACTTTACGATGTTTCTCTTTTAGCCAAAAACTGCGAAAGCATCGTTCCAAACGATGCTGATTTCACCGAAAATGAGCCGTTCTGCTTTTTGCTTGGCGCAAACGGCGGTGGTAAAACTACTTATCTCCGCGCGCTTGGCGTTAATCTGATCTTATTTCTTGCAGGATGCCCCGTGTTTGCGAAGAAAGCGGAAATATATCCGTTCGATATCGTCCTTTCGCATTTTCCGAGGGACGAGCGTTTTGACAATACCGGCAGGCTGGATGAGGAACGCAGACGCACGGAAGAAATGCTGAAAGCTGCACAGGATAAGATTGCCTTTTTGCTTTTCAACGAAACCTTTAGCGGCACCGATGACAAGCGTGGATTTGATTTGCTTATTGACACCGTTGTAAAAATCGCGGAAAGCAAACAATTTGGTTTGTACGTTACCCACTTCCACGAGGTGATGTCGCTTGATTATCCGGTCCTCTCGGCAGAGGTGGATTTGTCGGATGCTAACAAGCGTACCTTCCGTATTGTGAGGACTAAAGGAAGTGCGTCATCGTATGCATCAGATATACTCAAAAAGTATCGCCTTGATAAAGACTCTTTAGCTGCAAGGAGGTGCGGTCATGGCAATTAGCCTTTTGTATTTGAACGAGCGAAATAATTCTGCTGAACCGATTCAGAGCAGAATTCTGTACCACCTCTCGCTTGACCGTTCCTTCTCACATATTTGTGCCGACGTCAAGAAGCGTGAATATTTTCTTTCCGTGGTGTCGGATCTGACAAACGATAAAAATGAAATTCTGTACCGTCAAGCGATTATTAAGGATTTCGTAAACAATCCCGCTTTGCTTGAACAGCTTGCGTCACTATCCGCGCGATTTGAGGAACTGCGGATCACACAAAAGACGGCAGGCAGGGACGAATATCGGCTGAACGCAACGGGCACTGCTTCTTCCGCAACAGCTAAAAATATCCTGCAAGCGCAAGCACTTTGCCTAAAGCGCGCCTTGCTGTTCATTAAGGCATATGGTGAGCTTTTAGAGAAATATGAATTGAAATCCGATGGATTAAAAAGTCTGTGTTCCTCTTGCAAGGAAATATATGAATGTCCCGATTTCATCAAACTGATCACTTTCTGCTCCAAGTATGAAAATTTCAGTGCAGGCGGATATTGGGATTTCAAGTTTGCCATGAATGATGAGGGACGTATTGAATCTTATGAGCTGATCGATCACAGATATATTCACGTGACAGATTCGGAGCTAAAAAAGAAAGGCTTTTCACTTTTCAAAAAAGCAGAGGAAACCGCGTATCCCTGTCAGCGCATGTCTCCTGACAAGGACGGTTTGTATGAGAGACTTGCCGTTTCCGCCTTGTCCGATCTTTCGGGTGTGTTCGCAAAAATCTCGGAGCAAATATTTGAGAAATACGGCTTGATCGGTCGCGAGTTGGTCTTTTATGATGTGGCACTCAAATATGTGCAGACTTTGAAGGAGAAGAACGTTCCTGTTTGCTATCCAACGTTCACGGTAGATCAAAGTATCCACGTCAAAAAACTATACGATTTGTATCTGCTGATGTCGAGTCCCAATCCGTCTGATGTAATACCAAACGATTTTATGCTTGATAAAGATACCGGCGGTTTGTTGGTGTTTGGAAACAACGGAAGCGGTAAAACCGTATATTTGCGTTCGATCGGTACAATGCAGCTCCTTGCGCAAGCGGGATTGCCCATTCCGTGTGAATCCGCAGAGATCACATTATTCCCACAGATTGCAACACAGTTTTCGAAAGCGGAAAAAGAATTTTGTGAAGGAAACGATGCAGGACGCTTTGAGCAAGAGGTACGCGAGCTTGCCGCAATGGTTGACACTTTGAAGGAAGGTTCGCTTGTGTTCCTCAATGAAACTTTCCAAAGCACCGCCTACGCCGAGGGGGCGGATGGTCTGTATCACCTGTTGAAGCATTTTTCAGCATTCAACATCCGCTGGATATTGGTGTCGCATCTGCGGCAGATTGAAGAAAAGTTTGAGCCAAACGAAGCAAGCGTTTTGCATACGGCAGCGGGGTATAAGATAGTTTAATAAAAACACCGCCGAGGGGTGCCTTCCATAAAGCAGGTTTTACCTGCCGATAGAAAATCATCTTCGTAGGGGCGTTGTATTTCGGCGAAGCCGAAATGGGTGAACATCCCGCGGGCGAACGCAGTTCGCCCCTTCGGAAAAGGACAGAGAATGTGAAATTTCTCTGTCCTTTTTTTACACATCTTGCCCTGCAAGGTATAGTGTGTTACACCTTTTAGGTGTACTGTCGGGCGGTAATGAGCCTCCCTTGTGTAAAGGGAGGTGGCTTGCGAAGCAAGACGGAAGGATTGTAAAAGCAAAAATTTCATCGTAAAACAATCCCTCAGCCGCCTTCGGCGTCAGCTCCCTTTACACAAGGGAGCCTTTCTTGATGTTCATCTATGCTTTATCAATTTTCCTGACAAGCACTGCTTTTGTGTACACAAAAACGAATTATATACATTATCTATTAAGTGTACTAATTCACAATTTTATGATATAATATTATAAATCCCACCTAACATTTTCGGAAAC
>JAZQAQ010000209.1:0-13305 GCA_045545255.1 Eubacteriales bacterium | reverse complement strand
CATATACACTCGCAATAGGAACGCGAAAATCGCGAATCTGCTGTTCTAACAGATCAATATTACTTCCTGCGCTCAGTGCGGCAACACCGATCCCCAGATCCTTGCAAACCTGCAAGGTCTGGGTTCCGATGGAACCGGTAGAACCGAGAATTGAAATCATTTTCATTTAAATCACCCAATAAAGCTCTGCGTATTCAAAAGCGCATAAAACATCGGCGCAATAAAGATCAAGCTATCCAGACGATCCAAGATACCGCCGTGACCGGGCAAGATCTTGCCAAAATCCTTAATGCCGTAAGACCGCTTGATATACGAAAAGGAAAGATCGCCGATCTGACCGATCACCGTGCAGAAAAGGCTGTAAATCAACACAAGCAGCCAATTGATCATTACACCGGTATACTTTTGATAAATAAAGCAGAACAAAAAGAAAATTGCCATAGAAATCAAGGCACCGCCAACACAGCCTTCAATTGATTTTTTAGGGCTGATATTCGGGAACGGACGGTGTTTTCCAATGAGAATGCCGGTAAGATACGCAAAAATGTCCGTACACCATGCGCTGCACACAATACACAGAACCATAAAGAAAAAGCCGTAGTTTTCGATTCTGCGAATAAAGATAATGTTTGTCAAAAAACAAGTTATGACAAAGGTGACAAACATCGCTACCGTAGCTTCGCTGAATTTGGTTTCCTCAAAATTCGCCATCAGCGTAATAAACAAAGAAACCAAATATACAAACGAAATGATAATCACCCCAAAGTAAGGGCTTCTACCGGGATAAAGAAGATCCCGTGCAAGAAAAGAAAGAGGAACCGCAGCCCCATAAATCAAGCTTGGAATCAGTAGCTTTTTCTTGGTCGCACATCCGGTACAAGTCAAAACCTCCCAGATGCAAACACAGATCAACGCGGCAATTGCAATCTCAAAAAAAGGAGAAAAGGCGGAGATTACAAATAAGAATATAAAGATTCCCAATATAATCAGAGACGTCCATAATCTTTGAAGGAAATTCTCTTTCATACTCCGCCAAACCTCCTGTTTCTTTGCTGATAATCAATGATGGCCTGCTCAAGATCTGCAGGCTTAAAATCCGGCCAAAGAATATCGGAATACCAAAACTCGGCATATGCCGACTGCCAAAGCAAAAAGTTCGATAATCTCTTTTCACCGCTTGGGCGGATCACCAAGTCAACCGCATTACAATCATCGTAATAAAGCATCTGACCAAAGGCCTGCGGAGTAATCTCTTCAAGCTTCATCTCCCCCGCTTGCACTCTGCGCGCAGCCTCACGAGCTGCATAAGCGATTTCGTGCTGACCGCCGTAATTCATAGCAATATTCAAGGTCAGACCCGGAAAATGCTTTGTGGCTTCCATAATCTTCTGCATCTTCTCTAAAAGTACTCCGGAAAACACAGACATATCACCGAGGAAACGGATACGAACACGTTCCTTTTCAAAGGTATTCAGCGCATCGTCGATAAATTCTTCCAAAACCTTCATAATTCTGGAAACCTCTTCCTCCGGACGCTGCCAATTCTCGGTAGAAAATGCATAAACCGTAAGGTTTTTCAAGCCAATGTCGCGCGCGTGGTAAGCAATTGTTTTAAATACCTTTGCACCCGCAACGTGACCTGCATAACGAGGCAGTCCCCGCTTCTGCGCCCACCGTCCATTTCCGTCCATAATAATACCGACGTGCTCCGGCAGACGCTCAGGATCAATTTTTAATGATTTTTTCTTTATCAAACTCAAATTGAACTCTCCTGCTGACTGATCAGACAGCCATGATCTCCTTTTCTTTTTCAGCGACCATCTTATCTACTTCGGCGGTGTATTTATCGGTGAGCTTCTGAACATCAGTCTCGATGCTCTTCATCTCATCCTCCGTGATTTCGTTTGCTTTCTGCTGCTTTTTGAATTTATCAAGCGCATCGCGACGAATATTGCGGACCGCAACCTTTGCGTCCTCGCCAAGCTTCTTTGCCTCTTTAGCAAGTTCTTTACGGCGCTCTTCGGTAGGCTGAGGGAAGTTCAGGCGAATAACCTTACCGTCGCTGGTGGGTGTAATACCGATATCAGAGGCGAGGATCGCCTTTTCAATCTCCTTAACCAAGCTGACATCCCAAGGCTGAATCATCAGCATACGGGGTTCAGGAACGCTGACAGCAGCAACCTCATTGATTTTGCTGGAAGCACCGTAATAATCGACACGCAGACGATCCAGAACAGCGGGATTAGCACGACCTGCACGCAGACCGGCATAATCATTGCCCAAGGAAGTCAAGGTTTTTTTCATTCTCTCTTCAAATTCTACATAGTTTGCCATAATCTTATTCTCCTTTATTATCAATTGTTGTTCCAATATCCTCACCTACTACAGCGCGTACGATGTTTGCAGGGTCGGACATATCAAATACATAGATGGGAATGTCGTTATCGTTACACAAAGCGGCTGCCGCACTGTCCATAACGCCAAGCTGGTTTTTGAGAATATCCATATAGCGGATATGATGCAATTTCTTTGCATTGGGATCTTTTTTGGGATCAGCGGTATAAACGCCATCCACATTGGTTGCCTTGAAGATCACATCCGCATTGATTTCAGCAGCACGAAGAGCCGCACAAGTGTCGGTAGAAAAATAGGGGTTTCCGGTACCGCTTGCAAAAATCACAACATAGCCCTTCTCCAAATGCGAAATTGCACGGTTTCGAATAAAGGGCTCTGCAATCTGCCGCATTTCAATTGCACTCATAACGCGGCACTCTACGCCGTTTTGAATCAAAGCGTCCTGCACGGTCAAGGCGTTCATCGTCGTAGCGAGCATACCGATATAGTCTGCTCTGGTACGGTCCATCTGCTGGTTACTTCTTCCGCGCCAATAGTTGCCGCCGCCCACAACGATCGCAACCTGCACGCCTTTATCAACGCACTCTTTGATATAGGATCCGATCTTCAATACATAATCGAAATCGATCCCGCTTTTTCCTTCACCCGCAAGGGCTTCACCGCTCAGTTTTAAAAGGATTCTGCGATAAGCAATATCAGCCATAAAATCCACTCTCCTATAAAGGTATATTTTTAATTATTATAATATATTATTGCCCTATTTGTAAAGTAAAATATAAAAAAAGAGGTGATCGTTTCTGATCACCTCTTCCAAATCACTGATTATTCTTTTTCACAACGATTCCGGGAACTTTTGCAATCAATAAAGATGCAATGATCGTGATGATAATCTCGGGAATCATATACATTCCGTTATACACGACGCTATAAAGAAAACCAAGGACACCGGGGCTTACCGCTTCAACAAGTTTTGCTCCCCAAGCAGGAAAGCCTTCTTGGGTGAAAAACCATTCAGCCCAACCGGCAAACAAGATATAACCGGATAAAATGTGCGCCAGATAACGGCACGACAGTGCCACCAACGCTCCGCACGCCAATGAGACGCCCGTTTTTTTGATTTTGTCGCGGAAAATGCCGCCAAGACCGAGAAGTGCATAGGCCAGCAAATAATCCAAAAGAATCATAATTAAGGCCTTAAAAACCATCGTCTGATCACCAAAATAGCCGGGCTGGAAAGCGGCAGTCACCGTCTTAACACCAAGTGCCATCTGGAGAACAGAATACACAACGCCCGAAAACAGTCCCCATTTCACACCGTAACGGTACGAAATCAAAACAATGGGCAGCATACTCGCTAAAGTCAGTTGACCGCCAAATGGCATTTCGGGGATCAAAAACTTGCTCACAAGTTCCAACACAACTCCGAGAGTTAGCAGCATTGCACTCTCAACCAACATATGTACGCGTTCTTTCTTCATCTTTTTTTACCTCCTATCGAAAAAGAAAGACCCTGCGCAGTATGTCAGCGCAGGGCCTAATAAAAGGCAAAATATAGTTCCTACGTCGGCATTACCCGCATCAGGTTCATGGGTTAGGCAGACCTATCTGCCCTCTCAGCCGAGTCATTCTCAGCACCCCGTTTTAGATTGTGATAATATATTACTCCATCCGCTCTAATTTTGTCAAGACTTTTTTGAAATATTCCGGCAAAGGACTTTCAAATACCATATGTTCGCCTGTGATCGGATGGTCAAACCCCAGTACTCTGGCGTGGAGACACTGACCTTCAAAATCCAAATTAAGTCCGGATACAGGTCGTCCATAGACCATATCTCCCAGAACAAAATGCCCGATTGAAGAAAGATGTACTCTTATCTGATGGGTCCTTCCCGTCTCCAGTTGGCAAGCAAGATGGGAAAGTCCGCAAAATTGGCGGAGAACCTCATAATGCGTCACCGCGCGCTTGGTATTGCGTACGCCAACCGCCATCTTTTTTCGATCTTTACTACTGCGTCCTATGGGCGCATCGATGGTCCCCTTCTCCTCGGGCATTTTCCCAAAAACAATCGTTTCATAGACACGGTCAATCGAATGCTTTTCAAATTGAACAGAAAGACCTTGGTGCGCCTGATCGTTTTTAGCTATCACCAGCAGACCACTGGTATCCTTATCAATACGATGAACTATTCCGGGTCGTTTCTCCCCGTTAATCCCGGACAGACTATCCTTGCAATGAGCAAGTAAACCGTTTACCAAAGTATCGCCGGTATGACCGGGCGCAGGATGGACCACGAGTCCTTTGGGTTTATTCACAACCAAAAGATGCTCATCCTCATAGATAATATCCAAATCCATTCGGCACGGCTGAGGCAACGGATCTTCCGCAGGCGGAATCTGCACGGTGATCAAATCACCCATACGAATCCGATAGCTCTTGGAGACCTTTTTTTCATTTACGAGTACCAATCCGTCTTTAATCAAAGACTCGATGCGTGATCTGGAAAGCTGCTCTAATTGATCCGCCAAAAAAGCATCAAGGCGCTCACCGCATGCGGTAGGTTGCAACTCATACCGATCCATCGGTCTGCTCCTCTTTCTTTTTATCCGAATCAAAATCGCTGGAAAAGAAGATATAGAATGCCAAAATAACAGTACCGCAGCATACAAATATGTCCGCCACGTTAAAGACTGCAAACTGATAGCCCCAGAAATTGAAGGCAAAAAAGTCCACAACCTCTCCAAGTACGATTCGATCGATCATATTCCCGATCCCACCGCCGATGATCAAAGAAAGCGAAATGATACCCCAATGATTCTTAACTCGCCCGGAGCAAAGGGCAACCACGGCGGCAATCAAAACGATGGCGGTAAAGATCATAAATATCCACCTTTGGTTAGAAAGAATACCAAAAGCCGCACCGGTATTGCGCACATGAGATAAGGAGAAAAAGCGCGGAATTAATACAATCGAATCATTAATCGCCATCTTATCTACAACAATCATTTTTGACAGTTGATCGAGAAAGACGAAAAGCACCGATAAAAAGATCCAATAATAGCGTTTAAGAAACTTCAAATGGATACTCCTTATTCATCATCGTTGACATTATAGTCAACACCGAACTTAAGATTTTCAAACTTTGAAGGTTTAGCAGGCTGTTTTTCCTCTTTCTTTTCCTTCTCCTTCAATTTAAACTCCACCGTATTTCCTTCGGCGGGGTCTTCCCCGGATTGATCAGATGCAGGCTCTTCTGCCTTAGGAGCAGCAGGTGCTTCAGCCTTTACTTCCTCTTGTTTCTTATCTTCAACCTTAGGCTCTCCCTGAACAACGGGGATTTCCGCCTCTTCAGAAGCCTTGAACTCAGGCAGTTTGGAGATGGAAGTCAAATGAGCTTTATACAGTTCAATAATCGTGTTCTTAAATTCAGCGACCTGAGTACGCAGATAGTCCAGTTTCTGCTGCTCCACATCAGTCTCACGGCGGATAGCGGCGATCTCCTGATTGGACTTAATCTGCTCCGCTTCGATTTCATTACGGCATTTCTCCTGAGCTGCACGGAGTGCATCGGCAGAATCCTTCTCAGCCTTCTGGAGAAGTGCCTTTGCCTGCGCTTCAGCAGCAGAAATAATCTCTGCAGCCTTTGCCTTACTGGAGACTTCCACTTCCTTCTCACGAAGTTCGATTTCACGCAAGGTGGTCTCATTCAACTTTTGAGCGTTAATGATGGCAGTCTTTAAAAACTCCTCATCCTTTTGATAATCCTCGATTTTAGCAAGGCACGCTTTAAGCTTTTCCACCAGTTCGTGGTTCTCATTGTAAAGCTTACGATAATCTGCTTCGAGATCATCCAAAAATGCGTCTACTTCATCACGGCGATAACCGCCAAGAACACTTTGCTCAAATTCTTTTGCTTGGATTGCATCAGGGGTCAACATTACAACGTCCTCCTAAATATATTTTCGGCACACCAACACAGCACGACCTTTTTTCGTCAAGTCGCCGCACTCATCGATGATCCACTTACCGGACCCGCGGATGACGACACCGTCACCGGCGTGCACTTCTTTTGTCTTTTTCTCCAAAAGACTGTGATTTAAATATACAAATTTTCCATCTATCAGGCGATTGGCCTGCTCTCTGGATACGCGAGCGAGACCGCCCACCACTGCATCGGCACGCAAGGAGGCCACAGTAATGCGCAGTTGCTCAAAATGCGGTGGCGGCACTTGAAAATCAGCCGAAACCGCATTCAATTTAACATTTTGCCTTCCGATTGATGTAACATTCTGGATCAAAAAATCCTTAATATGCTCTGAGGCAAAAAATAAAGCCACACCGTCACGAACGATGATATCGCCCAAAACATCACGACGGATCCCGGTCGCCATCAATGCACCTAAAACATCACGATTGGTCAGCGACGCAATATTTCCGCCGTTAATTTGCAGCAGTACCATCGGGAAACAAAGCTTTAGCGTCTCCACATCCATAGCAGAGACCGCAAGCATCTTACGTTCACTATCCTCATATCCGCCATACAGCAGAAACGGCGCACCGAAACGGCGACATATCGCCGCCGCTTCCGCACATTCCTCTGCAGTCAAGAAACCGGAAAAGACCATCGCTTCGCCGCTTGCTTCTCTTCGGATCAGATCCTCGATCTTGCCAAGAAAAAAGTTTCGCTCATTCATCCGATTGCCACCGCAAGCCAGCCAAGAAGGGATACAAGCAGGCGAAGCAAAAAGAATAAAATCAACGGTGAAAAATCTACCGGCGAATTGCGAAAATACTCAAAACGAGAAAAGAAATCGCGAATCGGAGCCAACGGTGGCTCAGCTACAGCAGAAAGGACACGAATAATCACATTGCTGCGATCTCGGATAAACCAAGTGGACAAACAGTAAATCAGCATAATTAATGCGTAAATACTGATCAGTCTGTTTAAAACATAAACAAGGATATAAAGCAACTTAATATTCCTCTTCCTTCAATTCATCCGTCAGCTCGCCCTGCAGACCAACATTGCGGGGAGTCACTGCGTATGTACTGTGTGCCACACGCTGAAGGTCACCACCCTGGGCGTAGACAACGCCGCTGAGAAAATCAAGAATTCTCTGTGCCATTTCCTTATTGCAGTTTTCCAAATTCAGCAAAACAGCACGATTTCCCAAAATATGATCAGCAACCGTACGAGCGTCACTATAATCATTGGATTTAATGATCACCATATTAACCTGACCTTTAGTGGCAGGTGCGACAGGTCTCGGAGCGGTACGATAGCTTTCTTTTTTAGCGGGTACAGGCTCTTCTGCCGGGGTGGCCGGAGTAACCTCCTCTGCCCCGTCATCCCCTACGATATCGTTTTCATCAGGAATACCGATTACTGCCTTCAGTTTGTCCCATTTACTCATTATGTTATACCTCCAGATTTAATTTCTTGGACCAAAGATTCCGCGTCCCACTCTAATATAGGTGCTTCCGGCTTCAATGGCATCTTCATAATCACCGGACATCCCCATAGATAAAATATCCATATCAATATTATCTATCTTTTTTGCCTTTATGTCAACCGACATTTGCTTCATTTTTAAAAAATATTTAAGATTTTGATGCGATTCTGCAGCAATCGGCGGAATACACATCAAGCCACGAACGTGAACACCCGCTAAAGTGGAAATACTTTCCAAAAGTGGGATTAATTCAGTAGGTTCAATTCCCGCTTTCGACTCCTCCGAAGCTATATTAACCTCAATGAGAATATCCTGCACTTTACCGATAGCAACGGCACGCTTGGATATCTCTTGCGCAAGATGAAGAGAGTCAACGGAATGAATCAAATCAACTTTATCGATGATATACTTTACTTTGTTCGTTTGCAGCTGACCGATCAGATGGATCGTCACGCCCTCTTTATCAATCTTATCGTATTTTTCAAGAAGCTCCTGCACGCGATTTTCGCCGATATGACGAACACCGCACGCAATCGAACAATTAATCTCTTCCGCAGATCGGGTTTTAGTAACCGCAAGAAGTTGCGTACTTTTTCCGTCAAGGCATTCAAAGATCTTTTGAATATTCTTTTGGATCTGCTCGCAGTTCATTAGGAAACCGCCTTTCCATCATAAAGATTTGAGCCTTTATAAACCACCTGATCGTAAATACGCAGTCCTGCATTATCGGCAACATTATACTCTATGATTGCGTTGACACCATCATTATAGATGATATTCACTTTTTTATAGCGAAGAAGTAAGCCGACCTTTACAAACACGCCGTCCTCCCCATCAACCTTACGAAGAGCACTCTGGCGAACCTGAATTCCACTATGGGTACGGACGATCAATTGTATTTCTTCCTTACGAAGCGTCAAAATGTTTTCATTGATGACCGAAGAGTTGAGTAAGACCACACACTCTTCGCCGATCTTTCGGACATCAGCAACTGTACATTTGATACGATCTGCACCAAAAGACGGAATCTTGATATATACCGTGTCGTTCACCTCGAGAAGATCAACCTTATCAGTCGCAAGCTTTACCGCAACCGACCAAGAATTATTATAAACCATTTTTCCAAGGTGGTCCGCTGTATCTGCAGATTGGTCACATAACTTCAATGCATCATCAAAATTCTCAATCGTGAGTGTTTCAAGATATTCCGGTGTCAGTTGCGCTTCAAGACCATCAGTACCAAGGGAAAAGCAACCACTTTTTGAGGTGGTAATGGTCTGAACGCTATCGCCACCGGATGCCTTTAAAGAAGATAGCTCCTTACGAAGATCCTCTAAAATTGCATCATAACTAACCAAATCGCCGGAGGCAATCTTCTTTTTCATAATATTGATCACCATATTCTCTGCGCCTTCAAAGGCATCACCGGCATTACCTCGAGCAGTCAGGACCGAAATCTGACTCAGATTGTCGTATATTTCGTGATCAATACTGTTTGCCGCGCTCTGATAGGATCCGCTATTTGCCAGCACCTCTTCATAGGTCGCAATCTTTTCTTCTGTCTGACGAATCTCTTTACGCACCTTTGCTGAATGCTCATCTGCATATACACGCGCAATGGTGCCGCCGGCAGCAATTCTCTCCCCCTCTGCGCGCACAACATCAAGATACTCATATCCGGAATTACTGATGACGTTTTCATCGCGGAAGAAAATGCCGGTTGATTTAACAACCTCTTCCATCTCCCCCATTACTGCGCTTTCCGTCTTGATGGAGACAAAATTATACTTATAAAACCAATAGCCAACCATCGCAAGACCAAATACGATCAATACACTAATGATTATTTTGATAAAAGCCAATCCACTGCTTTTCATTTGTCTCCTCCTTTCAAAAACTCCTCACAGATCGCAATTGCTTCATCAAGCAAATCCGCATCGCTTATTTCATCTCGATAAAACCAGTTTATCTCTTTATTTTTTCCAAACCAGGTGAGCTGACGCTTGGCATAGTTGCGGCTTTTTTGTTTCACCAAATCCAACGCAAGGTCAATGTCACCATCGGTTTCCATCGCATCCATTATTTCTTTATAACCAATGGCAGCTCTGGCTGTAGCTGAAAACCGATACCTCTCCATCAACCCGCGGATCTCCTCAATCAAACCCTGCTCTTTCATCAGATCGACCCTTAAATTGATACGGTCGTAAAGTAGGCTTCGATCTCGATAATTCAAGCCGATCCAAAGAACTTCGTATGGGCTATTGCGTTTACTTTCGACTTGAAGGTCCGAAAGCCTCCGACCTGTAATCTCCAGAACTTCCAGACCGCGGATGACCCGCTTTAAATCATTCGGATGAAGCTTCTCGGCCAGCGCAGGGTCCTTGGACATCAAAAGGCGGTATACTTCCTCTTCCCCTTGCTCATCTGCCATCATCTGATATTTTTCGCGAACCGAGTTGGTCAAAGGAATATCAAAAAACTCTGTATTATTCAGCAGATGATCAATGTAAAGACCCGTTCCTCCGCATATAATAGGCAGACAGTTCCGTCGCTCCATTTGCGCTAATATATTGCGTGCGTCCTGCGCATAGGTTGCCACATTATAGGTTTCTTCAATGCAGATATGACCCATAAGATGATGGGGCACGCCGCGACGCTCCTCTAAAGAAGGTTTGGCAGTACCGATATTCATTTCGCGATAGATCTGCATAGAATCCGCAGATAGGATCTCTCCGCCGAGCCGTTCGGCAAGGGCAACAGATAACCCGGTCTTTCCGGATGCGGTAGGACCGACAATTGCTATCAATTTCTGCATAGCCCTCACCTATATCCTTTTAAAAGATTTTTCGATGGTCTTTTTGTTATATGCAATCATAACGGGACGACCGTGCGGGCATTGATGAACCTCATCATCTCGAATCAACTTTTGAACTAATGCTTTCAACTCTTCCATATCGTTGATATTGCCCGCTTTGATCGCAGCCTTGCAAGCCACGGTTTTTAAAGCGTGGTTTTCCCGCTCGGTACTGTTCATTTGCCCGCCGCGCATCCAATCTGCAAGAATTTCTGTGAATGCGTCACTTGCGGATTCTCCGGTTAGGCATACAGGGCGACTGCGTAAAACGATCTGGCGATCGCCAAATTCATCCAGTTCAAACCCAATGGCATCAAATTCCGCCTTGTGCTCCAGAGCAAAAGTCATTTCATCCTGGACCAGATGAATCCGCTCCGGCACCAAAAGACGCTGATGCGAGCGTTTTTCGGATTCCTGCTCTTTTAAAAGGCGTTCAAAAATCATCCGTTCGTGGGCAGCGTGCTTATCAATAAGATACAGCTCATCCCCACTCTCAACCAAAAGATAAGTATTGAAAACCTCACCGATAAAACGATAAGGAATCTCGTCCTCCGCTTCGATAATCGTCTGCTGGACAGCAGGCGGAGGTAATTCCGTTTGATGGATATTCAACTCTTTGTATTGAACGCGTTCTTCGATCGGAGTCTCACGCAACACCTGCAAATTACTCGAAGTGAACACAGGCTTTTTCGGAAGCGTTACGATAAGATCATCGTCTGTAACTTCAATCTTCCTCTTAACCTCCGCCTTAGGGTCAACCTTCTGCGCAGGTATCACTTCAGGTTTGGGCTCCTCTTTTACAGGAAACACAGGAATGGGCCTTTCCAGAACAGTAACAGGTGCATTTTTAAGAGCCGGTGAAGTTGATTCGATCGGATTCGGTTGCACCGGCTTCCGATCCGGAAAACTACGCTCGTTCACTTTTGCTTTATCGTCTTCGGATTTCAGCAAAGTTTGCTTATTTAATGCATTTTTAATTGCATAATAGACTGACTCAAAAATCAGTTTTTCATTGGAGAACTTCACTTCCATCTTGCTGGGATGAACATTAACATCCACCAGTCCGTACGGAAGATTAATCTTCAAGACGCAGATTGCGTGGCGACCGTGGAAAAGGTCGTTGCGGTATGCCTGCTCAATGGCAGCAAATACAGTCTGACTGCGCACCAAACGCCCGTTAATATAACACAATTGAAAATTACGGTTCGGCTTCGTCACGGTCGGCTCAGCCACATAGCCGTATACGCGAACTTGCTGCACGGTCGAATCCACCTGCAGCATTCCTTTCGTCACATCCCGCCCCATAACCGCATAGATAACATCTAAAAGCTTACCGCTTCCGTCAGTTGTCAGCGTGGGTTTTCCGTCCTGAATAAGGCGAAAAGCAATCTGGGGATTTGAGATCGCCAAGCGATCCATCAAAGCGGCAATATTACTGCCTTCGGCACGATCTGTCTTTAAAAATTTCATCCGCGCAGGAGTGTTGTAAAAAAGGTCTTGCACGATGATGGTTGTTCCTTGAGGAGCACCTGTCTCCTCACAAAGAGTTTCTTTACCGCCTTCCAGAATAAGCTTGGTACCCATTCCATCAGTTGAAGTGACTAATTCAATGCGTGAAACCGCAGAAATTGCCGCAAGCGCTTCACCGCGGAACCCCAGTGTTTCAATCGCATAAAGATCAGAAATATCACGAATCTTGCTGGTTGCGTGACGCAAGAAGCAATTGCGGGCATCCTCTTTGGTCATACCGCAGCCATCATCGGTAACGCGCATATAGGTAATACCGCCGTTTTTAATCTCAACGGTGATATGCTGTGCGCCGGCGTCCATAGCGTTTTCTACAAGTTCTTTAATAACGCTGCCGGGACGCTCTACCACTTCGCCTGCGGCTATTTTATTGGCAATATCCTGATCCAATACGTGAATCTTCGGCATTCCCTTACAGCTCCTTTGCTTTTTGGGCCAATTCATAAAGAATCCCCATCGTTTCAATGGGTGTCAACGTCGTGACATCCAACTGCTTCAGTCGGTCAATGATAGAGCATTGCTCCATATAGCCAAGGCTGATCTGCGGCTCTTCTTCCGCTTCCTCATAAACGCGCTGCATCTGCGGTGCGTCTTTTTTATCAATTTCTTTCAAGATCTTTTTTGCTCGCTTTACCACTTCGGAGCGTACTCCCGCCAAAGCGGCCACTTCTATACCATAGCTTTCATCGGCACCACCGGGTACAATTTTACGCAAGAATATAATATCATCACCGCGCTTCTTAACGGCGATATTATAGTTAATAATACCCGTCCCCTGATCGCCAAGGGCACAAAGCTCGTGATAATGGGTTGCAAACAAGGTTTTTGCACCCAGCTTTTTAGGATCGTTTACATACTCCATCACAGCACGAGCTATGCTCATACCGTCGTATGTAGAAGTACCGCGCCCGATTTCATCAAAAATAAGCAACGATGAGGATGTGGCGTGATCAAGTATATGCGCCACTTCAGTCATCTCCACCATAAATGTGGACTGACCGGAAGATAAATCATCAGACGCACCGACGCGGGTGAATATTTTATCAACAATACCGATATGCGCACTCTTAGCAGGGACGAAACTGCCGATCTGCGCCATCAACACAATAACTGCAACT
>JAZQAQ010000208.1:0-3767 GCA_045545255.1 Eubacteriales bacterium | reverse complement strand
CAAGGACGGCTTCACCGTCAAGAAGATGCCCGATCCGCCCTTTACCGTGGCACCCATCACCCCTGAGATCTGGCACACCGCCTACGAGCGGATCATCTCCCAACTCCAAAAGGGCAGCCGCGAGTTCGGTGTCACCTTTGTGGACGAATTTGAACCGGCTGATTGCACCGAAAAGAACGTAGTCACCTGGGCGGTTCTTTCTGATCTGCATCGCCAAGGCAAGATCGAGCTGGTCAAGGAACTGCTCCCCGGCGTCAGAGAAGGACTTTTAAAAACCAAATTTAACTTTATCTGGAAAGGATAAAAATTGGCTGTAAAAAAACTTCCGTTTTTTTACAGCCAATTTTTTATGTTGTTATTATGCAACGAGCAGATCGCGGATGACCTGCAACAGACGTACGGCGTCAAAGACACCGGCCTTGCCGTCTGCGTTGATGTCGGCAAGGGTATCGTCCATTTCGGGAACGGAGACCTCATCGATGTACCGCAGCAGCATAACGGCATCGGCGGTGGTGATGTAACCATCTTTGTTGAAGTCTGCGCCGGCGGCGGAAACTGCGAAGGAGAGGGTGTCGCCATCTTTAAGCGCAGGCAGATTCTCCAGTGCGGTAACTGTTCCGTTCAAGTACCAATAGGAAGCGTCGCTCAGCTTGAAGCCGATGGGATCGCCGGCATAATCGGTATAGACGGTCGCAGAATCTTTGATGATGGAGATGGGAGCTTTATGGTTCTCATCTGCAAAGGGGACGGCATAGCCGTACTTCATCGTCCATACGGGAGTCTCAGTTTGTGCATTCATATAAGCGGCAAATTCACCGCTTCGGAAAGCCTTTTTATTGAAGCGCACGGTCTCCACGTCGGTGACGTAGACGGTCTTCATTTCGGCATCCTCGGTGGTGTAATAGCCGGTAGCAACACCGGTCATCGTGGTTTCGCTGTAACGAACAAAGGGGGTACTGTTGTTGGTTTTGACGTGCAGATCAAGGATGCCGCCGAAGACGACGTTTTCGGTCTGCAGAGTGGAGTTTTCTTTACCGGAGGAGATACCGTACAGATAATCGCCGCCGCTGACCGTACCGTAGCAGGCAACGTTGGTCAGTTTGGGGGCTGCGGCTGCATCATTTTGGCGCATATTTGCAACGATACCGGAAACGTTGGAAAGAGCGTAAACGTTAGCGGAGGACCAAACGTTGGTCATCTGAACGCCGTAATCAGCGTACGCAGAAATTGCGCCCACAACGCCGTAGCCCTTAATGCTGCCGCCGTCCAGACCGAAGTCCTTGATGGTCGCGCCATAGAGCACGGGGAACAAGCCGACAGTATAGTACATACAGTCGATATTTACGTTGGAAAAGACGTGCTTTTGCCCATCGAAGGTGCCCTGGAATGCGCGGGTATAATCGGGGGGATTATCGTTTTTACCGGAGGTGGCACCCAGCGGTTTGAAGTTGATGCCGGCAAAATCCAGATCCTTTTCCAGATAAACGGTCTTGCCTGCGAAGGTGTAGCCGGCGGCGATCAGATCGCCGAAGATTTCCACATCCTCAATCGTTTCAATACGGAATGCAGTTGCGGTCTCGTAGTAAGCCTTCCAGTTGCGGATCAAGGGCTTTGCGGGATTGGTCTCTTCCACCGCAGTGTCCTTTTCGGTAATGGGCGTGATTACGGGAGCCGTTTCCCCGGTGATGCCTTCGTAAATGACGGAAGCAATTAACTCGTAGCCTGCGGCGGAGTAATGAGCACTGTCACTGTTAAGAAGCTCAGGGTAGGCAGAGGTGGGAATGTATGTATCGATTACTTTGATCTCCAATTCCGTAGCTAATTCTTTAACAGCAGCCAACAGTCCGCCTTCATTATAGACTTGTTGATAGGCTTCTCTGCCGATATAAGGGGGAGTTGCTAAATAAACGGTGGGTTCAGAGGGCAGATTCAGATATTCCTCTGCCAATGCTTTGAGTGCCGCTTTATAGTTGGCACAGGATCCTGCGTTGTCTGCGGTGTCCCAGGCGAGACGGACATCGTTCGTGCCCAGCATAATGATGACCTGATCGGGATCATACTGTACACTCTCTTTGTATTGCAGAGTGTCCTTATAGGCGTTGCTGCTGGTCTGTGCCGAAGCACCGCCCCAGCCGTAGTTGCAAACCTCGTAGTTTTCTTCGCCCAGCATCTCCTGCAGATAGGCGGGATAGCTGTAACGGGTGACGTCGCCGCTCTTCTCACCCTTGGTGAGAGAGTCGCCCACGCAGGCGATGTCGGGCTTGTTATGCTCTTTTTTAACGTCGGAATAAGGCTGGAGAGTCTCCATCCAATCGCCCACGTAAGGAGCCATAACATTATAGCCTGCGGCAACTGCGTGGATGGTGTCGTGGGTATAGACGGTGGTATCAAAGTTTTCTGCGGTCAAAGTGTTGTAGAGATCCAGATAGGGAATGCCCCATTTTTCACAGATCTTTTCACCCATTTCAAAATATTCACGGGCATCGCCCAAACGGCCGTTTGTACAGTTGGGCGTCTGGAAGATGGACATATAACCGATGGCAGCTTCGGGATGGTATTTCACCGCTTTATAGATGGCAGCCTCCAGACCGCCGGCATAGGTGGAAAGATCGAAATCCTCCCATTCAAAGCCGTCGCTGATGGTACCGACGTCCTTGCTGTCCCAAGCGTCGTTACCGCCGCCTTCAATGATGACGTAGTCGTACTTATTTTTGGCTTCGGAGGCGATCTGCCAGTAGATACGGCCCTGCTTTTTACCGCCGGTTTCATTGTACCAACGGTCACGGGTGTTGGAAAGGGCGGCACCGCTGATGCCGTTATTGACGGCTTTTTCCAGCCCATAGTACAGGGCGACACGTCCCGCCCAGCCGGGAACCTTTGCGCCGTTGTAGTCCTTAAAGAAGCCTTCATCTGCGGCAGCAGCGCAGAGAGAGTCGCCCACAAAGAGAGCGGTCTTGCCGTTCAGAACGCTTTCCTTGGGAACAACGTCGTTGTAACGGCCTAAAAGACTGGAATAATCCTTACATTTAGTGGAATGAAAATCCCAATACTCATAGAAGTTTTCTTCGGTGATACGGACGTTTTTGCTGATGAAAAACATTTTGGCATAGGCGGTGCGGGTGAAGAGACCGATGCGTCCGTCCTCTGCTACCTCGTATGCAAAGATGGCTTGGCCGTTTGGGAAGGTGACAGCGATATGAGTCCGAGGGCTGTCCAAAGCGATCTCTTTTGTGAGCTTGGTATAATCGGTATATCCCGAAGTGCCGTGCCAGTCATAAAGATATCCGCTCTGGCTGGTGGTCAGATCATAAGGGCCAAAGTAGACGACGTCACCGGCTTTTACGTCAACGATCTCGGCGGGATAGTAGTTGGAGGATGTGTAGATGGTGCCATCTGCTTTATAATAGCCCGGAGTTTCGGTAATCGCGGTAAATTCGTTATTGGAGAGAGACGGAGCAGTGGAGTATCTGGAGAGATCCATAGAGCTGTTTTGTACCTCCCAATATTCAAAAAAGTTTTCTGCCGTTACCGGCTCATTTTTAGTAATAACAAAGGAATCGATGTAGGTTTTATAGCAAACGATACCAACCTCACCGGCCTGAGGTGCGGTGTAACAGTAGAGGACGTCGCCGTTTGGAAAAATATCGGCGATCTCCAGCGCATCGGAGGCGTTGGAGATCAAGGGTGCTTTGTTTTCATCCACCCAAAGATACAAGTGTCCTCCCTGATTGGTGCGGCAGGGACCGAAATAGAGCTTATCACCGGCG
>JAZQAQ010000207.1:0-10804 GCA_045545255.1 Eubacteriales bacterium | reverse complement strand
TCAGTCCGTCGAGATTCCTATCCGGACTTTAAATATTTACTAAGGAGAATGCAAATGAATAAAAAAATCCCAAGCAAAGGACTGGTTCTAACCGGTCTCATTGCTGCGCTCTATGTTGTACTGACCCTGCCCTTTGGGCAGATCGCCTTCGGTCCCATTCAATTCAGAATCGCCGAGGTTTTGACTTTGCTCCCCTTTTTCACACCCTGGGCAATCCCCGGTGTGACCTTGGGCTGCCTTATTTCCAATCTACTTTTTTCTACCCCGTGGGACGCCCTCTTCGGAACCCTCGCCACGCTGATCGCTGCATACTTTACCTACCGCAGCAAGCACCTACTCATCGCGCCCCTTTGGCCCATCCTTTTTAACGGGCTGATCATCGGGACAATGCTGGTATTTATGATCATCGGAGAGTTCCGTCTGCTCCCCTGGCTGACGATGATGGCGGAGGTTGCGGTCAGCGAATTCATCGTTTGCTTCGCTATCGGCGTTCCGTTTATGCGCACGGTTCAGCACTACAATTTACAGCGATTTTTCAAGGTATAGAGCCAAAAACGGCACAGTGTAAAATTACACTGTGCCGTTTTCTTATTCCTCAATTTTTGCTTTTCGGGTATTTATTTCATAAAAGATCTTAGGATCAAATTTGAACACACGATCATAGGTCATAAGACCATTCTGCTCCTGCTCAATATCATAAAGCTGGGTATAGCAAAAGCCCATAATATTCGGATGATCCAGCAGTACATCGGTCAGTCTGCGGTAGCGGTCAATAAATTCCTCCTCGCTCTCCACCGATTTTCCGTAGCCCCAGCCGCCTGCTTCGCCGCTCCATTTAATGCCGCCGTATTCGCTGACGTAAAGAGGTCCGCCCACATAACGAAATCTGTTCTCATATCCAGGACGGCGGGCAAGTCCGCATTTGAGAACTCCCTGATCCAATTCATCAAAATATTCCGCAAATACAACGGGATCTTGCTGATAATCGTGCTCGTCGTGAATATCGGTCAACACGTGGATACTGCCGCTGCTATCGATACAGGGGCGGGTGGGGTCTGCAGCCTTGGTCGCTCTATAGGTCACCTCCAGCACTGCGTCGCATTGATGGGTGCCGCTCTTTTTATGATCCCAGGTTTCATTAAAAGGAATCCAACCGATCAGCGAGGGATGACTGAAATCCCGCTCGATCATCTCCAGCCATTCCGGCAGGAAATTACCGACGCAGTCGATCTCGTGATAATTCAGTCCCCAGTTGGCGTGTTCACCCCAGACGGTATAGCCCAGCTTATCCGCCCAATAGAGGAAACGGGGCTCGAAAATCTTTTGATGCAGGCGGGCACCGTTAAAGCCCAGTGCCATAGAATCTTCAATATCCTTTTTCAGCGCCGCATCAGACGGCGCGGTATATAACCCATCCGGATAATAGCCCTGATCCAATACCCAGCGACCGAAAAAGAGCTTGCCGTTCAGCGTCATTCCCTTTTCATTCAGCCCCACCTCACGAAGTCCGAAATAGCCGGTTGCCGCATCCGCACCGAGGGTAAAATCCAGATCATACAGTCTGCCTGCACCAAGCTCCCAAAGATGCTTTTCCTTCAAGGGGACGGTAAGAGTGACGGTATTACCCAGCACCTCCGCCGACGCCTCACCCATCGGCTTTCCCTCAAAGGAAGCGACAACCGAAAGCCTTTCGCCTAATGCCGCCTTCGTTACCGAGACCTGCAGAGTAACACTGCAATCGCCCACATTCGGATAAGCACGATAGCCGAGGATATGCCCTGCCTCCACTGCCTCCAGCCAGACCGTCTGCCAAATCCCCGTGATACGGGTATAGCAGCATCTTTTGGAATAAAGCTCTCGGCTTTGCTTACCGGCGGGCTGCTTGCCCTCTCGCTCGTGGTCCACCGCCTGCAAAACCAAAATGTTTTCACCGTCCGTCAAGCAATCGGTGATGTCAAAGAAGAAGGGAGTAAATCCGCCCTTATGACTGCCCACCTTTTGACCGTTGACCCAAACGGTAGCCTGATAGTCTACTGCACCGAAGTGCAAAATGACCCGTTTTCCTTTAAAATTCTCTGTCAAGGAAAAAGCCTTGCGATACCAGCAGCAGCCGATAAAATCCGTATGTCCCAGCCCCGAAAGGGTACTTTCCGGGCAGTACGGGACGGTGATCTCTCCATCCAGAGCCGCGCGCTTCCAATACTCTTTATAAATACCCACTTCGGCGGTATCCATCTCAAATTCCCATTGACCGTTAAGGCAAAGCCAATCCTTCCGCTCTAATTGCGGGCGGGGATATTCCATTCGCAGATCTGCCATAAAGCAATTCTCCTTCCTATTCTCTGATTTTTATTTTACAAAACAACTACAAAAAATTCAAGCCCCGGAAAAATCCGAGGCTTGATTATTTTACTTTTTCGCTTTGGTTTCGATAACTTCTTTAATAAGAGCAATGAAGTCCTCTGCTGGCATCGTGCCCAGATCACCGTCGTGACGGCTACGTACAGAGACAGTTCCTGCCTCGGCTTCCTTCTCACCGATGATGACCATATAGGGGATCTTCTGAAGCTGCGCCTCACGGATCTTATAGCCGATCTTCTCGTTCCGCTCGTCCAGCTCTACCCGCAGGCCCGCATTGCGGAGCTGCTGATAGATCTCGGTGGATTTTTCCATCGTACGCTCGCTGATGGGCAGTACCTTTACCTGCACGGGTGCCATCCAAGTGGGCAGTGCGCCGGCATACTTCTCGATCAAATATGCCAGAGTACGCTCATAGCAGCCCAAAGAGGTACGATGAATGATGTAGGGCCGAACCTTCTGACCGTTCTGATCAATATAGGTCATATCAAACTGCTCTGCCAGCAGCTGGTCTACCTGAATCGTGACGATGGTATCCTCTTTGCCGAATACGTTCTTATACTGGATATCCAGCTTGGGACCGTAGAATGCTGCTTCGTCGATACGGATGCTATATTCCCCCCCCAGATCGTCCAGAATCTTGCCCATAATGGATTGGGCTTCGTCCCACTGCTCGGGAGTACCGATGTATTTTTCTTTATTATTGGGATCCCATTGAGAGAAGCGGAAGGTACAATCCTCCAGCATACCCACGGTTTCCAGACAGTATTTCGCCAATTCCAAGCAGCCCTTGAACTCCTCCTCCAGCTGATCGGGACGCAGAATCAAGTGACCCTCGGAGATGGTAAACTGACGGACACGGATCAAGCCGTGCATCTCGCCGCTCTCTTCGTTACGGAAAAGAGTAGAGGTCTCGCCCAGACGCATAGGCAGATCACGATAGGATCTCATTCTGTTGAGATAGACCTGATACTGGAAGGGGCAGGTCATAGGACGCATTGCAAAGCATTCCTTGGTCTCATCGGTGGGATCGCCCAAAACGAACATACCGTCCAGATAATGATCCCAGTGACCGGAGATCTTATAAAGATCGCTCTTCGCCATCAAAGGAGTCTTGGTCAGAAGATATCCACGCTTTTCTTCCTCATCCTCTACCCAGCGTTGGAGAGTCTGAATGACCTTTGCGCCCTTGGGCAGCAGGATGGGCAAACCCTGACCGACCACCTCGGAGGTGGTAAAGTATTCCAGTTCACGACCCAGTTTATTATGATCCCGCTTGCGAGCTTCCTCCAGCTGAGCAAGGTGAGCGTCCAGATCGGCAGCCTTCATAAAGGAGATCCCGTAAATTCTCTGCAGCATTGCCCGATTGGCATCCCCGCGCCAGTATGCGCCGGTAGAGCTCAAAAGCGCGATTGCTTTGATCTTGGATACATCAAAGAGATGAGGACCTGCGCAAAGATCGGTGAACTCGCCCTGACGATAGAAGGAGATCTTCTCTCCCTTACCTGCGTGCTCCTCGATGAGTTCCAGCTTATAGGGCTCGTCCTTCATCAGATCAGAAGCTTCCTCGGGGGAAAGCTCAAAACGCTCCAGACGGGGACGCTCCTTGACGATCTTCTTCATTTCTGCAGTGATCTTCTGCAGATCTTCGGCGGTAAAGGGTTTCTCTACCTCGAAATCATAGTAAAATCCGCTATCTATTGCCGGACCGATGGCAAACTTTGCCTCGGGAAACAGCCGCTTGACGGCCTGCGCCAGCACATGAGATGTGGTGTGCCAGAAGACCTTTCTCGCCCGCTCATCCTCGAAAGTCAGGGTAGTCACCTCGTCCCCTTCCTTCAAAGCGAAAGTCAATTCTCGTACCTCTCCGTTCACCAGCGCACAGAGAGATTCTCTTGCGATGGCGGGATCCAGAGCAAAAGCAGCATCAAAAACCGATGCGGCGGCTTCTGTCTCGATCATCTGACCATTGATTTTAACTTGCATTTCTTTTTTCACCACACATTATAAAATTTCAGTTTTAAAACTGTTAAACGATATTATATCATTATTATTCAAAAATTGCAACCATAACTTTGCCCAAAAAGCACTGAAATATGCCGCTTTGAGGCGGGTTCGACTCTTCTATCGAAGGATAAACGGTCATCTTTACGCTTTATCCTCTGCCTTTAAATTGATCTTTGCCATACCGCCCTCGGAGGTCTCCCGATAAGCAGCGTGCAGATCCCGACCGGTCTCCTTCATCGTAATGATCACCTTATCCAGCGAGATCTTGCGGGTACTGCTCAAAAAGCTTGCCAGATTGACCGCATTGATGGCACGCATTGCCGCCACCGCATTCCGTTCAATACAGGGGATCTGCACCAATCCGCCGATGGGATCGCAGGTCAGCCCAAGATGATGCTCAATGGAGATTTCGGCGGCATATTCGATTTTATCCGGATGCAGTCCGAAAAGCTCTGCCAAGGCTGCCGCCGCCATCGCGCAGGCGGTGCCGACCTCTGCCTGACAGCCGCATTCTGCGCCCGAAATGGATGCATTGGTTTTAATGAGATTGCCGATGATACCGCCTGTAGCCAAAGCCTTGCAGATATCACGGTCCGAAAAATGATGCTTTTGCTGCTGATAATAGAGCACCGCAGGCATCACGCCCGAGGCTCCGCAGGTGGGGGCGGTAACGATGGTCTCGCCCGATGCATTCTGCTCACTGACGGCAAAGGCATAAGAGCATACCAATCTGTTTTCTCGGGTCTCTGCCGATTCATCAATATGCTGCATCTCATAGAGGAACTTGGCTTTTTTCTGCACCTCCAGCCCGCCGGGCAGGACGCCTTCATCCTCCAAACCGCGCTCTATCGCGTTTTTCATAGCAGTCCACACCGTCTGCAGATGATCCCAGATCGCAGCACCCTCTACCTCTTCCACATATTGCCAGATGCGTATCCGTTTTTCCCTACAATAGTCTGCGATATCTTTAAAGGTACAGAGGGGATAAACGACGGGTGCCGCTTGGGCAGGATCGTTTTCCAATTCGATCCGACCGCCGCCTACGCTGAAAATACGGCTTTGCCCCAGCAAACGCTCCCCTTGATAGGCAAAAAGCTCCATGGTGTTGGGATGGGGCAGGTCTGCAGTTTCATTATCAAAGATCACCTCGCAGGGGATGGGATTAAAAGTACGGCGGATGACTTCGTCGGTACCGTGACCCTTTCCCGTCTTGGAAAGGGAGCCATAAAGCACCGCTTTGAACCGATCAGCGGCAGGATATTTCCCCTGAAACAGCAGGCAAGCCCGCTCCGGTCCCATTGTGTGGGAGCTGGAGGGGCCTCGCCCGATCTTATATAATTGATCTAAGGATTCCATTCCTTTGGTGATGTTTTCCATACTTTTTCCCTTTCCTTTTCAAGTGAGACCAGTATATCATTTTTACCCCTTCACTGTCAAGCATCAGCGAACGGGCAGGATAATGCCGCACGCCATCTTTCGCCCCGCATTCCCCGAGGGCTGGGTATGGAAATCGTCCGGGTCGGTATGCAGTACCACCGAGCGTCCCAGCAGCTCCCGAACCGTCAATTGACCTGCCAGTACTGCCATAAATGCCATCCCGTCCTCCTCCATCAAAGGCGGCAGGTCCCCTGCGTGCTGCGGGTGCCAGCATTGGTCCGGATTATAATGACTGCCGGTATCGGCAAAGGGCTCCTCGCGGGTCCCGCCTGCGCATCGACCGCCCTGATGGATATGGAAGCCAAAGAAATGATTTTCACAACTCCCCTGATGGTGCGGCAAGCCCTCCGCCTCGGCGGCAACGAGACATCCGAAGGGGGTCTCCCAAAACCGCACCCAGCCCTCGATGGCGGGATATTCCGGACCGCCCCGCAGGCGAGCAATGGCATCGGGACGGCGGGTCAGCAGCCGACCGAAATCCACGGTATTAAATTCTATTCGATTCATAGTGTGATCCTCGCATTAATTATACTTGTGAAAAGAAAGCAAAGAGCCATCCCGATCACCGTAGGGATCAGTGCGGCGACTGCCGTCCAACCCCAGCTTCCCGTCTCCTTTTTCACCGTCCAAAGGGCGGTGGAGCAGGGCCAATGGAAGAGAGAAAACAGCAAAACGCATACCGCAGTCTGCCAAGTCCAGCCGTTTGCAATCAGCAACAAACGCATTTCATTCAAAGAGCCAAGTTCCGCCAACGATCCCTGCGCCAGATATCCCATCATAATGATGGGAAGTACAATCTCATTTGCAGGAAGTCCCAAAATAAATGCAATGAGGATGATCCCGTCCATCCCCAAAAGACGGGCAAAAGGATCAAGAAACGCGGCGCAATGAGCAAGGAGGCTGGCTCCTCCAACCGTCAGATTCGCCATCAGCCATAAAACCAGACCGGCGGGTGCTGCCACAGCCGCCGCCCGCCCCAGCACAAACAGCGTACGATCCAAAATGGAGCGAACCAACACCTTTCCCACCTGCGGCTTTCGGTAAGGCGGCAGTTCCAAGGTGAAAGAAGATGGTGTCCCTTTCAGGACGGTAGCAGAGAGCAGCCGAGAGACGGCAAAGGTCATCCCGATCCCCAGCAGGATCACGCCGGTCAGCAGTACCGCCGAAAGGATCCCCTCCATCACACCGCCCTGCACACCGATAAAAAACATCGTGATCAAGGAAATAAGGGTGGGAAATCGCCCGTTGCAGGGGACGAAATTATTGGTCAGGATGGCGATCAACCGTTCACGCGGGGAATCAATGATCCTGCAGCCTGTGATCCCCGCCGCATTACAGCCGAAGCCCATACACATCGTCAAGGCTTGCTTTCCGCAGGCGTGACAGCGATGAAAGGGCTTATCAAGGTTATAAGCGATCCGCGGCAAAAAGCCGCTATCCTCCAGCAAAGTAAAAAGCGGGAAAAAGATCGCCATAGGCGGCAGCATTACAGACACCACCCACGCCAGTACCCGATAGACCCCCAGCACCAACGCACCGTGTAACCAATCCGGCAAATGAAGAACCATAAAAAGATCCGTCAGTCGATCCTGCACCCAAAAGAGCGCATCCCCCAGCAATTGCGAAGGATAATTTGCACCGACGATGGTCAGCCAAAACACCCCCGCCAGCATTGCCAGCATCATCGGATAGGCGGCAATGCGATGGGTCAGGATCCGATCTATTTTGCGATCAAAACCGCTATAGCAATCCTTTTCACAGCGCACTGCCTCCGCGGCGATCTCCTCTGCCGAAGAAACCAGTGCGCCCACGATCCGATCCTTTAACACCGCCCTGTCTATCCCGCAAGTGTTTAAAAATTCCCGTGCTTGCGTAAGGGCTTCCGCCACAGACGGATCGGAGGTGATATCCACTCCCAAGTATCGTTCCACCTCGCAAAAAAGAGCGGGGTCGGGATCCAAAAGCTGCAGGCTCAGCCAGCGCGGATCCAGTTTTTCCGCCCACCGAGACAACGCCGGCACTGTAAAGGAAATCGCCTTTTCAATCATCTCATCATAGCGAATTTGATAAATCTCTGTTGATTCGTCCTCCTCAACCAATTTATCCAGTGCATCAGTCAGCGCGGCGAGGCTTTTTTTCTTTTGTGCCACTGTCCCAACCACGGGAACGCCCAGCCTTTTAGATAGCTTATCAAGATCAATACAGATCTTTTTTCTGCGGGCTTCGTCCATCAGATTAACGCACACCACCACCCGCTTACAAAGTTCCAGCGTCTGCAACACTAAATTTAAATTCCGTTCCAGGCAGGTGGCGTCGCAAACCACTACAGCCCCATCCGCATTGCCAAAGCACAAAAAATTACGCGCCACTTCCTCTTCGGCAGAATGCGCCATCAACGAATAAGTACCGGGGATATCCACCAGCAAATAACTGCGGGCGCGGGTGGTACAGACGCCCCGCGCGTTTGCCACCGTCTTGCCCGGCCAATTACCGGTATGCTGGTTCATTCCCGTCAAAGCGTTAAACACCGTACTTTTTCCCACGTTCGGATTTCCCGCAATGGCGATCACAGGTTGAGATGGTGTAAATTTACACCCATCTTTTTCCTGATCCACCGCATAAAAACCCATTGATTGCTTGGTCAGCCCCATCCGTTCATCTCCTTACATTTCGATCAGGATCTTTTTTGCGTCCTCTGCCCGAATTGCGATGACTGCCCCCCGTATCAGATAGGCACCGGGGTCTCCGCAAGGGCTATGCCCCACACATTCCACAATGGTATTTTCAATCAGTCCGATATCTAAAAGACGCCTGCGGATGCTGCCCTCATTCAGCAAAGCGCGCACTCTTGCTCGCTGACCGGGTCGCAAATCCGCCAGGCAGCAGAAATCTTTCATAAAGCAACCGCCTTTCCGGTCTTTCTCACGATATATCCTATTACACGGCGGAGATTTTGGTTCCGCGTATAAAAAAGGAGCAGGGAAGAATTCGAGATTCTTCCCTGCTCCTGAGACTGTCAAAAAACTTAGCTGATCTTTTTTGCAACTACGGCAAATCTGCCGTTACGATGGGTATATTCGCAGGTGGAAAGGGTGATCAGTCGATCACCGTCCGTCGCGGTAACGCCGGTATCATAGAAAGATAATTCCTTGCATTTTGCTACATAGGCGGAAAATTCTTCGGCATCTCCATCATCGAAAAGAAAGTATTCAAACTCATCCTCCGCTCTCGACACAGTCTGAAAGACGGCGAGAACTTCATAGGTTCCAAAGCCTTCCATCGTATCAAAGGTAATATAGCGATGGCTCTCAAAATAAGATTTGGAGCGATATTTTTCCAGATCGGAGAACATCGCGCCGTTTTTAATATTATGACCGTAAATCACCACGTTATCGGAGGTATGGACATCACAGTTTTCCGCCGCAAAGGGGACGCCGTAATAGCTGTATTTTTTATCAAAGCCTCGGCGCAGGTAATAGTTTTGCTTATGAGGGGTCTGAACGACGGGATAGTCAATTCTCGTCCCCTCGATCTTGATCCAGCCGACGAAATCATCATTTTGTGCCTTTATCGCTTGATACTTTTCTGCAGCCGCCAGCTCCTTCGGCGCAGTATCCTCCTCTTCGGGGGTCTCCTCCGGAACCTGCTCGGTCAGCTCGGCAAGATCTTCAAACTGCCCCTCGCTTTTTTCCACCTGGTAATAATGGGCGGCGATCATAAAGGAGGCAAACAAAAATACCGCAACCAATATCCCAAAGGTCGTCCAGTAAAGGATCCTCCCCTTTTTGCTATTTAAGAAGGTTCTTATATTCATTCTTTCATTCCTTCAGCGTACATTTGGATATAGTATACCATCACTTCCTTGCTTTTTCAAGAAAAACAAATAAAAACGCCGCCTTTTACATTAAAAAGCGGCGTTTTTTGCTGTTTTCAACTGAAATTTCTGATCCAGATAAAGACCTCTTCCACACCCGGAGTGATCTCAATTTCTCTTCCCTCAAAGGTATGGATCCCGCAGGGGTTTTTGATGAACTCGCCCACTTTGCGCGGACCGTGCTTTCCGTACGGGAAGGAGCGAAGACAGGCGACTCCGCCATTCTTTTTGATGGTGTTTACAAACTGTTCAGTCACCTTATAAGATACGACGTGATCGTCCACGCAATGCCAGAATTTCACCGGAACGGGATAGACCTCTGCTCTTTTATTTGCCGCAGGATTATAGCCCGCCAGCTTATCCGCATCGTAAATATACTCCCCGTTCTCATCGGTATCCAATTCATAAATCTTTCCCATCGCCACCTTGGGAAGTCCCTTGCTCCAAGGATGCAGAAAAATCTCATTATATGCATCCAAAACCGGGCAAAAAGCACTGTGGGCAATGACGGGGATCTGACCGCTCAACACCAGGTTCGTACTGCTGATCCCACCCATAGAACCGCCGTGGACAAAAACATCCGGCTTTAGGTTGAAATGATCCATACAATAGTGATAAGCTTTCACATAGCTTCGGATGGCAATGGGGCTTCCGATATTATTGCGAATATCAATGCCGCGTTCCTCCGCATACTTATACGGCAGACCGTTCACATCCATAACCGCATACCCGTTTGCTACCAGATATTCCGTCAACGGAGAATTCTCCACCTGTACATCGTCCACCGAAACCGAGCCGCCTGCACCGTGACACATAATAACAAGCCGCGTCGGCTCTCCCCTTTCGGTATAGCTTTCCGGCAAAACGATAAAGCCAAGATCCTCGTATAACTCCTCAAAATCCTGCACACAATCCGTCATTTTATCTTCCCAAGGAAGATGGCAATTAACAAAAACAGAAAAACGATGCTTGGTGATTCCCATAACATTCTCCTTGAATATTTTTTATCATTATAGGTCAAATTTCGAGATGTTGTCAATATCAAAAGTGCATCCCGATAGTTTTTGGGAATAAACTGCAAAAAGCTCCGAACAGATCAAGATCTGTTCGGAGCTTTTATATGCAGAT
>JAZQAQ010000206.1:0-10192 GCA_045545255.1 Eubacteriales bacterium | reverse complement strand
GGGGGTCTGTAAACCCTATCCGATGCAACACCGACAGAGGCGAGGATGGTTCGTCCGATTGAACCTCGAAAGCGTGGCTTGAGGCGTCCGGCAACGTGCGTCCCAGATAGATGACTGTTCTCGACAGAACTCGGCTTACAGGTTCACTCATTAAAAAAGCAGCACCCGATCGGGTGCTGCTTTTTTTAACTCTTCATTTTACGGTCATTGATCATCATTCCTGTCACGGTAAAGATTAATACAGCCAGATGTACGATCAAGCCGTTATAAGTAGCCAAAATCAGATCGTAAACCGACCAGATCACACAGTTTAAAACAGTCCAAATGCGATAACCCGCGCCGTTTTTCTGCAGGATGCCCATTATAAAGCACAAAGAGGCAACGATCGCCAATACAGACGGCAGATTGAAACCGCCCGTCCAAAGATTGATCGCCGTAAATGCCAGCGCATACACCGCCATCAGCCATTTCGGAATAGGTTTCTTTTTGACTTCAAAGAAATAATTTATCGCAGATTGGGCAAAGGCGATATAGGCGCAAACAGCACCGTTGATTCCGTTTCCGCCGCAAAGATAGCCGGTCGCCACAAGAAAGTTTCCGCACAGGACGAAAAACAAAGTCTTTTTGATCTGATCCCCCTTCAGCAAAGACGCCAGAATCAAAGCGATCAAACCTAAAATATTCAAAGTGTATGCCAAAAACATCATAAGCTTTCTGCGATCTCCAGTACAAGTTTTTCAGTTTTTTCCCAGCCCAAGCAAGGATCGGTAATGGACTTACCGTAGCAGAATTCACCGATTTTCTGTGCGCCGTCCTCGATATAGCTTTCGATCATCAAGCCCTTTACCAGCTTTTTGATGTCGCTGTTCTGCGAGCAGCTATACAACACGTCCCGTGCAATACGAACCTGCTGCAAATATTGCTTACCGGAATTGGAATGATTGGTATCCACCACCACTGCAGGATTGACCAGATCGGATTTGGCATAAAGCTCGCTGAGCTTCAGAAGATCCTCATAGTGGTAATTGGGCAGAGCGCGACCGCTGCTGTCAATATAGCCGCGGAGAATGGCGTGGGTCAAAGGATTTCCCTTACTCTCAACTTCCCAACCACGGTACAAAAAGGTATGAGAATGCTGACCCGCAGTAATAGAATTCATCATAACGGAAAGATCGCCGCCGGTGGGGTTTTTCATACCCACAGGGATATCAAGCCCGCTGGCGGTCAGACGATGCTGCTGATCCTCCGCAGACCGCGCCCCCACCGCAACATAGGAAAGCAAATCGGAAAGGTAACGGTGGTTTTCGGGATAGAGCATCTCATCGGCACAGCTGAACTGATAATCAGCCAAAGCATGCATATGTACATCTCGAATGGCAACAATTCCCTTCAGCATATCCGGCTTTTCATTGGGATCAGGCTGATGAAGCATCCCCTTATAACCGTCTCCGGTGGTGCGGGGTTTATTGGTATAGATTCGGGGGACGATCAAGATCTTATCCTTGACCTTATCCTCCAAAAGGCGCAACCGACCGATATAATCCAATACTGATTCCTTGAAATCCGCCGAGCAAGGACCGATGACCAATAAAAAACGGTCACTTTCACCGGTAAATATTTTACGAATTTCTGCATCCCGCTCCGCTTTGATCTTCTGCATTGCGGGTGTAACGGGATACTGCTCTTTAATCAACTTGGGAATAGGCAGTTTCCGCTTAAAATCCATATTCATCATAAGACCTCTCTCCCCTTTCTCACTTATCGAAAAGCTTACGGCGCTCGGTAGAAAGCCGCATCATCGCGCGCATATCCTCAATTCTTTCTTCTTTAAGATCATCGCGCAATTCCTTGAATTTTTCCATAAAAAGATCCATCTGCGCCAGCAGCTCTTCTTTATTCATCACAAAGAGCTCGCTCCACATCGCATCATTGATCTTCGCAATACGGGTCAGATCCCGAAAGGAGTCACCGGTATATCGCACCAGATGTTCATTGTCATTGCAGCACATCAAAGTAACTGCAATGCAATGGGTCAACTGGGAAAGATAGCCGATCATCTCATCGTGTTTTTCGGGAGAAAGTCTGGAAACGGAGCGAAATCCGAGTTCCCTTCCAAGCTCCTCGCAAAGCGCAATGGCATCATCTGTATTTTTCTCGGTCGGAACAACGATATAGTTGGCGTTTTCAAAGATGCGGTCATCGCTGTTTTCTACCCCATAGACCTCTTTACCTGCCATCGGGTGAGCGGCGATAAACTCCACATCCTCCCGCAGCATTCCTTGAATCTCATATACTACGCTCCCCTTAACGCCGGTTACATCGGTCAAAACAGTACCGGGCGCGAAGTGCTGCTGATTCTCTCGGATCCATTCAATAAACACGTGGGGATAAAGCGCGAATACGATCAATTCCGCCCGTTGCACCATCTCCGGCTCGACCTCAATGGAGCCTGCATCGATCAAGCCGTGTTCCATTGCATAGTCAATAGAGGACTGCTCGAGAGTGATGGCCTCCACGTGGTAACCCTTCTTTTTCAGTGCCTTCGCATAACTGCCGCCTAGGAGTCCGAGACCCACGATCAAAATATTGGTATTTGCATTTTTATTCAGTTTCATCTTTCAAGACCTCGATTCCTAAAGCAGAGAGTTTTTCAAAAAAGTTCGGCAAGCTTTTCCTCACCGCTTGAGCACCGTTAATACAACCGCCGATACGGGTAGCAAGCACCGCCATAGACATCACGATACGGTGATCATTATGTCCGCAAATAATTTCTAAAGGTGCAGTCAGCTGACCGTCCGGGACGGTAATGCGGTTTTCTTCCAAAATCATTTGAACCCCGCACTTTCGCAGTTCCTCTGCCATTGCCTCGCCCCGATCGCTTTCCTTAATTTTCAGTCGGGCGGTATCGGTGAAAACGCCACCGTTTAAAGCTGCGGCAACTGCGAAGAGAATAGGTCCTAAATCCGGGCAGTTTGCCAGAGAAAGAGTCGGTGTACCTTCAGCAAGAGCTTTAAAATACTCCAAATAGATTCGGTCACCCTGAAGGGAGGATTCATTCAATCCGCAAACAGTTACTTTACCGCCTAAAAGATTCAGTGCTTCAAAAAATGCGGCATTGGAATAATCCCCTTCTACCGTAAGATCACGCGCAGTACCGGAGCCACCGATAATTCTTAAAGAATTTTCATCTTCCCAATCGGCAGAAAAGCCAAACTCACGCAGAGCAGAAAGGGTCAGATCAATATACGAACGACTCTCAATCTTGCCTGTCAATCGCAAAGAGCTCTCCCCGTCTATTGAGACCAAAGCAAAAAGCATCCCGGTGATAAACTGGCTGCTGATGCTGCCGTCAAGGGTATATTTTCCGCGTTGAAGCCTGCCGCAAACCGAAATTGCACCCGATTCGCGTGTAAAGGAAAATCCCTTTTCATTGCAAAGATCCTCATAAACGGTCAACGGGCGTTCCATCAGCCGATCGCTTCCCGTCAGCGTTGCAGGTTGCCCGCAAAGCAGACAAAGCGGGACAAAAAATCGCAGTGTACTGCCGCTTTCTCTACAATTCAAGTTATCCCTCGGCATCATAGAACCACCGAAAACGGTGACAACATCCGCATCAACGGTTATTTCAATCCCCAGTGCGCGCAAGCAATCAATGGTCGCCAAAATGTCTTGTGAGTACTCTATGCCGCGAATAATGCTCTTCCCCTTGGCAAGAGCGGCAGCAATGAGATAGCGATGCGCCATACTCTTGGAAGGCGGTGCCGACACACATCCCTGCGCAATGCCGGGAAGAATCTTAACCCTCATAGACACCCTCCAGTAAAAAATCAACTGCTTCCAGGTAGCCGTCGGTTCCGTGACCGCTGATGGTCTTTTGGCAAGCGGCGCGAATATAACTGATCTGGCGGAAATCCTCCCGCTTACTGACATCCGAGATATGCACCTCTACCATCGGCAGTCCCACCGCTTTAGCGGCGTCCAGAATTGCAATACTGGTATGGGTATAGGCACCGGGATTGATGACAATGCCGTCCATCTTTCCGTATGCACCCTGAATTGCATCCACCAATCCCCCTTCGTGGTTGGACTGATAAAACTCCACCTCTACCCCTTTTTCCGCGCAATAAGCACGAATCTTTTGAAGCAGCGTCTCATAAGTTTCACGCCCGTAAATTCCGGGTTCACGAATGCCAAGCATATTCAGATTAGGTCCGTTAATCACAAGTAGTTTCATTATTCATATCCTCGATTATTGCTTTAAGCACATCCTCCGTCACCGACGCAGGAGAAATGATACGGTCAGCGGTATCGCAATAACGCTGATATCGCTCTTGATAGCGTTTTTCAAGCTGTTCCCGACTGCCGGAAAGCGGACGATCTTCGGTGGGCAAAATCTCTGCCAGCGGGCGATCCAAAAAGAAAATACGCCCGTTACGCTTCAGCTCTCGGATATTTTCATCCCGCAAGATCGCACCGCCGCCGGTGGCAATAATGCACTCGGTCATCAGAGCAGTCTGCTCTCGAATTACCGCGCTTTCCAGCATCCTGAATGACGCTTCACCCTCTCTTTGAATGATCTCTGCGGGCGTTGCACCGACGCGCTCTGTCAGCAGGATATCCGTATCCAAAAAGGTCTTTTCCAGCGTCTTTGCCAGCAAGGTGCCTATCGTCGTCTTGCCTGATCCGGGCATTCCGGTCAGCACGATATTTTGCTTGGAGGAGAAAAGATCACGATAAACGGCTTCGATCTTTTTCTCCGCAATCTTTGTATCTAAAAAGAGTTCTACCGCAAAAGCAGCCTGAGCGACCAGCATATAAAGACCGCAGACCGCCTTGATCCCCCGCTCCCTCGCCTGCAACACCAATTCGGTGCGTAACGGATTATAGACTGCATCTACAACTCCTTCAAGGTAAGGATAATCGTCCAAATTCAGCGGAACGGTATGAATATTGGGATACATCCCGCAAGGAGTTGTATTGATCAGGATTTGGGCATCTGAATGATGGGCGCGTGCCTCATCATAGGTGATGCCGTCTTTACCGGAGCGGGAAACCACCAAAATCTCTCTCGCCTTCAGATCTGCCGCCACCGCTCTTGCGGTGCGGGAGGTGCCGCCGCTTCCCAGAATCAACACTTTTTTATCGGCAAGTTCGATACCTGCACGCAGAATTAGTGCGCGCATCCCAAAGAAATCGGTATTATAACCGTAAAGCTTTCCCTCGCGGTTGACAATGGTATTGACTGCACCGATCGCCTTTGCCTGAGGGCTGATTTCGCTCAAATACGGGATCACATCCTGCTTATAAGGGATGGTAACATTGATGGCAGAAAACTCTTTTCGCTCCATAAATGACCCTAATTCCGCAGGGGTCAGTTCCTTTAATTCATAAGTATAGTCCGCCAGACGATGATGAATCTCACGCGAGAAACTATGCCCTAATTTTTCACCGATACATCCGTATTTCATTCCTGCTCACCCAAATAATCCGTTCCAAATCGTCCTGTCAGCAGATCGGCGACAACCATCGCGCAGATACTATCCACCACCACTCTTGCCCGATGGACGATGCAAGGATCGTGGCGTCCTGCGATCTGCAGGGTCGTGTTCTCCCCTTTGATGAAGTCGATCGTTTCCTGCTCCCGATAGATCGAAGGAGTTGGCTTGATCACCGTACGGATCAGCAAGGGCATCCCGTTTGTAATACCGCCGTTAATTCCGCCGTTACTGTTTTTAACGGTAACCGCTTGTCCGTTCTCATATCGATAGGGATCATTGGCAACGCTGCCCCGCTGATCCGCAAGATCAAATCCGTCGCCGAAGGAGACACCTTTAACAGCGGGGATACTGAACAATCCATGGGAAAGCAGGCTCTCCACAGTATCAAACCAAGGCTCACCCAAGCCTGCGGGCAGTCCGGTAATGACGGTCTCTAAAATACCGCCGACACTATCCCCTTCCTCTGCCGCTTTTTCAATGGCGGCATTCATCTTTTCAGCCGCATCTTTCGACAGGACGGGAAAGTCCATTTGATTCAAAGCAGTGATATCTGCATCTAAATCTGCAAAGCTTCGGTCATCGATACCCGCGCAGCGCGACATATGGGTCGCGATCCGAATTCCTTTCTTCTCAAGAGCAGGGATCAGCAATCCGCCTGCTGCCACCAGTCCTGCGGTGATACGACCGCTGAAATGGCCGCCGCCCCGATAGTCCTCAAAGCCATGGTATTTACAATATGCGGTATAATCTGCGTGACCGGGGCGCGCTTTGGCGCGGGTGGCAGAATAGTCCTTGGAATTCTGCGCGGTATTGGGAATCACGATACAAATCGGGGTACCTGTTGTATACCCGTTAAAAACACCGCTCTCTATGGTATATTCATCCTGCTCACGGCGGGAGGTGGAAATCTTCCCTGCAGGGCGACGCTTGGTCAACTGGGCGCGAATAAACGCCTCATCCACCTTCACGCCCGGAGCGAGACCGTCGATCACAACGCCGATTCCGTTGCCGTGGCTCTCACCAAAGATGGTTACGGTGATCTGATTGCCGAATGTATTTTTCATCGTTTAAAGCACCTCTTCCATACGCTTTTTCAAAGTGTCAAGAGATATTTTATTCAAAGCAAACTGCCCGATCGCCGGCAGATCTACAACGGTGATCTCTCCGCCGGACACCTTCTTATCCATCGCCATAGCAGCGATGACCTTTTGCTTATCATAGGTATACGAGGTGGGTAACCCCACCTTTTCCAGCACCTTACGCAGCCGCTCTCTCGGCTTCGGATCTGCCATAATCAGCATCCCCAATGCCACGCATTCGCCGTGATACAGTCCGGACAGTCCCGAAACCGTCTCAATGGCGTGACCGGCGGTATGACCGAAGTTTAATACACGGCGAAGTCCCATCTCCTTGGTATCCTGCTCCACCACATATTTCTTGATCAAAAGTGAGCCCTCAATAACCTTATCCAAATTCTGCAGAGGATCATTTTCCTCTAAAAATACAAAAAGTTCCTCGTCATTAGTCGCAGCCATCTTGATAGACTCCGCCAAACCGTTGGCGATCTGACGGGCAGGCAAGGTATTCAGAACATTCGGATCGATCAGGACACCCTTTGGCTGATAAAATGCACCAACGATATTCTTATAGCCTTTAAAATCAATTGCAACTTTACCGCCGATGGAGGAGTCCACCTGAGAGAGCAGCGTTGTAGGCACATTATAGAAGTCAATACCCCTCATATAGGATGCTGCCGCAAAGCCTGCCATATCGCCGGTAACACCGCCGCCCACCGCCACAACACAGTCCGTTCTGGAAAATCCCTCCTGCACCAAGCGGGAGAGAATACTCTGATAGGTATCCATATTCTTTTGCTGCTCGCCTTGAGGGAAAACCTCAATAAAAGGTGTTTTGCAGCAGTTTGCGACCGTGTCGGCATACTCGGACGGCACCCCGCTATCGGTCACGATCAAGACTTTACGATCCAGTTTAAAGAACTGATCTGCTTTGGCAAGGGCACCGCGCTCCAGCCAAATCTCATAGCTATCCGCGCCCAGATTCATAGAAATCTTCATTGATTTATCGCTCCAGTTTTTGTTCTTTTTCAAAAGAGCCGACCACTTTCAGATTGCTGCAATGCTGCTTCAGTGCATCCAGCATCTTCTTGCCCTTTTCGCTACTGATATTTCCTTCACCTTCCGCAAAGAAATAGTATTCCCAGATCAGATCCTTACTGGGACGGCTCTTCAAAGCGCGCAGGTTAAAGCCGGCATCACCGATGGCGGAGATGGCTTTACCCAATCCGCCCGCTTCATTCTTAACGGTGAAATTCATAACAAAGTAGTTATCCCGCTGGGGATTGCGGCTGGCAAACCGAGAAAAGACAGCAAAACGAGTGGTATTAATGCTGCTGGCGTTGATACTCTTATCCAGTACCTTTAAACCGTAGAGAGCAGCGGTTTCCACACTGGCGATCGCAGCCAGTTCGGGTCTCCCCTCCTCTGCCACCCTCTTGGCAGCGACGGCGGTATTGGTACATTCGTGCGCTTCAAAATCGTGGTCACGAATATACTCGGCGCACTGTCCCAACGCCTGCGGATGGCTGATCACCGCTTTGACATCCCGCACAGAGGCACCATCCAGCCCAACCAGGTTCTGCACGATCTCCATATCATAAATGCCATTGATAAACAGGGAGCCAAAAAAGGCAAGATCCATCACCTGCGAAACATCGCCCTGATAGCTATTCTCAATAGGCAGGACGGCGCAGTCACATTCGCCGCTGACGACTGCCTCATAAGCCGCCTTAAAATCCTTATAAGGCACAGCAGAGCCGTCCGGAAAGATCTTTTTTGCCGCGATATCAGCGAATGCGCCGGGAACGCCGCTGTACGCCACTCGCATCCCCTCAAGAAGGCGGTGCTGATAGCTGCGGGAGAGGGACATATTATACTTTAAGTAGTTTACATAATATGATTTCAGTGTCTCATCCTGCATATATTGCGCATTTTTACGGATGACCTCTTCCTCACGGGCGGTATCCAGAATGGGAAGACCGTGCTCCTTCTTATGGGCGGCGATCATCTCCACCGCTTTCATACGGGCGGCGAAAAGATTTGCCATCTTCTGATCAATTTCATTGATTTGCTTTCTTGCTTCGTCTAATTTGCTCATTTTTGATAGTCCTCATAAAGTTTTTCAAAAGCGGGAATTGCCCGCTCGATCTGTTCGGTGGTAACGCAATAAGCGATTCGTACATAGCCCGGACAGCCAAAAGAGTCACTGGGAACCAGCAAAAGCTCGTGCTTTTTGCCTTGCTCGTAAAATGCATTGGCATCCGGCTCCAACGCCTTCATAAAGAGATAAAAGGCACCGTCCGGCGGGACAACCTCATAACCGATCCGCGTCAGTTCCCGAAGCAGAAGTTCCCGATTCTTGCGGTAAACGCTGAAATCCGAGGTTTCATCCACGCATTCTGCCACAGTAAATTGAAGCAAGCTTGGGGCACAGACAAAGCCCAGTGCACGCCCCGCACCGCAAATGGCCGCATAGACGTCACCTGCATTTTTCATCGTAGGCGACACCAGAATATAGCCGATCCGCTCACCCGGTAAGGAAACCGCTTTACTGAATGAATAACAGACCAGTGAATCATCATAATACTTCGTCACATACGGCACCTCTTCCCCATTCCAGACCAGCTTACGGTAGGGCTCATCGGCAATGAGGAAGATACTGTGACCGAATTCTCGCTCCTTGGCTTTCAGTAATTCAGCCAAACGAGCAATATCTGCAGCGGGGATAATAACGCCTGTGGGATTATTGGGAGAATTGATGATCACCGCCTTGGTATGAGCATTAATACTCTTTTCCAAAGCGTCAAAATCCAATTGAAAATTATCGGGGCGGCAAGCTACCGTTACCAGCTTGGCGCCTGCGTGCTCGGCAAACACCCGATATTCGGGGAAAAAGGGAGCAAAGACGATCACCTCATCACCGGGTTGGGTAACAGCAGCTAACGAAATGGTAAGAGACGCTGCGGCACCGCAGGTCATATAGATCAGATCTGCCCGAACACCCGCATCAAACTCCCGATTGACGGCATCTGCCATCTTCTGACGGACTGCAGCATCACCGGTGGCGGCAGTATAGCCGTGAAGAAGAACCGGATCACCTTCATTCAGCAACCGCTTCATCGTTTCATTCACCTTTACAGGAGCAGGAACGCTGGGATTACCGATGCTGAAATCAAAGACGTTTTCTGCACCGATCTCTGCTTTACGACGCTTACTATATTCAAATATCTCCCGGATGACCGAGCTCTTTTTGCCCAGTTCCAGCATTTTGGGTGAAATATCCATTTTTTGCTCCTCTTAAAAATATAAAAAGCCCTACAACCTTCTGCTATTGAAGCATAAGGAATTGCGGGCTTTCTGTTTTGCTTTATCCAGGGCGAACGCCGAAGAAACTTAGCGCTCGCAATCAGCGGTAGACAGAAAGTCCGTATTACAGTAATAAAATCGATTATAAACTTTTCTCATTTCTGCTACCCTTTCTCAAAAATATTATTAATATTATAATCCGTACAAATTGCATTTGTCAAGGTTTCGCACGAAAAAAATAGAAAAAGTGCACCCATAGGGTGCACTATTCTTCAATTATTGCTCCTCTGCTTCAATTTGACGCAGATGGTG
>JAZQAQ010000205.1:0-2477 GCA_045545255.1 Eubacteriales bacterium | reverse complement strand
ACTACATATATTTATATACATTTTTATCTATTTTGTAAAAAAAAAGAAAAAACCTTCGCCCTGCGGGCGAAGGTTTTCCAAGTTTATTCTTTATTCAAAAAGGCTCTTGCCGGTCATCTCTGCGGGGATGGGCAGATCCAGCCATTCCAGCATAGTGGGCGCGATATCGCAGAGCTTACCGCCTTCGCGGAGCTTGCAATCATAGTTATAGACGATAAAGGGGACGGGATTGGTGGTATGGGCGGTAAAGGGAGAGCCGTCCACATCCAGCATCCGATCGGCGTTACCGTGGTCCGCGGTCATAAACATTGCACCGTCCATCTTCTTCACGGCGTCTACCACGCGACCGACGCAGGTATCGACGGTCTCCACCGCCTTAACAGCCGCCTCGAATACGCCGGTATGACCGACCATATCGCAGTTTGCGAAGTTGAGGATGACGACGTCGTACTTGCCGCTTTCGATATGCTCCACCACCTTATCGCAGACCTCGGGTGCGCTCATCTCCGGCTGGAGATCGTAGGTCGCCACCTTGGGGGAGGCGATCAGCTCCCGATCCTCGCCCTCGGAGACGGTCTCCACGCCGCCGTTGAAGAAGAAGGTGACGTGGGCATACTTCTCGGTCTCGGCGATGCGAAGCTGGGTCTTGCCGCAGGCGGCAAGGTATGCGCCCAGAGTATTATCCAAGGACTGGGGCTTGTATGCCACGGGGACATTCGGCATCGAAGCATCGTACTGGGTCATACAGACATAGTAGAGGGGGAAGAAGCCGCCCTTACGCTCGAAGCCGCTGAACTCGGGATCCACCAGAGTACGGGTGATCTCGCGGGCACGGTCGGGGCGGAAATTGAAGAACACAACGCTATCCTCTGCACCGATGGTGGCACCCTCCACGCAGACGGTGGGGACGACGAACTCATCGGTCACATTCTTGCCCTCGGCATCCACAGTCTCATAGGATGCCTTGATAGCAGCCACGGGATCGGCATTCTTGATGCCCTCGCCGTAGCAGAGTGCAGCATAAGCCTTCTCCACCCGCTCCCAGCGGTTATCCCGATCCATTACATAGTAACGACCCATCACGGTCGCCACCTGACCTACGCCGATCTCCTTGCACTTTGCCACGCACTCGGCTACAAAGTCTGCGCCGCTGGCGGGAGGTACGTCACGCCCGTCCAAAAAGCAATGGATATAGACCTTGGAAAGTCCGTTTCTCTTTGCCATCTCCAGAAGTGCCCAAAAGTGGCTGTTATGAGAATGGACGCCGCCGTCGCTCATCAGACCCATCAGGTGCAGAGCTGTGCCCTTTTCCTTGGCGTTATTCATCGCACCCATCAAGGCTTCATTCTCAAAGAAATCGCCGTCCAGCGTGCTCTTGGTGATGCGGGTCAGCTCCTGATATACCACACGGCCTGCGCCGATATTGGTATGACCGACCTCGCTATTGCCCATCTGACCGTCCGGCAGACCCACATCCATACCGGATGCGCCGATGGCGGTGGTGGGGCAGCTTTCTTTCAAAGCGTCGATATTGGGGGTCTTGGCGGCAAAGATGGCGTTGCCCTCGGTGACGGGGTTATTGCCAAAGCCGTCCAGAATACAAAGAACTAAAGGTTTCTTGCTCATCTTACTTCACTCCATGCACAACGACGGAGAAATCCTCTGCCTTCAGGGATGCACCGCCGATCAAGCCGCCGTCCACATTGGTCTTTGCCAAAAGACCCTCGGCGTTCTTGGGGTTCATAGAGCCGCCGTACTGGATGGTGATCTCCTCGGCAGCCTCTGCGCCAAACATCTCGGCGACTGCAGCGCGGACGAAGCCGTTGCCCTCGTCTGCCTGATCGTCGGTAGCGGTAACGCCGGTACCGATCGCCCATACGGGCTCATAAGCGATGATGACGTTCTTGAGCTGCTCGGCAGTCACGTTGGTCAGTGCCATCTTGGTCTGATACTTCAGAAGGGTCTCGGTATAGCCCAGCTCTCTCTGCTCCAGAGTCTCACCCACGCAAACGATGGGCTTGAGTCCTGCCTTGAGAGCGGCCAGAGTGCGCAGGTTGACGGTCTGGTCGGTCTCGCCGAAGTACTGGCGACGCTCGCTATGACCGATCACCACGTATTCCACACCGCAAGCGGTCAGCATCTCTGCGGAGATCTCGCCGGTATAAGCACCGGCGGCAGCGAAATGAACGTTTTCTGCGCCGATCTTGATATTGGAGCCCTTGGCGGCTTCAATGGCGGCAGCGATATCTACAAAAGGAACGCAAAGGACGACCTCGCACTTTGCATCCGCAACCAAAGGCTTCATCTCCTCAATAAGAGCTGCAGCCTGGGCAGGGGTATTATTCATCTTCCAGTTACCGGCAATTACGTATTTTCTCATTTTATTTTCTCCTTATTTTTTATTTCAATTAAAAAAGAGGCTGCTGCATTTGGATGCAGAAGTTGCTTTCTCGCACCGACGGCGTATGTCGATACGC
>JAZQAQ010000204.1:0-14181 GCA_045545255.1 Eubacteriales bacterium | reverse complement strand
CAACCTGCACTTTAGCAGATATTTCCGCCGCCACCAAGGAGCTGGGCTATGACCTCTCCGAAGAGGATAACGGCAAGGTCTTTGAGGAGTTCAAGCGGGTCATTGAAAAGAAAGAGACCATCGGTGCCAGAGAGCTGGAGGCCATCATTGCCTCCGCTGCAATGCAGGTGCCCTCCACCTTCCACGTTATCAATTACGTTGTAAACAGCGGCAACATCATCACCGCCACCGCCAATCTGACCTTGGAAAAGGACGGCGAAAAGCTCTCCGGCGTTTCCACCGGCGACGGTCCCATCGACGCCGCTTTCCACGCCATTGAGCAGATCGTCGGTCACCACTATGAGCTGGACGATTTTCAGGTTCAGGCGGTCACCAAGGGACGCGAGGCCGTGGGCTCTGCCCTGATTCGACTCAGAGCAAACGGTAAGCTCTATTCCGGCAACGGCGTTTCCACCGATATCATCGGCGCTTGCATCCGTGCCTATGTCAACGCACTCAACAAGATCATATTTGAGGGTTAACTATAATGAAACTTGTATTTTCCACTAAAAACGTACCGGCCGAAAGCTACATTGCTCTTTGCAATCTGACGGCCGAATATGGCTTCGACGGCTTTGAACTTTATGATCCCAAGGCCGAAAAGGAAGCCCATGAGGACAGCATCCTCCACTCTGCCGTCAATGCGGCGGCCAGACGAAAGCTGATCAACCGTCATATCGGCGTCTCCTTTCTGACCCGTCCCGAGCCTATCACCGAAAAGACCGATCCCCAGGCCTTTAAAAAGTACGTCAGTCTGGCGGCTCGTGCTTCTGCCTTGGGCGTGGTAGTACAGCTCGGCACTGAGGACACCGAGACCCTGAAAAAGGTATTTGCCCCTGCCATCAAAAAGGCAGAGAGCAACGGAACGATGATTTTGATCGAGACGGTGGGTGCTTTGGCGGACACCAAAAAGATCATTGAGGTCATCCGCAGCTTCGGCTCTGCCGCCATCGGCGCCTGCTGGAACATCCGCGAGACCTACTTTAACGCCAAGGAGGATGCAGATACCACCATTCAGAATCTGGGTGCCTACATCAACTACGTCCGAATCGGCGACAAACGGGACGGAAAGAACGTCCTGCTGGGCGACGGTACTCTGCCGGTGACAGACTTTATGAACGCGCTGCGTTCCCTCAACTATGAGGGCTATCTCGCCGCCGACTGGAACGACGAGATCACCGATCCCGATATCGTACTGACCCATTTTATCAGCTATATTTCCGGCAAGCTGCCCGGTGCAGAAAAGCCCCGCGAGATCTTTTTCAATCGGGATAAGACCGGCACCTTCCCTTGGAAAAAGTATCAGGTGATGGATCTGACCTTCTCCCAAGTTTTGGACGAGATGGTGGAGCGGTACCCCGACCAGTATGCCTTCAAGTACACAACTTTGGACTATACCCGTACCTACGCCGAATTCCGCGAGGATGTGGATCGCACCGCTGCGGCATTGATCGCAATGGGCGTCAAGCCCGGTCACCACGTCTCCATCTGGGCGACCAATATCCCCCAGTGGTTTATCACCTTCTGGGCAACGGTCAAGATCGGTGCGGTTTTGGTTACCGTCAACACTGCTTATAAGATCCACGAGGCGGAATACCTCTTCCGCCAGTCCGATACCCATACCTTGGTGATGATCGAAAACTGTCGGGATTCCGACTATAAGGGCATCATCGAAGAGCTTTGCCCCGAGCTGAAAAACACCAAGCCCGGCGAGCCTCTTTATTCCAAGAACCTGCCCTTCCTGCGCAACGTTATTACCGTCGGCTTCAAAATGGACGGCTGCTTGGAATGGGATGAGTTCGTGGAAAAAGGCGATACCATCCCCCGCGAAGAGGTGCGCCGTCTGGCGGCCTTGGTCAAGCCGGACGACGTCTGCAATATGCAGTATACCTCCGGCACCACCGGCTTCCCCAAGGGGGTTATGCTGACCCACCGCAATATCGTCAATAACGGCAAGACCATCGGCGATCGGATGGATATCTCCCCCGCCGATCGGATGATGATTCAGGTGCCGATGTTCCATTGCTTCGGGATGGTCCTCTCTATGACCAACCTGATGACCCACGGCGGTACCATCTGCCCGATGCCTTATTTCTCCCCCAAATCCTCTCTGGCCTGCATCAACGATGAAAAGATCACCTGCTTCAACGGCGTTCCCACGATGTTCATCGCGATGTTTAACCACGAGGACTTCCAAAAGACCGATTTCTCCCATATGCGGACCGGCATTATGGCAGGTGCAAACTGCCCTGCCGATCTGATGCGCCGCGCCTCTGTGGAGATGAATATGCGCGAGATCATCAGCGTTTACGGGCAGACCGAGGCCTCCCCCGGCTGCACCATGGGTGAGGTCAACGAGGATTTAGACCACCGCGTTGAAACCGTCGGCTCTGCCTTCCCCGGCGTGGAATGCAAGATCATCGACCCGGAGACCGGCGAGGAGCTGCCCGACGGCGAGAACGGCGAGTTTGTCGCCCGCGGCTTCAACATTATGAAGGGCTACTATAAGATGCCCAAGGCCACCGCTGAGGCCATCGACGCCGACGGCTGGCTCCATAGCGGTGATATCTGCTGCCGCACTCCCGACGGTTACTATAAGGTCACCGGACGCTTAAAGGATATGATCATTCGCGGCGGCGAGAACCTCTACCCCCGCGAGATCGAGGAGTTTTACCTCACCCATCCCAAGGTACGGGATGTACAGGTGGTGGGTGTACCCGATCAGCGGTACGGCGAGGAATGCTGCGCCTGGATCATCCTCCACGACGGCGAATCCTCCGACGAGGAGGAGATGCGCGCCTACGGTGCCGCCCATATGGCGATGCACAAGGTACCCCGCTATTTCATCCTCACCGATACCTTCCCTATGAACGCTGCGGGCAAGATCCTCAAGTACAAAATGAGGGAGGATTCCATTAAGCGGTTGGGACTTTAAAAAGCTGAACCTTCAATTCGATTTCGTCTTTAAATCGAATTGACACGAATGATGCAAATTGATACAATACAAGGGTGATAGGCTTTCTGCTTATCACCCTCATCATTTAATAAGGAGCGTTCACTATGAAATTCGGGATTGTTGGACGGATCACCGACGGTTTTTTCCGCTATCAGGGCTGGCCGACGGTAGTGAGAGGAGAGGACGGCACCCTTTATGCCGCCTCTTCGGGTCACCGCTTGGCACATGTCTGTCCCTTCGGCAAAAACCTTCTTTATATCAGCCGCGATGAAGGGGAAACCTGGGAGGGTCCCACCATCATCAACGATACCTATATGGATGATCGGGATGCAGGTCTCTGCGCGTGGGGAAAGGGTAATCTCCTGCTTTCTTGGTTCAGCCTGACCAAAGAATTTTTCAAGGCTCGGGAGGAGACCACCCCCCTCCTCAACGAACCTCTTGCCAAAGCGATTCGTGATCAATGGGAGACCCTGCCCGCAGGGGACTACGATCCCGGTGCTTTTGTGAAGCTTTCCCAAGACGGTGGAAAGACTTGGGGCAAGCGAGTCCGTGTGCCCGTCACTGCTCCTCACGGTCCTATCCGGAAAAAAGACGGTCATCTGCTCTTTTTCGGCAAAGCCTACCTTTGGGAGGACAAGGATTACAAGGACGGATATATCTACGCCGTGGAAAGCTCCGATGACGGTCAGAGCTGGCAAAAATTAGGCGAGGTTCCCCTGCCCCAAGGCATTATGCCTTCTGCTGCCCACGAACCCTATGCGGTCGAATTACCCGACGGCACTCTTTTAGGAGCGATCCGTATCCACGGGGAGCAGTTTGAGGGAAAGATCACGACCTTCCTCACCCGCTCAACCGACGGAGGTGTGACCTGGTCCGAACCGCAGGAACTGAAGGGTGCCGGCTTCCCGCCTCACTTACTGCAGCATTCCTCCGGTGCCTTGGTGATGACCTACGGCATTCGCGACAAAAAGCGCGTTCGGGGAGAATATGCCATCATCAGCCGAGACGGTGGTCTGAACTGGAGCGAGCCTCTTCTTATCAGCGAAGTATCACCCGTGGCAGACTTGGGCTACCCCTCTTCGGCAGAGCTTTCCGATGGTTCCGTTATCACCGTTTATTACCAGCGGTACGGCGAAGATCCCTATAATTCCATCCTTTATACCAAATGGAGCCTGCCCGAATAATTTTTTTGAAAAACCTATTGACAAACGGTTTTTGCGGTGCTAAAATAACGATAATTTCATATGTAAAAGCGATGACGAAGACGGAATCGGCAACGAATTTCAAAGAGAGTCGGGGATGGTGAGATCCCGGCAAAGGACTGCTGAATTTCCCATCACTTCCGAGCTGAGGATCCGATATGTAGGATTCCTCCGTGATTGCTGCGTGAAGGCATAAGGCTTGATGGAGCCTGAGTGGCATCGTAAGATGCAATTTGAGTGGTACCGCGGGTATTGTTTATTCAAGACTCGTCTCAAAGAAATTTGAGACGAGTCTTTTTATTTTATTTGCAATTAATAAAACAACCAAAATCATTTGAATGAAAAATAATTTGAGGGCGCACTGTTCGCTATCCTCAATGATAGATTCCTCTTTTTTGAGCAGGTAGATTTTTTGTTTTTCAAGGCAAAAGCACAGCGAATACTTTGTGTATTCGCGCGCATTTTAACGCAGAAAAACGGAAAATATGCCGTTCAAAAACGTGCTCAAATTATTTTTCATTCAAATAAAAGTTAAAGGAGAAACCATTATGAACACCAACACTGCTATGCTTCGATTGACCGAGATCGCTGCCCGTATCAAGGAAATGCGTGATATTTTGGGCTGGTCTGTAGGCGAAATGGCGGCAAAGACCGAAGTCAGCCGGGAGCAATATCTGATTTACGAAAGTGCTCAGGCAGACATTCCCTTTACCTTTATTCATAAATGTGCGCTGGCATTCGACGTGGAACTGACCGAGCTTTTGGAGGGTCATTCCGCCCGCCTTTCCAGCTATACCGTCACCCGCAAGGGTCAGGGTCAGGAGACCGCCAAAGAAGACGGCATCGATATCAAAAACCTGGCACCTATGTTCCGCGATAAGATCGCAGAGCCTTATCACGTTCGCTATGAATATGATCCCTCCCAGCAGAATAAGCCTATCCATCTCACCAAGCATAGCGGTCAGGAATTTGACCTGATCCTCAGCGGTACCTTAAAGGTGCAGGTCGGTGAGCATACCGAGATCCTCCACGAGGGCGACAGTATCTACTATAATTCCTCCACCCCCCACGGTATGATCGCGGTGGACGGCGAGGACTGCGTCTTTTTGGCAGTAGTACTGCCCGGTGAAGAGACCAAGGAGTCTACCGTTCGCAAGAGCATCGTCACCGCCAAGAAGTCCGAGGAGCTGATCTGCGAGAAGTTCGTTAAATTAGAAGAGGACGAACAGGGCAGTCTCAAGAGCATCGAGTTTGTCAACACCGAGAAGTTCAACTACGGCTTTGATATCGTGGATGTCATCGCCGATAAATATCCCGATAAGCTGGCAATGCTCCATCTGGATGTCCATAAAAATGAGCGTCGCTTCACCTTCAAGGATATCAAAAAGGCATCCAACCAGACTGCCAACTATTTTGCCTCCCTGGGCATCAAAAAGGGCGATCGGGTTATGCTGGTCTTAAAGCGTCATTATCAGTTCTGGTTCTCTATGATCGCTCTGCATAAGCTGGGTGCCATCGCCATCCCCGCCACCAATCAGCTCAAGGAGCACGACTTTGAGTATCGCTATACCGCAGCCGGTGTCAGTGCCATCGTCTGCACCTCGGACGGCGACACCGCCGATATCGCCGCTGCCGCCGCTGAAAAATGCGACTGCCTCAAGACCAAGATCATCGTAGGCGAACCCAAGGACGGCTGGCACGATTTCAATACGGAATACGCCCGCTTCTCCAGCAAGTTCGAGCGCACCGAGGATACCTCCGGCGGCGACGAGACTGCGCTGATGTTCTTCACCTCCGGCACCACCGGCAATCCCAAGATGGCTGCCCATAAGCACACCTACGGACTGGGTCATTTCGTCACCGCAAAATATTGGCATTGCTGCGAGCGGGACGGCTTGCACCTCACCATCTCCGATACCGGTTGGGGTAAATCCCTCTGGGGTAAGCTCTACGGTCAGTGGCTCTGCGAGGGTGCTGTATTCGTCTATGACTTTGACCGCTTTGATGCAGATGAGATCCTGCCGATGTTTGCAAAATATAATATCACCACCTTCTGCGCACCGCCCACGATGCTGCGGATGCTGATCAAGGGGGATCTTTCCAAGTACGATCTCTCCTCCATCCACCATATGACCACCGCCGGCGAAGCCTTGAACCCCGAGGTCTTCAAGCAGTTCCGTGACGCCACCGGACTGGAGATTATGGAAGGCTTCGGTCAGACCGAGACCACTCTTGCCATCGGCAACCTGGTGGGTACCACGCCCAAGATCGGCTCGATGGGTAAGGCGTCTCCCCAGTTCGACGTGGATATCGTGGATCCCGAAGGCAAGCCCGTTGCCGACGGTGAGACCGGCGAGATCGTTATCCATACCGATAAATCCATCCCCTGCGGTCTCTTTAAAGAGTACTATCTGGATCAAGAAAAGACCGATAACGCTTGGTACGACGGGATGTATCACACCGGCGATACCGCTTGGCGGGATGAGGACGGCTACTTCTGGTATGTCAGCCGTATCGACGACGTCATCAAATCCTCCGGCTACCGCATCGGACCCTTTGAGATCGAAAGCGTTATTATGGAGTTGCCCTACGTGCTGGAATGCGGCGTCTCCGCCGCTCCCGACGAGATCCGCGGACAGGTGGTCAAGGCATCCATCGTCCTGACCCCCGGCACCGAGGGTACCGAGGAGCTTAAAAAGGAGATCCAGAACTACGTCAAGACCCATACGGCACCTTATAAGTACCCGAGAGTCATCGTATTCAAGGATGAATTGCCCAAGACCATCAGCGGCAAGATCCAGCGCAACAAACTGTAATCGTCTCCCGAAAAAGGCGGTCTGAATCCCTATATTATATAAATATATAATAAAGTATTGACAAATTCTCGCAAGATGTGATAGACTATTTCTAAGGCTATGACGAAGAGTGCATAGGCAGACCCAAGGTCAGAGAAACGGCGGTCGGTGCGAGCCGTTCCGAGGGTGCTTATGTTTGTAGCTTCCGAGCCGGGAGGAAGAACGGGTCATCCTTAGTAGAACCTCCCCGTGATTGCTGCGTTAATGCATAAGGTTTAATAGAACCTGAGCGGCATCGTATGATGCAATTTGAGTGGTACCGCGGGTATTGAAGTATATTCAAGGCTCGTCTCAAAGAAATCATATCTTTGAGGCGAGCCCTTATTGTCTTATCATTGGACTCGCCGGGAAAGGAAATTTTACGAGTATGAAAGCAACCGGACTTGAATTTAAGATTCAGGAAATGGCGCAGCGTATCAAGACGCTGCGGGAAATTATCGGCTACAGCCAGGCAGAAATGGCGACGAAGACCGGCATCAGCGAGGAGGAATATCTCCGCTGCGAAGCAGGCGAGCAGGATCTGAACTTCGCCTTCTTGTATCGCTGCGCGCTGGCGCTGAATGTGGACGTCACCGAGATCATCGAGGGCACCAGCCCCCGTCTGGCAGGCTATACCGTCACCCGTAAGGGTGAGGGTCAGGAGATCCAGAAGGCGCACGGTATGACGTATTATAACCTTGCCGCTGCCTTTAAGAACAGGATCGCAGAGCCGCTCTACGTTGTATCCGATTATAACGAGCATTCCGAGAATGCAGATATCGAGCTGACCACCCACGAGGGTCAGGAATGCGATATCGTGGTAAAGGGTGCTTTAAAGGTGCAGGTAGGTGACCACGTGGAGATCCTCCACGAGGGCGACAGTATCTATTACGACTCCTCCACCCCCCACGGTATGATCGCGGTAGAAAATCAGGACTGCGTCTTTTACGCCATCGTTCTGAACCCTGCCAGCGAGCCCATCACCAAGCTGGTGCACGCCGGCAAGACCCGAGACTTTATCACTCCCGCCAAAAAGAAGACTGCTGACCGCAAGCGGATCTGGCAGGACTACGCCTTTGTGGATGAGGATGAAAACGGCGTACTGAAAGCGATCTCCTTTAAGAATGAGAACTCCTTTAACTTCGCTTTCGACGTCATCGACCGAATGGGCAGAGAGCAGCCTGAGAAGATTGCGATGCTGCATATCGGCAAGGACGGCACCGAACGCCGCTTCACCTTCTCCGATATGAAGCGTGCCTCCTCCCAGACTGCCAACTACTTCAAGTCCCTCGGCATTAAGAAGGGCGATAAGGTGATGCTGGTCTTAAAGCGTCACTATCAGTTCTGGTTCTGTATGCTGGCGCTGCATAAGATCGGCGCGGTGGCGATCCCTGCTACCAACCAGCTCAAGGAGCACGACATTGAATACCGCATCAATAAAGCAGGCGTCAAGATGGTGGTCTGCACCTGCGACGATAATGTGGCAGTCGAGGTGGATAAAGCAGCTCCCCATTGCCCCACCTTGGAGCATAAGCTGATGGTAAACGGCACCAAGGACGGCTGGCGTTCCTTCGACGAGGAATACACCCTCTATACCGGACGCTACGACCGAAGCGAGGATGCGCCCTGCGGCGACGATCCTATGCTGATGTACTTCACCTCCGGCACCACCGGCAATCCCAAGATTGCGATGCACAGTTATAAATACCCCTTGGGTCATCTGATCACCGCCAAGTACTGGCACTGCGTCAATCCGGACGGACTGCATCTGACCATCTCCGATACCGGCTGGGCGAAAGCTGCTTGGGGTAAGATCTACGGTCAGTGGCTCTGCGAGGCAGGACTCTTCGTATACGATTTCGATCGCTTCGATGCAGACGACATCCTGCCGATGTTTGCAAAATATAATATTACCACCTTCTGCGCACCGCCCACGATGCTGCGGATGATGATCAAGCAGGATCTCTCCAAATTTGATCTTTCCTCCATCGAGCATATGACCACCGCCGGTGAAGCCTTGAACCCCGAGGTGTTCCGTCAGTTTGAGAAAGCGACCGGTCTGCAGATTATGGAAGGCTTCGGTCAGACCGAGACCACCGTTGCACTGGCAAATCTTGCCGGTACCAAAGCGCGGCTTGGCTCTATGGGTAAGCCCGTCCCCCTCTACGACATCCATCTTTTGGATGCAGACGGCAAGGATGTCCCCGTCGGTGAAGTGGGCGAGATCTGTATCAACATCAAAAACGGCGCGCCCTGCGGACTTTTCAAAGGCTACTATAAGGACGAGGAAAAGACCGCCGAGTGCTGGTACGACGGGTTTTATCATACCGGCGATACCGCTTGGCGGGATGAGGACGGCTACTTCTGGTACGTAGGTCGTGTGGACGACGTCATCAAGTCCTCCGGCTACCGCATCGGACCCTTTGAGATCGAGAACGTCATTATGGAATTGCCTTACGTTCTGGAGTGCGGTGTCTCCGCTATGCCGGACGAGGTACGCGGTCAGATCGTCAAGGCAAGCATCGTGCTGGTCAACGGCACCGGGCCCACCGACGAGCTGAAGAAGGAAATTCAAGACTATGTGAAACAGCGCACTGCGCCGTATAAATACCCCCGCGTGGTGGTCTTCAGAGAGTCTCTGCCCAAGACCGTCAGCGGAAAAATTCAGCGTAACAAACTCTAAGAGAGGAGATATAAGAGTATGAAATTTGATATCACCATCACCAAAACCACCGCTCCCAAGGAGCATCCGGCAGACGAGTCCAAGCTGGGCTTTGGCCGCATCTTTACCGACCATATGTTCCTGATGGACTACAATACCGAGGAAGGCTGGCACGATGCCCGCATCGTTCCCTTCGGTCCTATGCCCATTCATCCCGCTTCCACTGTCCTGCACTACGGTGCAGAGATCTTTGAGGGTATGAAGGCGTATCGGGCTGCAGACGGTTCCATCCGTCTCTTCCGCCCGATGGAGAACATCAAGCGTCTCAATAATTCCGCCGAGCGTCTCTGCCTGCCCGAGATCGACGAAGAGGCTTGCCTGGACATCATCAAGACCTTGGTTGAGCTGGAAAAGGATTGGGTTCCCCATTCCGAGGGTACCTCCCTTTACATCCGTCCCTTCCTCTTCGGCAATGACCCCCATCTGGGCGTCCACGCCGTCCATAACGCCACCTTCGCCATTATCCTCTCCCCCGTCGGCGCGTACTATGCAGAAGGCTTAAATCCTGTTAAGATCGCCATCGAGTCCGAGGATGTCCGCGCAGTCCGCGGCGGTACCGGCTACGCCAAGTGCGGCGGTAACTACGCTGCTTCCTTGCGCGCAGGCGAAAGAGCCGAGCGCAACGGCTATACTCAGGTACTCTGGCTGGACGGCGTTGAGCGCAAGTATATCGAGGAAGTCGGCGCGATGAACGTAATGTTCAAGGTAAACGGCAAGATCATCACTCCCGCTCTCACCGGCTCGGTCCTGCCCGGTATCACCCGTAAGTCCTGCGTGGAGCTTCTGAAGAGCTGGGGCTACGAAGTAGAGGAGCGTCTCTTCTCCGTTGACGAACTGTTCGAGGCTGTTGAGAACGGCACTCTGGAAGAGGCTTGGGGTACCGGCACTGCAGCCGTCGTCTCCCCCATCGGCCATCTCTTCTATAAGAACAAAGAGTATATGGTCTGCAACAACGAGATCGGTCCTCTGACCCAGAAGCTGTACGACAATCTGACCGGCATCCAATGGGGCAAGCAGGAAGATCCCTTCGGCTGGAGCGAGTTCGTTTGTAATGGCTAAAAGAATTCACATCTTCGCCGGTCACTACGGCAGCGGCAAGACCAATTTGGCTGTCAATTTCGCCTTGAAATTGCGTGCTGAAGGCTTGCCCGTCAAGATTGCTGACCTGGACATCGTCAATCCCTATTTCCGCACCAAGGACAGTGCCAAGGAACTGGAGGAGGCGGACATCCCGCTGATCTCCCCCGCCTTTGCCAATACCAATGTGGATCTGCCTGCCCTCCCCGCCGAATTATACAGTTTGGTGCAGCGGCAGGACAGCTACGCGGTGATGGACGTGGGCGGCGACGATCGGGGTGCTTACGCCCTCGGTCGGTACGCACCGGCGATTTTAGAAGAGAATAATTACGAGATGTACTTTGTTGTGAATTTCTACCGTCCCCTGACGCCTACTCCGGAGGATGCCCTCGGCATTATGCGGGAGATCGAAGGGGCGGCGGGAATTCGCTGCACCGGGATCATCAATAATTCCAATTTAGGTGAAGCAACCACCGCCGCAGCCATTGAGGAAACGCGGGAAAAGGCGGATGCCCTTTCCAAGCTTTGCGGCTTACCGGTGGTTTATACCTCTGCTACGGCAGAGATCTGCAGGGAATTGGAGGGAAATACCTTCCCCTTAAACCTGCAGGAAAAATACTATTAAAGGAGAACTTACTTATGGCAAAGGTAACCTTCAACGAAGATCTTTGCAAGGGCTGCTCCCTCTGCGTGGACGCCTGCCCCAAAAAGATCCTCGCCATCGCCAAAGACAAAATCAATGCGAAAGGACATTCCCCCGCGGTGATCACCGACCAGGCGGCTTGCATCGGCTGCGCCTTCTGCGCAACGATGTGCCCCGACTGCGTGATCACAGTGGAGAAGTGAGGTGCGAAAAATGGCAGAAAAAGTACTTATGAAAGGCAACGAAGCAATCGCTGAAGCCGCCATCAAGGCAGGCTGCCGCCATTACTTCGGTTACCCCATCACCCCGCAGACCGAGATCGCGGCGTATATGGCAAAGCGGATGCCCAAGATCGGCGGCACCTTCCTGCAGGCCGAAAGCGAAGTGGCAGCCATCAATATGGTATACGGCGTTGCCGGTGCCGGTTTCCGCGTTATGACCTCTTCCTCCAGCCCCGGCGTTTCCTTGAAGCAGGAGGGTATCTCCTATATCGCCGGTGCGGATCTGCCTGCTCTGATCGTCAACGTCCAGCGTGGCGGCCCCGGACTGGGCGGCATTCAGCCCTCCCAGTCGGACTATTTCCAGGCTACCAAGGGCGGCGGTCACGGTGACTATCACCTGATCGTACTGGCTCCCGCCTCCGTTCAGGAGATGGCAGACCTGACCATCAAGGCATTTGATCTTTCCGATCAATACCGCGTACCTGCGATGCTGCTGGCAGACGGTACGATGGGTCAGATGATGGAGCCTGTGGAGCTGCCTGAACTTCCCCCCGTTGAAGTGGAGAAGCCTTGGGCGGTTCGCGGCACCAAGGGTGAGCGTAAGCACAATATCATCAACTCCCTCTACCTCAAGCCCGAGATTTTAGAGCAGACCAACTTCGAGCGTTTCGAGCGGTATAAGACCATCGAAGAAAACGAAGTAATGTACGAAGAGTTTATGATGGAGGATGCGGAATACTGCGTCGTCGCCTTCGGCATCGCTGCCCGTGTATCCAAGAACGCCGTCGTTGCCGCCCGTAAGGCAGGCATCAAGGTCGGTCTTATCCGTCCCATCACCCTCTGGCCCTTCCCCACCAAGGTTCTTGCCAAGGCTGCCGATCAGTGCAAGGCGTTCCTCTCTGTGGAGCTTTCTATGGGTCAGATGATCGAGGATGTCAAGCTCGCTACCCGCTGCAAAAAGCCCGTAGAGCTCTGTTGCCGCGTCGGCGGTATGATTCCCACCCCCGAGCAGGTGCTGGAGTCCATTGAAAAACTTGCAAAGGAGAATCAATAATGGTTGTATTTGAAAAGCCCAAAGCATTGACTGATGCCCCCCTCCATTATTGCCCGGGCTGCACCCACGGTATCATTCACCGCCTGGTGGCAGAAGCCCTGGACGAGCTGGGAGTCGTAGGCAAAACCGTTGGCGTTGCTCCTGTAGGCTGCGCCGTTATGGCATACGATTATTTCGCCTGCGATATGGTAGAGGCTGCTCACGGACGCGCTCCCGCAGTTGCTACCGGCTTAAAGCGTTGTATGCCGGAGAACGTCATCTTTACTTATCAGGGCGACGGCGACCTCGCCTCCATCGGTATGGCAGAGACGGTTCACGCCGCTACCCGTAATGAGAACATCACTATCATCTTCGTCAATAATGCCATCTACGGTATGACCGGCGGTCAGATGGCACCCACCTCCCTGCCCGGTCAGGTCACCCAGACCTCTCCCTACGGCAGAGACGTTACCACCGCAGGCTATCCGGTGAAGGTCAGCGAGCTGCTCTCCACTCTGGACGGTCCCGAATACATCGAGCGTGTAGCTGTTAACAATGTAAAGAATGTTAAAAACGCCAAGAAAGCCATTCTGAAGGCTTTCAAGAACCAGATCGAGGGCAAGGGCTTCTCTCTGGTCGAGGTGGTCTCTTCCTGCCCCACCAACTGGGGTATGACCCCCTCCAAGGCACTGGAGTGGATCGATGAGAATATGATCCCCTACTACCCCTTGGGCGTTTATAAAGACAGAAGTGCGAAGGAGGAATAACCGATGACTACCCAAATTCTGATTGCAGGTTTCGGCGGACAGGGTGTTCTCTTCGCCGGTAAGTTTATCGCTTATAAGGGTCTTTTGGAGCAGAAGGAAGTCAGCTGGCTCCCCTCTTACGGTCCTGAAATGCGCGGTGGTACCGCCAACTGCAGCATCATCCTCAGTGATGATCCCGTTGGCTCTCCCATTGTCTCCACCCCCGATGTGCTCATCGCAATGAATCTGCCTTCTCTGGATAAATATGAGGCTGAAACCGTCTCCGGCGGTTCCATCTTCGTGGATAGCACCCTCATCGGGCGCAAGGTAGAGCGCAGCGATGTTAAGGCGTTCTACATCCCCGCCACCAAGATGGCGGCAGACGCCGGCATCCCCACCCTTGCCAATATGATTATGATGGGCAAGATGATCAAGGAGACCGGGCTCGTCAACTTCGGTGATATCACCGAAGCCCTGAAAAAAGTCGTTTCCGCCAAGCGCGCTAATCTGATGGATCTGAACATCAAGGCGCTGGAAATGGGCTATAATTATTAAGGGATGTTAAAATCGCCTGAAACCTCCAATTCGAGCCGCTCGCCGTATCGCATACGGCTTCGGGTTCGCCTGCAGCCTCGATTTGAAGGTTTCAAACAATTTTCCCGATCCCTTTATTAAAACCATTAACAAAACCCGCGGAAGTGCATCAGC
>JAZQAQ010000203.1:0-2241 GCA_045545255.1 Eubacteriales bacterium | reverse complement strand
AGGCTTTCCTAAATTGGGCTTGCGTCCCATTGAGGAGAGCATCCGATTTTTGATGACCGACGCGGTGGACTATGAGTTCCGTACGACGGTGGTCAAGGAGCTGCACCGCCCCGAGGATATGGCGGCAATCGCCGACTGGCTGCAGGGCGCAAAAAGATACATTTTGCAGCAATTTAAGGAATCGGAGCAGGTGCGCGGTGGGAGCCTTTCTCAGCCGCACTATGCCACGATGGAAGAATATGTGCGGATCGTGCAGGAGAAAATACCTGCTGCAGAATTGAGAGGAGTATAACGATGAGAATATTGTTTCAAGGTGATTCCATCACCGATGCAAGCCGTAACCGCGAAAAGCCCGAGGATCTCGGCTCCGGCTACGCAAAATTTGTGGCAGGCACGCTGAATGTAGATGAACCCGGAAAATATGAGTTTTTTAACCGGGGAAAAAGCGGCAACCGTATTGTGGACGTCTATGCCCGCATTAAACAGGATATTATCAATCTGGAGCCGGACGTTATGAGCCTTTTGGTGGGTGTCAACGACGTATGGCACGAGTTTGTCCGCCAAAACGGGATAGATGCCAAAAAGTATAAGAAATTCTATGAAATGCTGATTGAGGAGATTCGGGAAGCCCTTCCCGATATTAAGATCATCATTATGGGGTCTTACATCGAAAACGGCACGGCGCTCATCGATAGAGAAATTGATTACCCGTTGTTTCGTTCTGAGGTAGAGGAGCGTGCGGCAATCGCCAAGCAGATCGCCGAAAAATACGGCTTCCCCTTTGTGGATCTGCAGGCGAGGTTCGACGAAGCGGTCGCAAAAGGACCTATGGAATGCGTTACCAAGGACGGCGTTCATCCCGTAGCAGGCGGTGCCGAGCTGATCAAGCGGGCTTGGCTGGAAGCCTTTAAAGAAATCGTTTAAAATTAAGGAATATATATGGAGGAAGAAAGATGTATAACGTAATCAAGCGTGACGGCGCGGAATTGGATTTTAATATTTCCAAGATCAGCGTTGCGATCCAGAAGGCATTTGATGCCACCGGCAAAGCGTCCCATCCCAGCATTATCGATCTGCTGGCTCTGAAGGTGACGGCTCATTTTGAGGGTAAGGTCAAGGACGGCAAGATCGCCGTTGAGGATATCCAGGACAGCGTTGAGGCAGTGCTCAGCGAATCCGGCTATGCGGATGTGGCAAAGGCCTACATCCTTTATCGTAAGCAGCGTGAGAAGGTGCGTAATCTGAAGTCCACCTTCCTGGATTATAAGTCTCTGGTAGATAGTTATGTCAATGTTACCGACTGGCGTGTGAAGGAGAATTCTACCGTCACCTATTCCGTAGGCGGTCTGATCCTCTCCAATAGCGGTGCCATCACCGCAAACTACTGGTTGAGCGAGATCTACGATCAGGAGATCGCCGATGCACACCGCAATGCAGACGTGCATATCCACGACCTCTCTATGCTGACCGGTTACTGCGCAGGTTGGTCTCTCAAGCAGCTCATCAAAGAGGGCTTGGGCGGCGTTCCCGGTAAGATCACCTCTGCTCCCGCAAAGCATCTGACCTCTCTGTGCAATCAGATGGTCAACTTCCTCGGTATTATGCAGAACGAGTGGGCAGGTGCCCAGGCATTCAGCTCCTTCGATACCTATCTGGCTCCCTTCGTAAAAGCTGATAATTTGAGTTACTACGACGTGAAGAACTGCATCCAGTCCTTCGTTTACGGCGTCAATACCCCCAGCCGTTGGGGTACTCAGGCTCCCTTCTCCAATATCACTCTGGACTGGACCGTGCCCAATGATCTGAAGGATCTGCCTGCCATCGTCGGCGGTAAGGAGATGGACTTCACCTACGGCGATTGTAAGGAAGAGATGGATATGATCAACCGCGCCTTCATCGAGACGATGATCGAAGGCGATGCCAACGGCCGCGGCTTCCTGTATCCCATCCCCACCTATTCCATTACCCGTGACTTTGACTGGTCCGAGACCGAGAACAATAAGCTGCTCTTCGAGATGACCGCCAAGTACGGCACCCCCTACTTCTCCAACTATATCAACAGCGATATGGAGCCCAGCGACGTGCGCTCCATGTGCTGCCGCCTCCGGCTGGATCTCCGGGAGCTGCGGAAAAAGTCCGGCGGCTTCTTCGGCTCCGGCGAGAGCACCGGCAGTGTCGGCGTTGTCACCATCAATATGCCCCGCATCGCTTACCAGTCCAAAAACGAGGCTGAGTTCTTCG
>JAZQAQ010000202.1:0-1735 GCA_045545255.1 Eubacteriales bacterium | reverse complement strand
TACCCATTCGTCAAATACAGCAGAGCGAGCACCCATATAGTAGGCAAGCCACTTCGATTTGGATTTTCCTTTGAGTGCAAATCCCTCCGCCTCCCAAATTTCTTCTGCCTTTTTATCGTCAAGGAGTATTCCCTTTTTACTAACATACGATTTTCCATACAAAGGGATATATAATGTTTTATTTACGCCGTTCATATGTTCCCCTACCAATCTCCTAATTTATCGAATTGATTATATCATATAATTATCAATTTTTCACCCAATATTTCTCTGACCTATCGTTCAAGTCCTCCCCAAAGGTCGTTTTTGACGCTTGCATTATAACTTTTTTCTGCAACCGTCGATCTGGATATTCTGACCCGAAATATAACTTGCTTCGTCGCTTGCCAAAAAGCAGATTAGATTCGCGTTTTCACGGTCGGTGCCGGTACGTCCCATAAAACTCAATTCGGACGGCTTGAAAAAGTCTATATCCTCGTTTTGAGAAGGACTAACACTGCCGGGAGAAACACAGTTGACCAGCACGCCTTTGTCGGTCACCTCTTTTGCCAAGGCCTTGGTCATGGCGATCACCGCACCCTTTGATGCGGAATAATGTACCATTCTTGCATTGCCATAGACTCCTGCGACGGATGCCACGTTGATAATTCTGCCGTACCCGTTTTCGATCATATTACCGATCACCGCTTTGGTACAGTAATACACACCCATAATATTGACGTCAAGGTATTTCTTCCATAACTCCGAAGATGATTCGGCCAGAAAAGCTCTGTCACGCCATAATGCTGCGTTGTTCACAAGAATATCAATTTTACCGAGGCGCTTTGCTGCGTCAGAGGTCACTTCGTTGACTTTTTCTTCGTCGCTGACATCGCAGTCGTAGGTCAACACCCTGCATCCATATTTTTTTGCTTCTTCCCCAACAGCCAAAAGGCTTTCCTTGTTGATATCCAGCAAGACTAAATCCGCTCCTTGCTCGGCAAGGCAAAGTGCCACCGCTCTGCCGATTCCCACGGAAGCACCCGTTATCATTGCAACTTTTCCCTGAAATTTCATCATAATCCCTCCTTTTTTGTTAAGTATAGCGCAGGATGCCCCCTTTAATCAATGTTTATAACGTTGTTTTATTTAACCGTTTCGAAACATAAAGCGCAATTTGATGCGTTTATTATGCATTCTTATTGACTATTACGAAATGAAATACTACAATAGATTGGGTGATAAAAATGACCGGCGAGATAATCCGAATTGAAAAATTCAGAAATATTTCCTATGTAAACGATCAAAAAGGGCGTGTCTTATCCTTTCGGTCACGCTATGCAAGCTGCTTTATCATAACGCTGAAAGGGCAACTTCAGTTTACCTTCGATGATAAAACCATCATTACAGATTGCAACCAAGGCGTTTTTATTCCGGAAGGAACCGCTTACACAAACGAATGTCTCGAGAGCGCGGAGAGTATTTCCGTCAATTTTTACATTTCAAATTCAAAAGCGACGCCGTGCGCATTGAACGGCATAAACGAAAAATTGGCTATGAGATTTTATGAGGAAATTTCCCAAAGGGCCTATCATAATGACGAAAGTACACGATACGATTTATTGTCCAAACTGTACCAGCTTGCTTTTTTTCTCTTTAAAACCGATTCTCCCAAAAGCGGCAAAGCGCTTCTTGCAGAAAAAGCTCTTTTCTATATGCAGAGCGAATGCGGAAGGGTGGATCTGCAAATCGATGA
>JAZQAQ010000201.1:0-6256 GCA_045545255.1 Eubacteriales bacterium | reverse complement strand
CCTATGAGGAAGAAAACTTTAAGAGTGTACCCGCTTCAGCAAAGCTGATCGGCGAGCTTCACGAGATTAGCTACACCAAGGTGCCGAACGGTACGACCTATGATGCCATCAACAAAAAGGTGATCTATTCTTGGCGTTATGAGGAAAAAGACAACCTGGTGCGCACCTTTGATATGGCAGTTACAGACGGAATCGGAACGATTGAGATTCCCGAAAAGCCGGATGAAAATCGAAATTACTATGTTGTTCTGCGTATAGCTGATACGGTCGGTACATCGGGTGTCAGCGCATATTTGACTGATTTTAATTATACCGGTGCATATCGTCACGCGTATAATATGACTGCTGATAAAACCATTGTAAATATCGGTGATGAGATTCAGTTATTGGTACGGGATGGCGCAACGAACGAAGCGATCAACAGCGGTAGCGTGTTTTATACCGCCATTGCCGGTGAGATAACCGAGAATTTCCATTGTGCCTCTGCGCGGTATGACTTAAAGTATAAAAAAGAATATGCTCCGGACGTGAAGATCTACGGTGCTTATTTTGACGGCAAGCACGTTTATTCCTTGGGAAATGAGATCCTCAATTATGATCTGGAAAATTCCAGACTGAAGATCGAAATGGAAAAGGATAAGCCGCAGTATAAACCCGGTGATAAGGTGACGTTGTCCTTCAAGGTTACCGATGTCCGTGGCAAGCCGGTGGATACAATGCTGAATCTGAGCGTGCTTGATCGTGCACTTTCCTCGATCAGCGGTGATTTTGAGGATCCTCTTTATGGGTTGTATGGTTCAAGATGCTTCAGCACGGAGGTCTTTACCACCGCCTCTCATCGTGAATTTATGATGGGCGACCTTTTGGAGGGCGAAGGCGGCGGAGGCGGCGGAGATACCCGCAATGATTTTGAAGATACGCCTTATTTTGACACCATTCGCACCAACTCCAAAGGTGAGGCGACGGTAAGTTTCACCTTGCCGGATAGCATTACGGAATGGAATGTGGTCGCCCGTGCAATTACGAACGATGTGCAAGCGGGAATGGAAATCTTCTCCTTGCGGTCAACGCAAGACTATTTTGCTCAGGTTTCTTTAAACGAAAGCATTAAGGTGACAGATGATTGCACCATCGCCGTTAAAGGAGACGGATTGAAACTTGCGAGCGATGCAGTAAATGAAATTACCGTCGGTCTGACTGATCGGGATGGGAATGAAATTAAAACGCTTACTCAAACTGCACCTAAGGCAAAGTATGTTTATCTGAACTTTGGGCAGTTGGAAGAAGGCGTATATACTGCTTATATCCACGCAAAATCCGGGGATCTGGAGGATAGCGTGATCAAAACCTTCAATGTGGAAAAGGCACTGTCCAACGTGTGGATCCACCATCAAGAAGCGGTGGGTGACGGTCTTACGCTGAATCTTTCTCCCAAACGCGGAAATGTGGCGTTGATGATCGTGGATGAGAAGCAGGTTTTCTGGCAGCAGGCGATGGCACGATTGAGAAGCAATGCGGGCAATCGTGTGGATCAGGTGCTGGGTCAGCATTTGGCAGATCGTTTCTACAGCACCGGGGTTTGGATGGACGAGGAGAGTTTGGATTATTCTGTCATCCGCTCTTATATGTACTACGACGGCGTGCGCTTGCTGCCTGAGTATGATTATTCCGATCTGCGCGTGTCTGCAAAAATTGCGGCTGTGGCACCGAAATTCTGCGATGTTGAGAATATGAAGTATTCCTTCTCACATTATCTGAATGACCGTCACGCTGCAAGAATTGATGTCCTTATCTCGTATTTCGGATTAGCTGCTCTTGGCGAGCCGGTATTGGGAGACCTGCAAAATCTTTATGCTACTCAAACGGATCTCTCGCTTGAAGAGTCTGCCTATCTTGCCTTAGCGTTTGCGTATAGCGGCGATTATGATACGGCTAAGTATATTTTTGAGACGAAACTGAAGGCGTGCCTTGTGACGGAAGATCAGATGATCTACGCCTCCGTTGAGGACTCTGTGGAAGAGGATCTGACCGGTTGCTGTGCATTGCTGAGCACCCGCTTGAACTTGGAATACAGTGAAGGCTTGATCAACTTTATTATTGATACCGATACAGATTATACCCTTTTGAATCTGGAATTGATCTCCTATTTGACTGACCACTTTACAGAAGTTACCGGCACAAATAAAGTAACGGTGACTACCGGTGACGGAAGAAACGAAACCTATACCTATCAGAAAATGGATGCTTTGGTTCTGAGTCTTTCTCCCGAGCAAGCGGCGAATATCCGCATTACGAATAATGAGGGGAATTCCGTTGCGAGCTATGCCTATAACGGAGCAGTGGAGGATCTGCGTCAGTTGGGCGGTATGAGCGGTGTGATCGGTGCTGAGATTCCGACAACCCTTCCTTTGAATGAATTGACATCCATTCGACTGGAGGTAGAAGTGCCGGATGATTTTGAACTGGCGATGCTTGAATTGGTACTGCCGGCAGGCGTGCGGTTTGAAAGCGGTATGGTTTATGTAGGCGGTTGGGAACAGAGCGTGACGACGGAATATAATACCCGTATCATTAAAGTGCCGATGCATCAGGGATCTAATACCGTAGTGATGGAGGTTCGCGGCGCAATGCCCGGCAATTATGAGTTTGAGCCGATCGTCGTAACCAACACCGCGAACCATCGGTATATCGCCACAGATGCGGTGCGGATCACCGTAGTGGATTAAGGGCTTGACAAATCCTTGCATTTGCGGTAAAATTATTCCATAAATGCAAGGAAGAGAAGAAGTAGCATTCTGCCGCCGTAAAGAGAGTAGCCGGTTGGTGCAAGGCGAGCGGGCAGGGGAGTGCAAATACATCTCGGAGCTTCTGCGCTGAAGTAGCAGTAGGTGCAGGCGGTTGCCCTCCGTTATAGGGGTGAAGTAGTAATCTACTCGCTGAGAGGTACTTTGTGAGAAGTGCCTGATGCAGAGGTGGTATCGCAAAACGAAATTTTGCCCTCTGCTCCCTTTGATGGGAGCGGAGGGCTTTTAATTTGAAAGGAAGATAGTATGAAGATTTATGAAGAACTGGTTGCACGCGGTCTGATCGCGCAGGTGACGGATGAAGACGGCATCCGCGAAATGATCAATAACGGAAAGGCAACCTTTTATATTGGCTTTGATCCTACTGCGGATAGTCTTCACGTGGGTCATTTTATGGCGCTTTGCCTGATGAAGCGTCTGCAGATGGCGGGAAATCGCCCCATCGCATTGATCGGTGGCGGTACAGCTATGATCGGAGACCCCTCCGGTCGTACCGATATGCGTTCAATGATGACACGTGAAACCATTCAGCATAACTGTGATTGCTTCAAAAAGCAGATGGAGCGGTTTATCGAGTTTGGCGAAGGTAAGGCGCAGATGGTTAATAACGCCGACTGGCTTTTGGATTTGAATTATGTGGATGTCCTGCGGGAAGTGGGTGCTTGTTTCTCTGTGAATAATATGCTACGCGCAGAGTGCTACAAGCAGAGAATGGAAAAGGGCCTTTCCTTCCTGGAGTTCAACTATATGATTATGCAGTCCTATGACTTCTATCATCTCTTCCAGAACTATGGATGTAATATGCAGTTCGGCGGTAACGATCAGTGGAGCAATATGCTGGGCGGTACGGAACTGATTCGCCGTAAGCTTGGCAAGGATGCCCACGCTATGACGATTACCCTCCTTTTGACCAGCGAGGGCAAGAAGATGGGTAAGACTGCAGGCGGCGCAGTCTGGCTGGATCCCAATAAAACCTCTCCCTTTGATTTCTATCAGTATTGGCGAAATGTCAACGATGCGGATGTATTGAAATGTATCCGTATGCTGACCTTCCTGCCGCTGGAGCAGATCGATGAGATGGATGGCTGGGAAGGCAGTCAGCTGAATAAGGCGAAGGAAATTCTCGCTTATGAGCTGACCAAGCTGGTTCACGGTGAGGAAGAAGCCAAGAAAGCAGAAGATAGTGCCAAGGCACTCTTCGGTTCCGGTAGTGCTGCCAATATGCCTACTTATGAGGTGGAAGAAGAGGATTATACCGAGGGGACTGTGGATGTGATCACGCTTTTGGTTAAGAGTGGGCTGGTACCCTCCCGCTCCGAAGGACGCCGTGCAATCGCGCAGGGCGGGGTCAGCGTGGATGGTGATAAGATCACCGATCTCAAGCACGCTTATGCCAAAGATCAGCTTGCCGATGGCATTGTTTTGAAACGGGGCAAAAAGAAATTTGTCCGTGTTATAGCGAAATAATGGCGAAGGATACTAAAACCAATGCAATGCGCATTTTAGAGCAAAAAGGCGTCTCTTTTAAGGTGAATCTTTATACCTGCGAGGAGTTTATTGATGCGGTGCACATTGCCGATCAATTAGGGCAAGATTATGAATCTTCCTTTAAGACCCTTGTGGCAACGGGGAAAAGCGGTGCACATTATGTGTTTGTCCTGCCCATTGCCGAAGAACTCGATTTGAAGAAGGCGGCGAAGTCGGTTTCGGAAAAATCTGTGGAATTGATCCACGTGAAAGAGATTTTTGGTCTCACAGGCTATATTCGCGGCGGTTGCACTCCCATAGGAATGAAAAAACAATTCACGACTGTAGTTGACGAAACAGCACAGCTTTTTGACGAGATCATCATCAGCGGAGGCCGTATTGGAGCGCAGATCATTTTATCACCTTTGGATCTTCAAGATGTGATATCTTGTAAATTCGAGGATATTACGGCTTAACAAAACACCCGCAGATGGTATCACTGCGGGTGTTCTTTTTTTGAAAAAAGAGGGGATTGGATGGCTTTTAAAACGATATTCAAGCGTTATGAAATGAAATATATCCTCACTTCGGAGCAAAAGGAGCGGATCCTGCAAGAGATGGAGCCGTATATGAGTATTGATCAGTACGGGCGTTCCGTTATCAGAAGTATTTATTTTGATACGCCGGACTATCGGCTCATCCGCCGTTCTATTGAAAAACCGACTTATAAAGAAAAACTGCGTATACGAAGTTATGGTGTGGTCGGAGCGGAAAGTACCGTTTTTGTGGAGCTGAAAAAGAAATATAAAAAGGTCGTCTATAAAAGGCGGGTGTCGTTGCCTCTGCGAGAAGCGATGGATTGGCTTTGCGGAGAGGCTCATTGCAGTCTTGATACCCAGATTACACGCGAGGTTGACTACTTTTTGGAGTTTTATAACGGGATTCGTCCCGCGGCGCAGCTTTCTTATGAAAGAGAGGCTTATTACGCAAAAGATGGCTCTGAATTTCGTGTCACCTTTGATGAAAATGTTCTCTTTCGTCAAGATGATTTTTCCCTTGAGGCTCCGATGGACGGAATTCCGCTCCTGAAGGAGGGGCGGCTACTGATGGAGATTAAGTGCTCCGGCGGACTTCCTTTGTGGATGGCGCATCTGCTTTCTCGCGAGCACTTATATAAGACCCCTTTTTCAAAATACGGAACCGCTTACAGTAAATATATTTTTCCAAAAGGAAAAAAGGAGGATAAAAATGCTTGAAAACTTATTTAAGGGACTTTTTGATGCGGAGCACGCTGCTACGATCAGCGTGACGGACTTTTTGCTTTGTATTGTTTGTGCTTTGTTTGTTGGCATTGTGATAGCGTTTGCTTATATGTATCGTACCCGCTATACCAAAAGCTTTGTGGTTACACTTGCATTGCTGCCGGCTGTGGTCTGCGTGGTGATTATGCTGGTGAACGGAAATGTCGGTACCGGTGTTGCGGTGGCAGGTGCCTTCAGCTTGGTTCGGTTTCGTTCCGTTCCCGGTACTGCAAAAGAGATTTGTATGCTCTTTTTGGCGATGGGCGCAGGATTGATCGCAGGGATGGGTTACCTTGGTTTTTCGGTGTTGTTCACAGTAGTAATGTGTGTGATGTTTCTGATTTATAACCGCCTTGATTTCGGTGCATCGAAAAATGCAGCGACTTATAAGGTGATCTCTGTTACGATTCCGGAGGAGCTGGATTATCCGGGCATCTTTGATGATATCTTCGAAAAATACACTTCGTCCTTTAATCTGATCCGTGTAAAGACCACCAATCTGGGGAGTATGTTTCGCCTTACGTATCAAATCGTATTGCGTGATTCTGCATTGGAAAAAGAAATGATCGATCAGCTGCGGTGCAGAAACGGAAATCTGGAAATTGCTGTATCTGCGCAGGATACTTCGGTGAACGAACTATAAAAAAGCAAAGGGCTGTAAAAAACGCGCACGTTTTTTACAGC
>JAZQAQ010000200.1:0-7532 GCA_045545255.1 Eubacteriales bacterium | reverse complement strand
GGTCATACCGCTGGAAAGCTCGATCTTTGCTTTCTCGGCAGCTTCCTTCAGACGCTGATTTGCCATATTGTCTGCCTTCAGGTCAATGCCGTTCTGTGCTTTGAAGTCAGCAGCCATCCAGTCGATGATCCGCTGATCGAAATCGTCGCCGCCCAGACGGTTATTACCTGCGGTAGCCAAAACTTCGCAGACACCGTCGCCGATTTCCAGAATGGAAACGTCGAAAGTACCGCCGCCCAGGTCATAGACCATAATCTTCTGATCGCCTTCTTTATCCACGCCGTATGCCAAAGCAGCAGCGGTAGGCTCATTGATGATTCTCTTAACCTCCAGACCGGCAATCTTGCCTGCGTCCTTGGTTGCCTGACGCTGGGAGTCGCTGAAATATGCCGGAACGGTGATGACCGCCTCGGTCACAGGCTCGCCCAAAAAGGCTTCAGCATCAGCCTTCAGCTTCATCAGCGTAAATGCAGAGATCTCCTCGGGAGAGTAGTCCTTGCCATCAATATTGATACGGCGGGCAGAACCCATATCACGCTTAATGGAAGCGATGGTACGGTCGGGATTGGTAACAGCCTGACGCTTTGCGGGCTGACCTACCATTCTCTCCCCTGCCTTACTGAAAGCAACGATGGACGGAGTGGTCCGTGCACCCTCGCTATTGGTGATAACGGTGGACTCGCCGCCCTCCATAACTGCTACGCAGCTATTGGTTGTACCTAAGTCGATACCGATAATCTTGCTCATTCTATTATCCTCCTTGAATGATTTTCGTTAATTTGCGGTCTTAACTACCGCAGGTCTGATAACTGTTTCTTCATTATATACATAGCCCCGCTGGAATACCTCGACGATCTCGTCCTCGCTCAGTTCCGGGTCTTCTATGTGCATAATTGCTTCGTGGCGATTGGGATCGAATTTCTCACCAACCTCACCGATGGGAACAACACCGATATTTTTCAAAGCATCCAAAAGCTGACGAAGTGTCATCTCCACGCCGCTCTTCAAGCTGCCTTCCGCCTCTCCTGCTGCGGCAATGGCACGCTCCAGGTTATCAATGGCGGGAAGAATTACGCCGACTGCTCTTCCCACGCCGTCTCCCACCAATCGATCTTTCTCACGGGCGGTGCGCTTACGGAAGTTATCGTATTCCGCATAAAGGCGGAGATACTGATCGTGCTCTGCATTGAACTTCTCTTCCCATTCGTTTTTCTTTTTCTTCTTGGGTGCCGCCTTTGGTTTTTCCTCTGTTTTGGTCTCCTCCGCGGCTACTGCCTCTTCCGGAGTGACATCCTTTTTATTTTCGTCCATCAGGATCCCTCCCTGTCTTTCAAATATTGTTCGATACACTTCGCAAAATATTCTACCTGCGAAGCATTTGCACCGTAGTCCATTCTTTTCGGGCCCAATAGACTGATGGCACCGAATCCGGACTTACTGCCGTATTTCCGCACGATCAGTCCCATATCACTGAAATTAATCCCCGCAATTTCCGAGCCGATGGCAATGGAAAGCTCACTTCCGGTCTGGGCATCCAGCAAAGACCGAATTTCATCCTCCTGGCTCAAGAAACGCATCACATTCTGCACCTTATGAACCTCATAAAATTCAGGGTGTGAAAGCAGATTGCTCTGTCCTGATACGAAGACCTTGGGGTTACGGATGGAATTGACCATATTCTTCACAACGCCTGCCACAAAATTCCAGTTTTGATGCAAACCGGAAAGTCGCTGCTCAAGAGCATTGAAATCCTCGTCGGTCAAACGAGTAAAGCTAACATCGCCCAAAAAGGCATTCAGCACTTCCGAAAGTGCTTTGATGTCCTCATCGTCAGCCAGAAAATAGAAGCGGCATACACTGTTCTTAACTGTACCGCTACGGGTGATCGCCACCAGATTTAAGCAGTTATCCGCAGTTTTGACCAGCTCTACTTTGATGATGCGATCCTCATCGGAATGCGCCATCACGGCTGCAGCCGTATATCCGGTGATTTCGGAAAATCTGGAAAGAGCGTGGTTTAAAAACTCATCCACATTCCCTGTCGGATCCTCCAGAGCCTCTTCGATGATCGCTGCGCGTTCCACAGGTAAACTGGGTGCCTGCAGCAGACAGTCCACATAATACCGATAGCCTTTTTCGGTGGGTACACGCCCTGCGCTGGTATGAGGTTGCTCCAGATAACCTTCCTTTTCCAGTTCCGCTAAATCATTACGCACTGTTGCAGAGGAGACATTCAGTTCCGAGCGCGCCAATATCAGTTTAGAGGAAACCGGCTCGCCGGTATCTACATACGCTTCAACCGCACCCTTTAGGGTCAAATTTAAGCGATCCTTCATTCCTGTTCCCACCTTTCTAATTTTAGCACTCTTCGACTTCGAGTGCTAACAGCCATACTTTAACATATTTTATTCTGGATGTCAACACCTCAAAACAATTTTTTTATGAATATGTTGTGAATAATCCTTGACAATTTGCAAACAACGCTTATATAATATAATTAATATATATATTATATAAGGAGGGATCACTTTGGCGGAATTCAAATATGAAATCACCGAACATTACGGTGATCTGCCGCAGAATGCAAACGGTTGGGCAAAGCAGCTCAATAAAATCAGCTGGATGGAGCGCGCTCCGAAGTATGACCTGAGAGAATGGTCTCCCGACGGCACCAAGATGAATAAGGGCGTTTCCTTTACTGACGAAGAGCTGAAAGCTCTGAGAGATCTGCTCAACACCTTGGATCTTGGCTAATATCAAGAACTGAAAACAAAGAAGTGCGACGCATTCGCTTTGCGTCGCACTTCTTTTTTATGCTAATTCTTTCATATTATATATAGAAGTTTTTTCAAATTCGTCTTACTGCAAGCGATACACTTTTACTCCCCTTGATTTGAATGAGAATACAGCGAGAAAACACAATCTTTACCATTGCGTATTTCATAGTAAAAAAATAATCCGTTGCTTTGGGCGGTGTGCCGCCTAAAAGCAACGGATTATTTAATTCTAATTAACCGACTGCGCCGGAGCCATCATTAGGAAGGGGTTCGGGATTATATTCCTCATAAACCGCATCCACTTCCTGACCCCATTCACCATTCTCCTGAGCGGTGAAATAGGAGACCAGATATCTCAAATAGTAATATCTTCTGCTCTTGGCGGGAACGGGCTCTTCATTGGTATTGTAGGGCAAGGTGATAATGCCATTCTCAACACGATTATTGAAGTCCTTATACAGCAGCTTAGCCAGTACCTTATAATCGCTGGTGCTGGTCTTACCGTTTGCAGCGGTAAACTCCAAATTGGAGATGTTGCCATAGATGGCATCCAGATCCTTAACGAAAGCGATAACATCCTTCTTAGCACTTTCTTTCAAGGCAGCTGCGCAGTAAAGATGTCTGTTGGGATCCACTCTGTAAACCAAGGAGCCAACCTCAAGATATGCATCCATACAGGTGGCATACTTGATATAGTCCATATTGTATTTACCTTCTGTTGCAACAGCATCTGCATACCGAGTACATACGAGGAAGGCAATAAAGCTGGCGTCTGCATCATCAGTGATACCGCGCTGCTTTGCAATAGAGCGAGCGACCTGCATAGGTACAACCACTTCGGGATAATCGGGATTGATCAGAACCTCACTGGTCAGCGGGCTATAGATACTGCCGATACCCATTGCAGTGTAGAGCGGGCTAAAGAGCAATTTCTTTGCCTTTACTTCACCGCCTCTCAGGAAGCTATTCTCCTGACCCGCTGCTTTGAAGCAAGCATTGACCGCCTCACCGATCTCCTCAATGGATCTGCCGACAGAGGCATAGCGGGAGTGACCTGCGGGAGTAAAGAAGATATTCTCTCTTCCGTCTACCGCTACTTCGTTGATCTGATCAGCGTAGTAGATCATCGCACTGTTCATCGTCTGAGATTTGAACATATAAGGACCGTAAACGTCCTTCAGATAAGTATTGTACAGCTTAGCACGATTGGTGGTAACACCGTAGCACATCGTGTAGATCAGGAAACCGGTACCAAAGATCGCCAAAAGGACATAAGCCAATTGGACCCAAAGACCTGCGATCTTGATGCCTTCTTTTTCCTTGATGGTCTTATATACCAAAAATCCGATATAGCCAAGAACACCAACCGCTACAACGATTGCAAGGATCTCCATAAGGGATACGGGCAGCAGATTGGAAACTGCAGTCAGCGCACCTCTCACACCATTGGAGAGGGTCTTGGTCAAAGACTCACTGATATCAGTAGAGACCATAGCCAAAATATACAGCACCAGACCGACAAGTCCCAGTCCCGCAAAGCACCATTTAATAATGGAGAATACGGTATTATTCATCAGGATCAGCTTAAGCTTCTCCTTGGTCGTATAGACCGGTTTGATTGCCTCCAGATCAGAGACATCAAATTCAAATTCATTATCGAATTCAGCCAGATCATCTAATGTAAATTCTCCGGCTAACGCCTCTAATTCCTCCAGCTGCAAGCCTTCGAGTTTCTCATTCTCAGCCATATGCGTCCTCCTTGCCTATTTCAGGATTATATACATATAAATATATTACATTAAAATATACAAAATTTCAAGTAGTTATTTAGAATTTTTATACTTTTTTTATCGAAGTCAGTTTTTTGCGGTAATTTGACCGCCGCCAAGCACCAAATCATTCCAATAAATCACTGCACTCTGCCCGGGTGCTGCCGCAGATTTCGGAGCATCGAAATGCAAGATAGCCTTCCCTTCGTCCAAAAGTTCCACCTTTACCGCCGTATCACGATCCCGATAACGGATCTTGGCGGTCAACCCTTCCGAAGGGAGCGGGCAATGCAAGATCAGATCCTTGAGATAGACCGTATCGGTCTCCACATCCTCCTTGGGGCCTAAAACGACCGTATTCTCGGCAGGATCCAGCTCCGTCACGTAAAGACGCTCGGAAGCAGCAACGCCGAGTCCGCGCCGCTGCCCCACCGTGTAGTGGCAGATACCGTCGTGTTCCCCAAGAACTTTACCGTCACGACTCAAGATCAATCCGGATTCGGGCAAAGAGCCGGTATATTGCTCGATAAAAGCCCCGTGCGAACACTCGGGCTCCAAAAAGCAGATATCCAGAGAATCTTTTTTTGATGCCGCAGAAAGTCCACGCGCGGCGGCCTCCTCCCGTACTGCGGTTTTATCCGTCATCTGCCCGAGCGGAAGCAGCAGGCGTGCCCTGCAGGACTCATCCAGACCGTAGAGCATATAACTTTGATCCTTTTGCTGACCGGGGATGCGACGAATGAGATGCAATCCGCCCCTCTCCTCGATTGCGGCATAATGCCCTGTAGCGATCCGCTCGCACCCAAGCGCATCCGCCGCATCTAAAAGACCCTTAAACTTCACAGCAGGATTGCAAAGAAGGCACGGATTGGGGGTCTCCCCTTTTTTATACATCTGAGCAAAGGGACGGATCACCTGTTGCTCGAACTCCCTTGTAAGGTCCTTCACATAAAAGGGAATGCCCAGTTCCTCCGCTGCACGGCGAGCAGACGAAACCTCATCCCCCACGCAATGCATTTTAAGGAACACACCGACAGGCTGATATCCCGCCTCACGCAAAAGCAGGGTACAAACAGCACTGTCTACCCCTCCACTGAGCCCGACCGCGACCTTGGTCATTCAGTGACCTCAAACAAAACGCCGAGAGTGCCGGGTCCGCAATGGCTGGTAACAACACAGCCGGCGACGCTCTCCAGTACCTCTTCAAAAAGGCCGGATTCCTTCACCAATTCCACCACTGCCGCAACCAATTCATCAGGGCACTTGGTATGGGTCACAAAGCAGCGAGTCTTGACCATCTTTTCAGCATTCTCTGCCAAAATCTCCTTGGCATACTGCTTCACAACGACGTCGATGGAACCGCGATACTTTTTGCCGACACCCATCTTACCGTCCGCAACACGGATGCAGGGATGCAATCTCAACATACTGGCACCCAGCGCTGCCACAGAGGAACACCGACCGCCCATTTTGAGATATTCCAATTGATCCACAACGAAGCTGGCGCGCACAAGAGGAATCCGTCTGCCGATCTCGGCGCAGATTTCCTTCGCACTCATTCCGCCATCCCGCAGGTCGGCGGCGTCCAGCATCAAAAGACCGGTACCGGTAGAGAGATTAGCGCTGTCGATAACATAGACGTTGCCCTCTACCTCCTCGGCAGCCATCTTTGCATTCTGATGGGTCACCGACATTGTAGAAGAAATATTAAAGTGAATAACATCGTAGCCCTCTTTAGTAAAGGAGGAGAAAAACTCGATGTAGTCCGGAATGGAAGCGGCAGAAGTTTTGGGAAGCAGCTTCTTCTCGGCAACATAATCATAGATAATATTCGGATTGATCTCCAGTCCGTCCTTGAAAGACTCCTCTCCGAGATTAACATAGAGAGGGATAATTTTAAAATCGCCCCGTGCGACCAGTTCCTCGGAAAGATCACAGGTGCTGTCTGCAGTTATGATAACCTTGCTCATCGTTCTGAAAATTCCTTTCGCAAAAATTGTCCAATATATAATATAACTTATGTTTCCCGAAAAGTCAAAGAAATTGTTGATTTTTTTGAAAGTGTGATTTATAATAACTATGTCATAAAATTATTAGGAGGACAACAAAATGCTCGTTTCTGCAAAAGAGATGGTAAAAAAGGCCTATGAGGGTCATTATGCCGTCGGCCAGTTCAACATCAACAATCTGGAGTGGACCAAAGCGATCCTGCTGACCGCTGAAGAGAATCGCTCCCCCGTCATCCTGGGTGTATCCGAGGGTGCAGGCAAATATATGTGCGGCTACAAGACCGTCATGGGTATGGTGAAGGGGATGATCGAAGAGCTGAACATCACCGTTCCCGTTGCTGTTCATCTGGATCACGGCTCCTATGAGCACGCCAAGAAGGTTATCGAGGACGGTTTCTCTTCCGTTATGTTCGATGGCAGCCACTACGAAATCGAAGAAAACATTGAAAAGACCAAGGAGATCATTGCCCTGGCTAATGCCAAAGGAATGTCTGTTGAGGCTGAAGTCGGCGCCATCGGCGGCGAAGAGGACGGCGTTGTCGGTCGCGGTGAAGTTGCTGATCCCGCAGAGTGCAAGCTGATCGCTGATCTGGGTGTAGACTTCCTGGCAGCCGGCATCGGTAATATCCACGGTAAGTATCCCGCCAACTGGGCAGGTCTTGATTTTGACGCACTGGAGAAGATTCAGGATGCCACCAAGGGTATGCCTCTGGTTCTGCACGGCGGTACCGGTATCCCTGCTGATATGGTTAAGAAGGCAATCTCTCTGGGCGTTGCAAAGATCAATGTTAACACCGAGTGCCAGCTTTCCTTCACTGCTGCTACCCGTAAGTACATTGAGGCAGGCAAGGATCTGGAAGGCAAAGGCTTCGACCCCAGAAAGGTTCTGGCCCCCGGCTTTGAAGCAATCAAGGCTACCGTTAAAGAAAAGATGGAGCTCTTCGGTTCCGTCAACAAGGCTTAATTATAAGCGACAC
>JAZQAQ010000199.1:0-6047 GCA_045545255.1 Eubacteriales bacterium | reverse complement strand
AAATAGATAAAAATGTATATAAATATATGTAGTTTTTATTGAAATTTTGTTTTAAAAGTGCTATGATGAAACCGTATCTATATATATTTTGGTAGATTTCCAAGATTTTAGGAGGAGATAGCAATGAAAATGCTGCAGAATGCACGAAAAGTCATCAGTCTTTTGATGGCTTTTTGCCTGATTGCCACCGGCGGTCTTTCGATGATCGCTTTGGCAGAGGAACCGCAAGACGCGTCGGCAGAGACCGTCATCGGAGATGCGGCACTGAAGGATTATTCTCTGCCTTCTGATTCCAAGCACGCCTATGATCCCTTTGGCGACTTGGCCTCAGAGGAGGAGACGAAAGCCTACCGCGAAAGCGTGCAGTATGAAAGCAATACCATTATCTATAAGGTGACCGAGACCAAGCCGCTCTTTTCGGATTATAAAGAGCAGGCGGATGCGGGCGCGCTGACCGAGGCGGGAATCGACCTTTCCTCGGCAACCGAGCTGACCCGTAAAAAGGTGGAGGACGGTCTTTGGACCGATACCTACGAGGTCATCTATCAGGCAGATCTGGATGGCGAGGTCTGGGACGCAGTAGACGCTCTGGCAGAGACCGAGGGCGTGGTGGATGCCCAGCCCAACTATCTCTATGAGGATACCGCCATCGACGTGCCCACCGTTTCCAAGAATCCCCATATGGATAAGCAGTGGCACCACGGCAAGGATCATCTGAACTGCGATAAGCACTGGCAGCATATGCACGATGAGGAGATCACCGCCGGTGAGGGTGCCATCGTCGCGGTAATTGATACCGGCGTGGACTATACCCATCCCGACCTTGCGGCAAATATGTGGATCAATACGGCGGAGAAGAACGGTACTCCCGGCGTGGATGACGACGGCAACGGCTATATCGACGATATTCACGGCGTCTCTACCCTCGGTGCTACCCGCTATCATACCGGCGATCCTATGGACGATCACGGTCACGGTACCCATGTTGCCGGTATTATCGCAATGACCGCCAATAACGATGAGGGCGCGGTGGGTCTTGCCTACGGTGCCAAGATTATGGCGATCAAAGCCGGTCAGGCGACGGGTATCTTCTCCGATACCGATATTGCCGAGGCGATCAACTATGCCAAGGCAATGGGTGCGGACGTCATCAATATGTCCTTCGGCGGTACCGGTAAATCCTTCCTGGTGGAGGAAGCCCTGGCGGATGCCTTCGGCTCCTGCGTCCTGGTGGCTGCCGCCGGTAACGACGGTATCCCCACTGCAGATGCCCCCGACGATTTTATGAAGAAGGCGGATTTCTACCCCGCCGGCTATTCCTTCGTCCTGGGCGTTATGGCGTCCGATCAGAACGGAAATTTAGCCAGCTTCTCCAACTGGGATTATTATAGTAACGGCGGCTCCGCCGAGTATGAAATGACCGCCCCCGGGGTGGATATCTATTCCACCCTCCCGGATGGGCAGTACGCCCCATGGGACGGCACCTCTATGGCAGCCCCCTTGGTTTCCGCTGCCGCAGCGCTGATCCGCAGTAAATTCAGCGATAAGCAAGCCTTTTCCTCCCGCTTTATTATGGGTCAGCTTGCTTCCGCCACCGATAAATCGTTGACCTATGTGGATAAGACCCAAAAGGCTCATTTCTATACGATGCTGGATCTGGAGGCAAGCCTCAATCAGCTTCCCGAGCCGAATCTCATCGTTAAGAACCTCTATCTCTTTGATGATCCTGCTATCGACCCCGCCAATGACGGCGACGGCATCATCGACGCCGGCGAGACCATCGATTTGGGACTGGTGGTCCGCAATCAGTGGGGAATGGCAGGGAACGTCACCGTGACGGTGGATGCCCTCTCTACCTCCGGCATTGCAAATCCCAATATCGAATGGATCACCGATACCATTTCGATGGAGGATATCGGCACCTTTAATGAGCAGACCAATGGCTTTTTGTATGATAACGATGCTTTGGTGGGTGCCTCCAACCCCATCCGCTTTAAGGTAAAGGAAGATACCATCAATGACGCCCATATCGGCTTGAATATCACCGTCACCTGCACCAACGCTCTGGACGAGACGGATACTACGCTCTATACCGAAGAGGATGGAACGTCCTTCTACGTTCAGCGGGGTAAGACCATCTCCGGCAAGCTCACCGAGGATCTGACGATGACCCCCGATCATTATTGGATCATCGATAATTCCCTCTGGATCCCCGAGGGGGTCACCGTCAAGGTGGAGCCGGGTACCCAGATCCAGTTCTGGGGCAGCGACGGGGCAGATCCCTATGCCGCCCAGCCCATCGTCTATATTCAGGTAGACGGCACCTTCTTGGTGGAGGGTACCGAAGAAGCCCCCGTCGAAATGTTCCCCTCCGCCGCCTATGCAAACTACGGCGTGGAGATCTTTGACGGAGAGAGAGGGACTTACGATCCCAGTTTCAAAGATGATGCCGGATTGGTATCCTTGCAATACGCGGAGATCCTCAATCCTTTGCTGGAGCTGGATCAGGGCGACCATCTGTCTGTTATCCAAAACTGCACAACTATTAGTAGATTAGAATTAGACTTTAATGACGGATCACTTGATAATAATAGCCAAGGCGGAAAGGTATTGGTTCGTGACCTGCGCAACAGTAAGATAGAGGGTTTAAGAAGTAACTATTTAAACGGTTATTTCAGCGCTAAGATTGGCGGAAGTTTTAATCAGGTGTTGCTGAATAATTGTGTAAATTTGATGACAAAAAAGAGCTATGGAACATTAGAGGCGGATCAGGATACGGTCTTTTTGAATAACCGAAATGCATCCATCTTTCAGGTGGGCGATTATTTCACCGAGGAGCAGGTGGAATTTTCCGAGATCTTCACCTATGGAGATAAGAAATATGTGGTAGGTACTTTTGAAACGCCCATGCCGGATGGCTCCAATTCTCTAAATTATTATAATTATTACGCCCTTTCCGCAGTCGCTCGGGGCGGCACCCTTGCCTGCCTCAACTCCGCAGAGGAGACGGCTGCAGTCGTAGAATTTTTGAGAGAAAACGAAACAGGAAAATACGTTCACCTCGGTATGACTGCCGATCAGAATACCGGTACGCTAAGCTGGGCGGATGGAGATAATAGTTATTTCCCCGATAAGGCAAGAGCGTACTCCTATTATGAAATAAGCAAGTATTGTTATTATTATCATCCAGATGGATATATTGAAGCAACTGCAACAAGTTATGCGTTAAGTACAACCGAAAGCGATTACAATAAAGCTCTCTTTGAGTATCCGGCGACGGTCTCGGATGAAACTATCCTTACTCCGCTGACCCCGGAGCAGTATTATAGTGTGGCGGAGACCGGTGTTACCAATAGTGCCATTTTGAATCCTATGCTGACGCAGAATGCCGATACCTGGTTTAAGGTTGCGACAGATATCTATAACGAGCGGCATTATAACGGCGTAAAGAACTACTGGGGCACCACCAATGAAAAGCTGATTCAGGCGCAGATCACCGATGCCCAGACCTATGTCAACTATGCAGATCTGCTGACCGATCCTTATCTGACTTTGGAGTCTCCCGAGCTGGAGACCATCTATCCCTTCGTCACCGATGCTTATATCACCGATCTGGAGGGCAACCGCATCGAGTCCTGCGGCTATGAGGAGATCCAGTTCCACGTCACCTTCAACCGTGATATGGATCCCTCCATCCTGCCGATGGTCTCCTTCGGTCCTGCCGAGCCTTATACCGACTATGTGGTAGACGGTGCCTTCATCGACGCCCGCCATTGGGTGGGCACCACCAAGGTCAAGTCCATCATCGATAGCGGTACCGAGTATATCCGCATCAAGGATGCGGCAGCCGCCGAGGATAGTTGGCTGACCACCGGCACCGATACCGGCAGATTTGCCTTCACCATCGCCAATACCGGTGCCGAGGCGCTGACGATGCAGGCGGTGGGCGGCGAAAATCAGGTGGAGCTTTCCTGGACCCAGGACGACTATGATACCCTTGCCGGCTTCAACGTCTATCGCTCCACCAAGGCGGATAGCGGCTTTACCAAGATCAATGAGCGGCTGCTCCCCGGCACCATTCGGGAGTTTGTGGATACAAATGTGGAGCCCGGCGTGGAGTATTTCTATTACTTCACGGTAATGGGCACCGATCTTGTGGAGTCCAATCCCTCCAATACTGCAAACGCCACCCCCATCGATAATATTCAGCCGATTTTGACCCATAATCGGGTCACCGCGGCAAACTTCGGCGAGATGATCGCCTTGAATGCCACCGCCTCCGATAATATCGGGCTGGAGTATATCCGCCTCTTCTATCGTGCCAAGGGTGCCGAGAACTGGATCAAGGTGGATATGACCAATATCAGCGGCAACGACTACTATGCATCCATTGCCGCAAAGGATGTCTCCGCGGCAGGAATGGAATACTATATCGAGATCTCCGACGGCGTCACCGCTGTACGGGAAGGGTCTGCAAGCTATCCCATCTCCATTGCGGTGGATGATTCCATCGTCATCTATTCCGTCAGCCCCGCCAAGCTGGACGTTGCAGCGGCGGCAGAGGGCGTGACCGCCATTCTCACCGGCGTTAATTTCCGGGAGGGGATGACCCTCAAGGTGGGCGGCAAGGAGGTTGCTTATACCCTCGTTTCCGATACCCGGCTTTCCTTCACAGTTCCCGCCGCCACCATCGGGCGGGTGGATATCACCCTCACCTGCGAGGGCGAGACGGTGATGCTCAATAACGCCATCACCTATACCGATAGCACCACCGAGGCGCAGATCATTGCGCCGGACGAGGTCAAGTGCAAGGAGATCACCAAGCTGCCGGTCATCATCGGCTCTGCAGGAGAGGTCTCTGCGTTGGATCTGCAGTTTAAGCTGGAGCGTAATCTCTATTCCGCCATTTCCTTTGAGCTTTCCGAAAAGAATACGGATGCTACCGCGCGGTGCAGCTCCACCTCTGCCGGGGTGGTCAAGGTGTCTGTCGCCACTGCGGGCACGCTGAATCTCAGTGAGCCGGTGGGCTATCTGGTGCTGACCCCCAAGGGTGCTACCGAGGCGGCGACCACCACTGTGCAGATCACCTCTGCCAAGCTCAACGACGTACCTGCCGCGTCTCTCTTCCATTGCAATATGGTCATCAAGCCCAATTTCACCATCAGCGGTAAGATCACCTATTATAACGGCAATGCTACGCTGGAGGGCGTCAAGGTGACCTTGAGCACCGGTCAGACTGCGTATACCGATGCCACCGGTACCTATACCATCACCGGCATCACCACCAATAAGGTGACGGTGATTCCCTCTCATACCGGAAATGTAAACGGTGCCATCACCGCCCAGGATGCTGCAGAGCTGCTGCAGTATATCGTGGACGAGACCGCCACCCTGACCAATGCGCAGATCACCGCTGCAGACGTCAACGGCGACGGTGAGGCAACTGCGCTGGATGCGGTGTATATCCTCAGAAAGAATGTGGGCATCATCACCGATGCTTATCCCGGCAGCGGCGCAGAGTGGGCATTCGATGCGCCCTCTCGGGTGCTGACCCTGACCGATAATGTTTCCAATATCAATTTCAGCGGTATTCTGCTGGGTGATGTGACCGGAAACTGGACGGCGAAAGCTGAAGGTGGACTTTCCTGATATGAAAAAAAGATTGATCGCAGCATTCATTGCGATTGCGATTCTGCTGATGCTGCCCGGCGCAGCATCGGCGGATGCGCCCCTGATTCGTGAGGTGCCTATCGCCCTCTCCTTCACCGATGCCACCGGCATTGACCTCAATCTTCGGTTGGATCCCAATTTTGTGGAGACAGCGGAGCTGGTCAGCCCCGCGGCGGTGCTGGCGGATGCCACCTATGTGGGGCATCCGAACGGTGCTAAAATGAAGGTGGCGATCTCCTCGGCCACGCCCCTCAACCACGAGGGCGAGCTTTTCAAGCTCCGTCTCACCTTGAAAAAGGATGCGGGCAAGGATGCCGAGCTTTGCAAGCTGCTTCAGGTGATGATCAATGAGCAGATCACCTGGCAGGCGGCGGATT
>JAZQAQ010000198.1:0-6396 GCA_045545255.1 Eubacteriales bacterium | reverse complement strand
ATTTCAGAACTACCGACGTTACCGGCGTTATCACTCTGCCCGAAGGCACCGATATGTGTAAGCCCGGCGACAACGTTGTTATGGACGTTGAGCTGATCACTCCGATCGCTATCGAAGAGGGTCTGCGTTTCGCTATCCGTGTGGGTGGCCGTACTGTTGGTTCCGGCGTTGTTACCGCTATCAACGAGTAATTAAATACAAAATAACGATTCTTTGGGGCGGGGTGCGATTCCCCACCGGCAGTAAAGTCTGCGAGCGTCCTTGACGCATGAACGGGTGCAATTCCCGTACCGACGGTATAGTCCGGATGTGAAAAGAATGTTGTGTTTAGCAATGATATGCTCCATAGGTTTACCTATGGAGCATATTTTTTGTAATAAGGAGTATTATGAAACAGTTTAACGCACGAAAAATCTGTCTTTTGGCGATGCTTTGCGCCTTTTCCTTTGTAATGGTGCTGGTAGGACGCCTGATTCCCAATGTTGCCGGCTTTTTAAGCTACGATCCCAAGGATGCGGTGGTGGTGATCGCCGGATTTATCTACGGACCCGTGACCGCCGTTATTATTTCGGTGGTGGTTTCCTTTATTGAGTTGATCTCCATCTCCGGTACCGGCATCTATGGAATGATTATGAATATTTTCTCTACCTGTGCCTTTGCCGTCCCCGCCGCAATGATCTATAAAAAGATGCATACAATGAAGGGTGCAGTGCTTGGTCTTTTAACAGGTGTGGTCTTTATGACCGGCTGTATGGTGCTTTGGAACTATATCATTACTCCTTATTATATGCGGGTAGATCGGGCAGTCGTCAAGGGAATGCTGCTGACAACCTTCCTGCCCTTCAATCTTGTGAAGGGCGGCATCAATATGGGGCTGACAATGCTGTTTTATAAGCCGCTGACTACCGCTTTACGCAAAGCGCGTCTGATTCCCGAAACCGGTGGCAGCGGCAGCAAAAAATCAGTACAAATCGGCTTTACCGTATCTGCAGTGTTCATTTTGGTAACCTTTGTCATCCTTTTTCTGCTTTTTGCAAAAGTCCTTTAATTTCCGCTTGACAAATTTCTGTCGATAGAGTATCCTATATAAGGTAATTAAATAATGTCTTATCAAGAGTGGCTGAGGGACCAGGCCCGACGAAGCCCGACAACCTGCATCAGTAAGGTGTCAAATCCTGCGGATATCTGTCCGAAAGATAAGTTTTTCAGCGCTCTTGATCTGCAAGAGCGCTTTTTATTGTGTAAAAAAGTAAGATAGAAGGAGAAAAGAAAATGGGAAGAAATTATCTGTTTACCTCTGAATCGGTGACCGAGGGTCATCCCGATAAAATCTGTGACCGCATTTCAGATAGCATTCTGGACGCTATTTTAGCAATTGATCCGCAGGCGCGCGTTGCCTGCGAGACCACCGTTACCACCGGTACCGTTCACGTAATGGGCGAGATCACTACCACCGCACAGGTGGATTATCAGAGTATTGTTCGTGAGTCTATTCGTGAGATCGGTTATGATCGTGCAAAGTACGGCTTTGATTGCGATACCTGCGGTGTGCTGGTAACACTGGATCGTCAGTCTCCCGATATTGCAATGGGCGTGGATAAGGCTTGGGAGGCCAAGGAAGGCAGCGAGGATGCCGCAATGTCCACCGGTGCAGGCGACCAGGGTATGATGTTTGGCTATGCCTCCGACGAGACCGAAGAACTGATGCCGATGGCGATCTCCTTGGCACATAAGCTGGCAAAGCAGCTGACCTTCGTTCGTAAAGAGGGCATTCTGCCGTATCTGCGTCCCGACGGAAAAACTCAGGTTACGGTTGAGTATGAGGATGATAAGCCGGTACGCGTGGATGCGGTGGTCGTCTCCTCCCAGCATAGTCCCAAGGTCTCTCTGGAAGAGTTGCGTCGTGATATTCTGGATAAGGTCATCCGCCCCATTATTCCTGCAGAGCTTTTGATCGATACCAAGTACTATATCAATCCCACCGGTCGTTTTGTTGTGGGCGGTCCTCAGGGTGATAGCGGTCTTACCGGTCGTAAGATCATTGTGGATACTTATGGTGGCTACGGTCGTCACGGCGGCGGCGCCTTTTCCGGTAAGGATCCCACCAAGGTGGATCGTTCCGCTGCATATGCCGCCCGCCACGTGGCAAAGAATATCGTAAAAGCAGGTCTTGCCAAAAAGTGTGAGGTAGAGCTGGCGTATGCCATCGGCGTGGCAAGCCCCGTCTCTGTCTCTGTGGATACCTTCGGTACCGAGACCGTTTCGGAGGAGAAGATCAACGAAGTGATCGCCAAGTTCTTTGATCTGCGTCCTGCCGCCATCATTAAGAATTTTGACCTTCGCCGTCCGATCTATACGCCTACCTCCAGCTATGGTCATATGGGTAGAGAGGAATTGAATCTGCCTTGGGAGGATACCTCCATCGCAGAGGAGATCCGTGCATACATCGCAAAATAATTCAAAAGCCCGATGCTTTGCATCGGGCTTTTTTGAACCTTTCTCCGTTTTACAGCATATTGTATAGCGGGAGGAATGGTGATGATGATACATATGGCTTGGGTGCTTTTGTCCGTTTTTGCGGTGATCGGGGTATTGTGCTGTATTTTGGGTGTGCTGGAGATGCTGGCATTGCATCGCGTTCGATCGGTTCGGCGCACCGTTTTTCGGGTGGAGCTATCCGGAGATGAACCGCAGATGGAGTATCTGCTGAATACCCTTTTGCTGAAGGCGGATCGCCTGAATGTGTGCGGGTGCGAGACCTTGCTGGAAATTGTAAATAATGGTCTTACGCCCGACGCGCGCAAGGAGGTAAAGCAGTATTGTGAAAAAAATCCCTGGGTATTGTTTACAGATTCTGATGAAAATGATATAATATAAGATATGTTTTAAAAAGGAGGTGTCTGCCGTGGGTGAAGAGGAGCAAATCGAAGGTACAGTAGAAGAAGTGATCTACGAAAATGAAACAACCGGTTATCGGGTCTTTAGTTTGGACTGCGATGGCATCCTTACCGTAGCGGTGGGCACCTGCGTTTCCATCTATCCGGGCGAGCTGGTCAATGCTGTCGGCACCTGGACGGATCACGCTACATATGGGCGTCAATTTGTGTGCGCCGAGATTGAAAAAAGCTTTCCGGGTGAGTTGGAAGGTATTACGAAGTTCTTATTGAGCGGTGCGGTAAAGGGCATCGGTCCCGCTACCGCCCGCAAGATCGTGGAGCGTTTCGGCGAGGATAGCTTTGAAATTTTAGAGCACGAACCTCTGCTGCTGACCCAAATAAAGGGAATCACAAAGGATCGGGCGCAAAAGCTTTCCGATGCTTTTCGTGAGACGGTAGGGACGCGTGAGACACTGATGGCGTTGCACGAAATGGGAATTACCCCTGCGCTCGCAGTCAAGGTGGCGCGGGAATACGGTGCCCTTGCTCCGCAGGTAGTGATGGAGAATCCATACCGCCTTTGGGAGGATATCGAAGGCTTTTCTTTTCAAAATGCCGATAATTTGGCACTTTCCAACGGCGTCCGCGCTGCGGACGAGCTGCGGGTAGGCTATTGCGTTAAGTACATTCTTGCCCATAATCTCCAGAATGGGCATTGCTTCCTGCCCAAGGAAAAACTCTTGCCTTTGGGTGCGCAGTATGTGGATGTGAATGAGGAAGAGGTAGAGATCGCCGTCGAAAATATGTGCGAGCGTCACCAGTTGGAGCGTGCGGTTATCAATAAACGTGAGGTCATCTACCTTCCGAACTATTATAAGGCGGAGGTCAAGGCTGCAGAAAAGCTGAAGCTGCTGATGCAGTTCGGTAAGCAGGAAATCCGCAATATCGAAGAAAAAATCAAAAAGAGCCAAAATAAATTAGGTATCTTTTATGAATATGCGCAGGAGGAGGCCATCCGTGCCGCGGTGGAAAATCGCGTTATGGTTTTGACCGGTGGACCGGGTACCGGTAAGACCACCACCCTGCGGGGAATGATCGCGCTCTTTGAGGCATTGAACTATCGTATTGAGCTTTGTGCCCCTACCGGTCGTGCCGCCAAGCGGATGAGTCAGGTATGCGACCGAAAGGCGCAGACGATCCACCGCCTTCTTGAGGTGCAGCCCGGCAGCGGGGCCTTTGCCCATAATGGCTCCAATCCTTTGAAGTGCGATGTGCTGATCGTGGATGAAATGTCTATGGTGGACAGCCTCCTCTTTGAGGCTTTGCTGGAGGCGTTGCCTTTCGGCAGTCGCTTGATTATGGTGGGGGATGCAGATCAGTTGCCCAGTGTCGGGGCGGGAAATGTACTCTCCGACTTGGTGCGCAGCGGTGCGGTGCCGACTGTTGCTCTGACGAAGATTTTCCGTCAGGCAAAAACCAGCACCATCATCACAACCGCCCACGAGATCAATGCGGGAGAGCGTCCCGATTTGGAAAATAGCGACGATCTGTTCTTTATTTCCAAAAAGACACCCCAAGGTACCTTGGATGCGGCGGTGGAAATGATCGTCAATCGTATTCCTCGTCGCTACGGTTGGAATGTGATGGATGGGTTGCAGGTGATTATTCCCACCCGCAAGACGCTTACGGGTACGGTAAATATCAATGGGATCATCCGTGATCGCGTCAATCCCGATCAGCCTGGGCGTGTGAGCATTAATTTTCGTGACCAGATCTTCCGCGAGGGAGATAAGGTGATGCAGATCCGCAATAATTACGATCTGCCCGTTACCACCTCCGAGGGCAAAGAGGAGGCGGGAGTCTTTAACGGTGATATCGGAATCATTTACGGAATCTATCCCCGTGAAAAGCAGGTTAAAGTGCAGTTTGAAGATCGGATCGCCACCTATGGATACGATCAATTGGACGAGCTGGAGCCCGCTTATGCCATCACCGTACATAAAAGTCAGGGCAGTGAATTTGATGCGGTGGTATTGGTGCTGGGGGAGATGACCCCGCTTTTGCAGTACCGTAACCTGCTTTATACGGCAGTCACCCGTGCGAAAAAACTGCTGGTTATCGTCGGCAGCCGTCAGGTAGTGGATACAATGGTGGCAAACCATAAGCATACCAATCGCTATAGCGGCTTGAGGTACCTGCTGCAATGACTTTGAAAGAATTGTTGTATCCGCCTCGCTGTCCGTTTTGCGGTAAACTGATGGAGAGGGAAGAGCCCTGCGAGGAATGCTTGAGCCGAACAACGGAGCTGACCGCAGCCGTCTGCCGTGTCTGCGGAGCAGATCCTGAGCATTGTAAGTGCGGAAGTCGCTCTTTTGCATTCACGCGTAGTGTCAGTGCCTTTCATTATGAAAAGGCGCCCCGTCATCTGCTCCTTCGGTTTAAACTGCGTCATAAGCCCCAACTTGCGGAGTTTATGGGGCGGAGAATGTATCATCATATCCGTGCAAGACTGGGGACGGACTTTTCCTGCGTCACCTATGTGCCGCAGACCCGCTCCCGCACGATCAAGCGCGGCTATTGCCCTGCCCGACTTTTGGCGGAAAATATCGCGCCACGGCTGGGACTGTCCGTTCATCTTTTTCTTAAAAGAGTTTCCAATCGGCAGCAAAAGTATGCAAAGGGTCAGAATCGGTGGTTGAATGCTGAAAAGAACTATACCCTTCGTCCGGGTGCCGTCGTCTCCGGACGGGTGCTTTTGATCGACGATCTGCTCACCTCCGGTGCCACCCTCAGCGCTTGCGCGGCGTTGCTGCGAGAGGCAGGGGCGGAGGAGGTTGTTTGCGCTACTTTTGCCATCGCTGTAAAAAAGTATTGAATTTTATTGAAAAGGTCGATATAATAGATAAGAGGTAATATGTAAATTTTGGAGGATCAATATGTTAGGACTTGATATAGGCATCGATCTGGGTACTGCCACAATTTTGGTATACATCAAAGGAAAAGGCATCGTTTTAAAGGAGCCCAGTGTGGTCGCCATTGATAAAACGCAGAATAAAGTGCTTGCCGTTGGCGAGGAAGCCCGTCGGATGGTGGGCCGTACCCCCGGTAATATTGTTGCTGTCCGTCCTTTGAAGGATGGCGTAATTTCCGACTATGAAGTTACCGAAAAAATGATCAAATACTTTGTGGGCAAGGCTTCTAAGAATTCGTACTTCAAGCCCCGCGTGATTATTTGCGTCCCCTCCGGTGTAACCGAGGTGGAAGAAATGGCGGTAGAAGAGGCTGCCAAGAATGCGGGCGCAAAGTTCGTTTCTCTGATCGAAGAGCCTAAGGCTGCCGCCATCGGTGCAGGCATTGATATTAATAAGCCGAACGGCAACGTCGTCGTTGATGTGGGTGGCGGCACTGCCGATATTGCAGTCCTTTCTCTGGGCGATGTGGTGCTTTCCGACTCTGTGAAGATGGCAGGCGATAAGTTTGATGAATCCATCGTCCGTTATCTGAAAAAGAAGTATAATCT
>JAZQAQ010000197.1:0-6483 GCA_045545255.1 Eubacteriales bacterium | reverse complement strand
TCGTTTTTCCTTGGCAGGCAGAAAGGGCTCTTTGCGCACCTTTGAAAAAAGATACCGCACCAGTAAAAGCACGGCGGTGGCGATAACGGAGCGCACCGCGTTGAAGGCAAGGGGCGGCATCAGATCTGCGCCCTTACTTTGAGCAACGAATGCCGTACCCCAGATAAAGGCGGCAAGAATCGGTAAAAAGGTATGTCTGAACTTATCCATAATATCCTCATTTTGAAAAAATATAGAGATATTGTATCAATTTCAGGTAAAAATTGCAAGGGTTTCCATTAAGAACTCCTTAAGTTTTGGAAAAAAACTTGCCATTTTGTCGAATTTCGTGTAAAATTGTAATATACGTTTATAACGTTGGGGGATTAAATTTATGAAAAGAAAAGACGGTATTCGGATCAAGATGACCGATCCTATGTATGTAGTTGCCGCGCACGTAATGGATAAGCGGATGGACTCTATGAATATGATCACCATTGATATTCCGGTGGATCCTATTGCGGACTATGTCCACGCCAAGCGTGACGAGGGCGGGCTGAAGATCTCCCGCTTGGCAGTCTTGCTGGCGGCATATATCCGCATCATTGATGAGTTTCCGCGGCTCAACCATTTCGTTGTAAACAGTAATGTTTACGCCCGCAATGAAATTGCTGTGGGTATGGTGGTGCTGAAAGGCGGCTCGGTGATGGAGAACGGCACGATGTCCAAGATTTATTTCCAACCGACGGACGATGTCTATAAGGTTCAGGAGCGTCTCAATGAATATATTGAGAGAAACCGCGCCGAAGAGCCGGATAACGGCACCGAGAAGATCATTAAATTTCTGCTCTCTGCCCCGGGTCTGCTGCGGGGAGGCGTCAAGATCCTGCGCTGGATGGATAAGCACGGAATGCTCCCCAAGGCAATTATTGATATGAGTCCTTTCCATATTTCGCTGGTGATCACCGATCTTGCCAGCATCCGCCTCGATCCCATTTATCATCATATTTATGAATTCGGTACCACCTCCATTGCAATGGCGATGGGTGTCAATCGAGAGGTACCGCGGCGTAAGGGCGGCGAGATCATCCACGAAAAATGTATGCCCCTCGGTATCGTTATGGATGAGCGTATCGCAAGCGGCAGTTATTTTGCCCTCGCTTTCCGTCGGCTGAAGGAGTACTTAAAGCATCCCGAGATGCTGGAGGAGACCCCACCCGTCATCGACGAGCAAATCAAAGAAATCTTCAAAATTGACTAAAAAAGGTGCTGTAAAAAACATATGTTTTTTACAGCACCTTTTTGTGCTTTTAATGCTTTTGTTGCTTCAGCCAGATCTTCATTACCAGCTTTTCCGGCAGGTGCTTGACGGCGAAGGTCTGCAGCTTATTGACTACGCTGGGGACAGAGACCAGCTTTCTTCGTTTCAGATCTTTCAGTGCGCACCGCACAGCTTCTTCAGCGGTAAACCATTTATTAAAATAGGTAACGGCATTATCGGAGGTTTGCTCTGCGTGGTCAAAAAATTCGGTCTTGACCCAGCCGGGGCAGAACGCCATCACGTGAATTTCCCGATCCCGCAGCTCTGCCCAGAGTGCCTGAGAATAGCGCAATACAAAGGCTTTGGTGGCACCGTAGACGTTGAGATAGGGGACGGGCTGGAAGGCCGAGAGGGAGTCTACCTGCAAAATGCGACTGCCCTTGCCGAGATAGGGGAGGGTCAGCTGAGTGATTGCTACCAAGGCCTTGCAGTTGAGATCGATCATATCCATACAATCCTGCAAAGGGATCTGATCGTAGCGTCCGAACTTGCCGAATCCGCTGCAGTTGATAAGGATGGAAACTTGAGGATTTTCTGCCGCCAGAAGCGCGGCGTATTCGTTCAAGCATTCGCCTTTGGTCAGATCCATCGGCACCACCCGTACCGATTGGGAAAGCTCTTTTTTCAATTCCTCCAGCCGATCTGCTCTGCGGGCGATGACCCAGATCTCGTCAAATTGCTCGGCGGCGGTCAACTGGCGTGCGAATTCACGCCCCATCCCGCTGCTTGCGCCCGTAATGATCGCAATCTTCATAATATCACTCCTTTTTGAATATTATAGCGCATTTTGATTGCAATTTCAAAGAAAGATTGCTATAATAAAGAAAAAAATCGAGGAGAGAACGAAGATGAAAGATTTCGGCTTGCAAATTTACAGTGTACGGGATAAAATGACGGACGCGGAAGGGATTCGCTCCACCTTCAAGGCACTCAAAGAGATGGGCTATTCCTATATTCAGACTGCGGGGATGCCCGCCGTTTCCTATGCGGATTACGGTAAGTATGCCAAAGAAGCCGGCTTAGAGATCGTGGGCACCCACGATGATTTCAAGCTGATGGTCAATGATTTCGATCAGGCACTGGCAAACCATCAAGCGCTGGATACCAAGCTGATGGGTGTGGGCAGCTTCCGTGCAAAGCCCGATAATACCAATGTGGACGCCTGGCTGGAGTTTATTGAGCAGGCAAACGCTGTGGGTGCCAAGTGCGCAGAGCAGGGAATGAAATTCACCTATCATAACCATAGCCACGAGTTTATCAAGCTGCCGGACGGTCGTATTGTGATGGATCTCCTTGTGGAGGGATTAAATCCGGAAACCACCTCCTTTGTATTGGATACCTTCTGGGTGCAGCACGGTGGCGGTGATGTACGCTACTGGATCGAAAAGCTTGCCGGACGGATCGATATCCTCCATCTGAAGGATATGAAGCGGCTGGAGGACTTCGATGAGAAGCGCGGGCATCAGATGTTTGCCGAGATCGGTCAGGGCAATATGCAGTGGGATCTGATTTTAGATGCGGCTGAAAAGGCGGGAGTCAAGTATTATGTTGTGGAGCAGGATACCTGCGACGGCGACTCTCTGGACAGTGTACGCATCAGTGCCGAGTACCTCAAAAAGATGATCAAATAAATGATCTGAAGTGCCCCCTGCGGGGGCACTTTTTTCTTGCAAAATTTTGTAAAACGCTCTTGAAAAATAATCGGTATTTAGTATAATAATATATTATGGGATTAAATTACGGAGGTGCAGTATGGCACGCATTGGGTTCGATAACGCTGAATATGTTCGCTTGCAGTCGCAGAATATCCGAGACCGCATCGCTATGTTTGGCGATAAGCTGTATATGGAATTTGGCGGAAAGCTTTTTGACGATTTTCACGCCTCCCGCGTACTCCCCGGCTTCGAGCCCGATTCTAAAGTCAAGATGCTCTTGGAGTTGAAGGACGATGCGGAGATCGTCATCGCCATCAACGCAGACGCCATCGAGAAGAATAAACGCAGAGGTGATCTGGGTATCACCTACGATCTGGATACCCTCCGCCTGATCGACGCATTTCGCGGGATCGGTCTTTTCGTGGGAAGCGTAGTCATCACCCGCTATACCGATCAACCGCTGGCGCGCGCCTTTGAAAAGCGGCTGATCAATTTGGGCATCAAGGTCTACCGTCACTATCCCATCGCCGATTATCCCTCCAATATTCCGCTGATCGTCAGTGACGACGGCTTCGGTAAAAATGACTATATTGAGACCCAGCGCAAGCTGGTGGTGGTGACCGGTCCGGGTCCCGCCAGCGGCAAGATGGCCACCTGTCTTTCCCAGCTTTACCACGAGCAAAAGCGTGGAATCAAAGCAGGTTACGCCAAGTTTGAGACCTTCCCCATCTGGAATCTTTCCTTGACCCATCCGGTCAATGTGGCGTACGAGGCGGCGACTGCCGATCTCAACGATGTAAATATGATCGATCCCTTCCATCTGGAGGCATACGGGGAGACGACGGTGAACTATAATCGGGACATTGAGATCTTCCCCGTGGTCAATGCGATGATGGAGCGGATTATGGGTCAATCTCCCTATAAGAGCCCTACTGATATGGGTGTCAATATGGCGGGCTGTGCCATCTGCGATGATGCGGCGGTTCGTGATGCCGCCAATCAGGAGATCATCCGCCGTTATTATGCCGCCTTGGGCTCTGTCCGTCAGGGAATGGGCGAGCAAAGCGAGGTCACCAAGATCGAGCTTTTGATGAATAAACTGCATATCAGCGTCGCTGATCGGCCTGTGGCAGCAGCGGCAACCGCCAGAGCAGAGGAGACCGGTGCGCCTGCCACCGCCATCCAGTTGGACAATGGACGGATCATCACCGGCAGAACTTCTTCTTTGCTGGGCGCATCCTCTGCAATGCTGCTGAATGTATTGAAGGCATTGGGCAATATCCCCGATGAGGTACAGCTTTTATCGCCCACCATTATCGAACCCATCCAGCGGATGAAGACCGGTGTACTGGGCAACCATAACCCCCGTCTCCATACCGATGAGGTGCTGATCGCCCTCTCCATTTGTGCCGCTACCGATGAGACGGCAAAATTGGCAATGGAGCAGGTGAAAAAACTGAAAGGGCTGGAGGCGCACTCCTCGGTCATCCTCTCTCGGGTGGACGAGCAGACCTTCCGCAAGCTGGGCGTGAATCTCACCTGCGAGCCGCGCTATCAAACGAAAAAACTTTATCACGCATAAGGGGTAAGGCCCCTAAAAAGGAGCTGTAAAAAATCTCGGATTTTTTACAGCTCTTTTCGAGGTACATCATATGACAAAAGAAAAGAAAATATCCAAAGACTTTACAAAAGGGAGCATTCCAAAGCAGCTCTTTTGGTTTATGCTGCCCTTTATGGCCTCTAATGCCCTGCAGGTGCTGTATGCCACGGTGGATATGATCATCGTGGGGCACTATGTGGGAACGGCAGGCATCTCTGCCGTTTCCCAAAGCAGCTTGATTCTGCTTTTCGGCACTATGGTCTCGCTGGGCTTTTCCAACGCAGGTCAGGTGCTGGTCTCCCAGGCATTGGGCGCAGGCAAAAAGAAGGAAGTCAACGGGATCATTGGTACGCTGTTTACCCTGATCACCGTCATCGGGCTATTCTTTTCCGCCGTGATGCTGATCTTTAAAGATCCTATTCTTTCAGCGATGAATATTCCCACCGAGTCCTATAGGATGGCGACCCATTACCTGATCATCTGCGGAGCGGGTTTGGTATTTACCTCCGGCTATAATATGGTGGCCGCCGTCTTGCGGGGAATGGGGGACTCCAAACGCCCCTTCCTCTTTATCTGTATCGCATCGGTGGTCAATCTGGTGCTGGATATTCTTTTTACAGGCTTTTGGGGCTGGGGTGTGGCAGGCGCCGCATGGGCTACCATTATCGGGCAGGCGGTCTCCTTCCTTTTCTCCCTTTGGTATCTCTATCGCCGCAAGGAATCCTTCGGCTTTGATTTCAAGCCTCGTAGCTTTATCCCCATCAAAAAGTATGTTGGTATGATCTTCAGTTTGGGTACTCCTATGGCTATCCAGTCGGGGTGTATCAACCTTTCTATCCTGTTTGTAAACTCCTTGATCAACGATATCAGCGTGGTGGCCTCCGCCACCTTCGGCGTGGGTATGAAGATCGACGATATGGTCAATAAGGTCTGTATGGGCATTCAGTATGCTTCTATGCCGATGATCGCCCAAAATATCGCTGCAGGGCAGAATAAGCGCAGTAAGCAGGTGGTACATTGGTCTTGGATCTTTGCCGCCGTCTTCACGGTGATCTGTATGGTGCTGTATATCACCCTCGGTAAGCAGTTGTTTATGCTGTTCTCCGATGATCCTGCCGTGCTGGAGATGTCCTCCACCTTTATTTCCGCGATTCTCTGGATGTTCCCCGCTTTTGCTATAATGCGGGGCACTCACGCCTTTATTCAGGGTATCGGCAACGCCAAGCTTGGTCTTGTGCTCTCCCTTTTTGACGGTGTAGTGCTTCGGATCGGCCTCAGCTGGCTATTTGGTATTGCCTTAGACTTTGGTTTCTACGGCTTTGTTTTGGGCTACGGTCTGGCACCCTACGGCTGCGCCATTCCGGGACTCATTTACTTCCTCTCCGGCATTTGGGAAAAACGCCGAGTCTTGGCAGAGGATATATAAAAAATATTCCCCGACCATCGGTCGGGGAATATTTTTACTTCAAAGTTTCGGGGAAGAATTTTTGCCGTGCATAATAGAGCTTTTCTGCGTTTCACACTCCTTTGTTAATACCATAAGCTGAAGTGGATTTCTGCGCAAAAAAATGAAAAAACAGGGTTAAAACCGTACTTTTAAAAATAATAATAGACTTGGTGGATTATTAATTTTTACAAAAAAAGAGAAGGTTCAAATTTTGAACCTTCTCTTTGGGTTTATTTTCGTTTAGCGCTGTACACGACCGGAGCCGTCACCGCCTGCCAGCTTTTCAACCTCGGCAACGCCGACACGGTTGTAGTCGCCTTCAACGGTGTGCTTCAGAGCAGAAGCAGCAACTGCGAACTCAATGGCCTCTTGGGTGGACTTGCCGCTCAAGAGAGAGTAGATCAAGCCACCGCCGAAGGAATCGCCGCCGCCTACACGGTCTACGATGCGCAGATGATAGCTCTTGGAGAAGCAGTAGTTC
>JAZQAQ010000196.1:0-5666 GCA_045545255.1 Eubacteriales bacterium | reverse complement strand
CCATACAGCTTTGACGAAGCCGGGAATTTCGACCTGGATACCATCGGCGGCTTTGACGTATTCTCATAAAAACCATGATAAAAAAAGGAGAAACTTTGGAGAGAGACACTTCGTAAAGAAGTTGTCTCTCTCGGTTTTTATCTAAACAAAACAAATGAGACTTTACACATTGAATGTGAAAGTGTTATAGTGAGTTAGATACTTTTAAAAATCACCTATCTCAATGATAATATAATAAGTGATATTGTGAGACAGGTCTCACAGTGATATTCTTTAGAATGCCTCGCCTATGGCGAGATATTTCTAAAGAGTGATATGAAAACCTAACGGTTTTCGTGATATTATATTCGCTATTAAAACTGTCCGAAGGACAATATCACGATGCGTAGCATCATATAACTGCGAAGCAATATAACTCGCCTTTGGCGAATAAAACTGAGGCGCACTTCCTTACGGAGTGCGCCTCGATCGGCTCACTTTATTTTTTTCATAGCACAGTTGGGGCAGACTCCGCGCTCTTTTAAATAGTTTTCCCCCCATTGATACATCGATTGCAGAATGGGGATCATACTTTTGCCGAGGTCTGTCAGTGCGTACTCCACCTTGGGCGGTACCACCGGATAGACGGTACGGGAGATCAGCGCATCTGCCTCCAGCTCCCGCAACTGTTGGGTCAGCATCTTTGGCGTGGCTTCGGGGATTTGTTTTTGCAGTTCTCCGTATCGCTTGGGCTCCTCGGTCAGAAACCAGAGGACCAAGGCTTTGTATTTTCCACCGATCAGTCGGATCGTTTCGCCCACAGGGCAATGAATAGGTTCCATAGAAATTCCTCACTATCTTTTTGGGTAGTAGCTTACTTTTTAGTGCATACTTGCAATATTGATATCATCATTGTATCATTTAATAGGAAGAATATCAACCAAAAGGGTGATTTTATGAAAAAAGAATTTGATATTACCGGTATGACCTGTGCCGCTTGCGCAGCACGCATCGAAAAGGTCGTGAGACGCGTTAAGGGTGTGGAGAATGCTGCCGTCAATTTGGCGGCGGAGCGGTTGACCGTCGAGGCGGAAGGCAATGTCTTTTCGGATGTGATCGCCGCAGTGGAACGCGCCGGATTTGGTGCTGTGCCTCATAAGAAAAACGCCGCAAACGGCGATAAGAATGCGCAAAAAGTGCGCCTAATGCGAACGAAACTGATCCTTGCCGCCTGCTTTGCGGTACCGCTTTTTTATCTTGCGATGGGTCCTATGATCGAACTGCCTGTTCCGGAATTCTTTTCACCGGATAGTCATCCGCTCGCCTATGCACTGGCGCAGCTTTGCTTGGTAATCCCCGTGATGATCGTGGGCTGGAAGTTTTATGCGGTGGGCTATTCCTCGCTCTTTCGTGGGAGTCCGAATATGGATAGCTTGATTGCGGTGGGAACTACCGCATCCTTTGGCTACAGCGTTTTTTCTTTATTTCGTATAGCCGGTGGCGATCCTCATTCCGTCCACGAACTGTATTTCGAATCCTGCGGCGTGATCATTACCTTGATTTTGCTGGGTAAGACTCTTGAGACCATTTCAAAAGGAAAGACCTCGCAGGCAATTAAAAGCCTGATGCAACTTGTCCCTGCCACCACCTTTGTGATTCGTGACGGAAATGAATTGGAGGTCCCTACCTCAAAACTGCTGATGACGGATATTTTGATCCTCAAGCCGGGCAGCAGAATCCCTGCAGACGGAACTGTGATCGGCGGTCATTCTTCGGTGGATGAGTCTATGCTGACCGGCGAGAGTCTGCCGGTGGATAAAGAAGAGGGAAGCGCGGTCTATGCAGGGTCGATCAATCAAAGCGGCTCTCTGCAGGTGAAGATCGAGCGGATCGGAGAAGAGACCGCCCTTGGCGGTATGATCCGAATGGTAGAGGAGGCGCAGGGTACAAAAGCTCCCATTGCACGGTTGGCGGATATTGTGTCCGGCTACTTTGTGCCGACGGTTATGATCATTGCCGCAGTTGCCGCCGCCATCTGGAAGATCAGCGGAGAGAGCTGGGGCTTTGCCCTTTCCATTTTGGTTTCCGTACTGGTGATCGCCTGTCCCTGCGCGTTGGGCTTGGCGACACCTACGGCGATTATGGTCGGCATCGGAAAAGCTGCAGAGTTTGGAATTCTATTCAAAAACGGTGAGGCTGTGGAGTCTTTACACCGTATTCGGACGGTGGTGCTGGATAAAACCGGTACATTGACCACCGGCAAGCCTGCTTTGACGGATTTAATTGTTGCCACCGGCTATGATCGTGCAGAGCTAATGACCCTTGTTGCATCTGCAGAACGCTCGTCGGAGCATCCCCTTGGACGCGCCATTGTGGAGCAAGCGGAGCGTGAGGGTTTGATGCTCCTATCAACAGATTCTTTTGAGAATAAAGTCGGACGCGGTATTATAGCCGAGATCGATGGAAAAAAGATTCTTGCAGGAAATGCGCGGATGATGCAAGAGGAGAGGATCTCCTTTGCCGCATTGGAGGCAGAAACAGAGCGTTTAACAGGAGCAGGGAAAACACCTGTTTATCTGGCAATAGATGGTGTTGCTGCCGGTATTGCAGCCATTGCAGATACGCTGAAATCGGATAGTGCAGCCGCTGTAAAAAAACTTCAGGAGCAGGGAATCGAGGTGGTAATGCTGACCGGTGACGCTCAACGTACCGCCGAAGCCATTGCAAGGGAAGCGGGGATCAAAGAGATTCGAGCCGAGGTTCTGCCCGGCGATAAAGCGTCGGTTATAAGAGAACTGCAAGCGCAAGGGAAAAAGGTTGCAATGGTGGGGGACGGCATCAACGATGCACCCGCCCTTGCTACCGCGGATATTGGGATTGCCATCGGCTCCGGGACGGATATTGCAATGGAATCTGCGGATGTTGTATTGATGCACAGTGAGCTTTCCGCTGTCCCGACTGCGATGAAATTATCTCGCGCAACTATCCGTAATATCAAGCAAAATCTCTTTTGGGCGTTCGCTTATAATAGCCTCGGAATTCCGGTGGCAGCGGGGCTATTGCATCTCTTTGGCGGACCGCTGCTTAATCCTATGATCGGTGCGGCAGCAATGTCGCTTTCGTCTGTTTCAGTATTAACAAACGCATTGCGTTTACGATATTTTAAGGAGGAAAAATAAATGACTTTTAAAGTGGACGGTATGATGTGTATGCATTGCGTCAAAAGCGTGACCGACGCGCTGAATTCGTTGGACGGGATCACGAATGTTCAGGTAGATCTTCCTACAAAAACAGTTTCCTTTGAAGGAGATGCTGAAAAAGCAAAAGCTGCGATTGAAGATCTTGGCTTCGATGTAGAATAAAAAACGCTCGGCGTGAGCCGAGCGTGTTTTATTTTAAAATTCTGTTTTCAGATCTCTTGTAAAAAGCTGCTCCAAGGCTGCTTGTGGCTCAGCGTTTTGAAAAAGGATCCGGTAGACCGTTTCGCAGATAGGCAATTCGGTTTTGTATTTCTGCGCCAGTTTAAGCAGCGCTTGAACCGTATAATAGCCCTCTGCCAGTTGTTCAAATGGTTCTTTTTTGATAAAGGATTCGCCGAATTTACGGTTATGGCTGTAGGGAGAGTAGACGGTGGCGCCGTAGTCGCCCAGATGGCAAAGACCGTACGCTGAAAGAGGGTTACCGCCCATCCTTTCGATGAGCCGCGAAATTTCCCTGGTGCCTCTGGCGGTCAAGGCTCCTTTGAGGGAGCCAAGGTTAAGGCCGTCCAACATTCCGGCAGCGATGCCAATGACGTTTTTTGCCGCCGCACCGACTTCATTTCCGATCAGATCATCCCCGTAATAAAAACGGATCAGCGGACCGGAAAAGGCTTGGATCAAGCGATTCTTTGCTTCACTGTTGTTACTGTCGATGACCATACAGTTTGGGATTCCTTTGTAAAACTCCTGAACGTGACCGGGGCCCAGCCATACGGCAACGGGGCAATCGACAGGCAGATTATCTTCGGCAATCTGCGATAGGCGACGCCCGGATTCAATTTCGATCCCCTTCATACATAGAACTACGGTTTTTTCGGGTAAATGATGATCTTTTAATTCATCAAACAAATCTTGCAAATTCTGCGCTCCCACGGAGATTACAAGGATTTCCGCATCATCAACGCAAGAAAGGTCGGTTGATAGTTGAACGGTTTCGGGTAGGGAAAGAAGGTCGTTCTTTCTCTCCTTTAAAAATGCCTGCATTTTAGCAGAATTCTTTCTGCCGTATAGGGTGAGCTGATGACCGAGGGTGTCCAGATACCAGGTGATCAAGGACCCCCAACGTCCACAACCGATTACGGTGATTTTCATAGTGTGGTACCTCATAAATGAAACAGCAACGAACAAAACTGTTCGTTGCTATTCGTTTTTTTAAAATTTTTCACGGCTTTTTAGGTGTTTTTAAGCACTTTTTAAGCATTTTTTGCTTTTTTAAACCTTCTTAACGCCGAGGGTGACTTTTTCACCGTTGATATCCCAATCCTTTGAGAATTCGGGGGCAGTCTCATTTTCCTTCAGCGCATCGGCAAGGGTGCTCTCTGCGACCTCTGCAAAGTCTTCCTTCAGCAGTGCCAGCAGCTTATCGTTGCCGTTGATATAGATCTCGATGTGATCCATCACCTCAAAGCCGGAATCCTTACGCATCGTCTGGATCTTGGAGATGATCTCACGGATCATACCTTCGCGAATCAGCGCATCCGTCAGTTGGGTATCCAATACGACGGTATAGCCCTTATCCTTGGCGGTAAAGAAGCCTTCCTTTTGAGCGATGCTGATCAAAAGATCCTCGGTCTCCAGCTTGACCTGTCCGCCGGGGAGATCAAGAATCAGGGCACCGCACTCGTCCAGCTCTGCTTTGGCGGCAGCACCGTCGATCTCTGCAAGGGCAGTGCGGATCTCATTTAATTGCTTGCCGTATTTAGGACCGACAGTTTTAAGTTGCGGCTTAAATTCATAAGCGATAAACTCGCTGAGATTGCTCTTAAAGGAGACGGCCTTTACATTCAGCTCGTCTTTGATGATCTCCACAAATTCTTCACCCAGTGCCTCGGCCCCCTCCACATACATACAAGCGAGGGGCTGGCGATTCTTTCTGCCGGAACCGTTACGGGCAGAGCGACCCAGCACGACGATGTTCAGCAATTGATCCATACTGCTTTCCAGTGCTGCATCCATACGATCCTCCTCCACAACGGGGAAGTCGCAAAGATGGATACTTTCGGGTGCGCTTTGATCAATGCTCCGTACCAGATTTTGGTAGATGTTTTCAGCCATAAAGGGGATCATAGGAGCGGCTGCCTTTGCGGTCACTACCAGTGCATGATATAGGGTCATATAGGCGGCGATCTTATCGTCGGTCATTTCGGGAACCCAATAACGCTCACGACCGCGGCGTACATACCAGTTGCTCAAGTCATCCACAAAGCTTTCCAGTGCACGGGCTGCCTCGGGGATGCGATAATTTTCCAGATTGGTATCCACATCCTTGACCATCGTATTCAGCTTGGAGAGGATCCAGCGATCCATTACAGTCAGCTTGCAGTCGGAAAGATTATATTTGGTAGCATCAAATTTATCGATATTGGCATAGAGCACAAAGAATGCGTAGGTATTCCAAAGGGTGCCCATAAACTTACGCTGACCCTC
>JAZQAQ010000195.1:0-2380 GCA_045545255.1 Eubacteriales bacterium | reverse complement strand
TGAAGGAAGCCTTTGGCGATACCGCCCTTCCTCTCTATGCCAGCAAGGCGGCATCTTTTAAAGAGATCTACCGCATTGTTGCAGACGAGAAGATGGGCATCGACATCGTATCCTGCGGTGAGATCTATACCGCAGTTCAGGCGGGCTTTCCGATGGAGAATGCGTACTTTCACAGTAACAATAAAACCGATGAGGATATCGCTTTTGCCATCAAAAACGGCGTTGGCTATTTCGTTGCCGATAACGAGGAAGAGGTTCACGCCATCAACAAAATCGCCGGTGAAAAGGGTGTACGCCAGCAGATACTGCTGCGGCTGACCCCCGGCATTGATACCCATACCTATGAAGCCATCAATACCGGTAAGGTGGATTCCAAATTCGGCTCCGCCATTGAGACCGGCCAGGCAGAAGCCATCACCAAGCTGGCACTGGAATTGCCCCATATTGATCTGGCGGGATTTCACTGTCACGTAGGCTCTCAGGTCTTTGATTCCGATACCTTTTTCCGTTCGGCTGAAATTATGCTGGACTATATCGCCGATATCAAGGAAAAATACGGCTATACCGCCCGCCAACTGGACTTGGGCGGCGGATACGGCGTGCGCTATTTAGAGAGCGACCCCACCATTGATATCGCCGCAAACATCCGCCAAGTGGCAGAAGCGGTCAAGGCCAAATGCGCCGCTCTGGCACTCCCCCTCCCCGCTATGCGGCTGGAGCCGGGGCGCAGCATCGTCGCTGATGCAGGAATGACCCTCTATACCGTAGGCACCATCAAAAAGATCCCCGGATATAAGAATTATGTCTCGGTAGACGGCGGAATGAGCGATAACCCCCGTTTTGCCCTCTACGGAGCAGACTACACCATCTTGGCGGCAGAAAAGCTGAACGAGGAAACAGACTTCACCTGTTCCGTCGTCGGACGCTGCTGCGAGAGCGGAGATATTATTCAGGAGAATGTAATGTTGCCCGCCTCCATCGCGCGGGGGGATATCCTTGCGGTACTCACCACGGGAGCATACAATTATTCGATGGCTTCTAATTATAACCGCATTCCCCGTCTGCCCATTATTATGCTAAAGGACGGAGCAAGCCGCATCGTGGTCAAGCGGGAGACGTTAGAGGATATTGTTCGCAACGATATTTAAATATCAAGGCGGTGCGATGCACCGCCTTTTTTAAGAGGGTTTCTATGAAGTATTTATTAGCAAGTGATTTTGACGGAACACTGAAACGCCAAAAGCGCGTCAGTCAGGAAGATATTGACGCCATTGCTGCGTGGCAAAAAGCAGGACATATTTTCTGCCTTTGCAGCGGAAGATCCCCCAAAGCAGCGATGGAGGAGATGCAGGAATGGGGGCTCCGCCCCGATCTGCTCATCACCGGAAACGGCAGCTCTGCAATGGATATGGACGGGAAATTCTATTTTCAGCATCTCTTTCCCGCCGAGCATCTCCACCGCCTGCTGGAAAAAGCACACGAGCTGGACTGCTCCGGATTCCATCTTCACGCCAAGGACGGTACCTTACTGATCTGGACCGTATTGCAGCCGGATCGTATCAACATCACGCGTGAGCAAGCGGAAACCGTCACGGAATTCACCCAATTCGGCTCCAATTATAAGGGCAGAGCGGAAATTGCGGCAGCCTTTGCCGGATGGGTCAACGAGACCTTTCCCAATATCACCGCCCATATCAACGGCACCTACATCGACTGTACCGTTCGGGGTGTAGACAAAGCCACCGGCGTCAAAGAGGCGGCCAAGCTTTTCGGCATTGAGTTGAAAAACTGCTATACTGTAGGCGATAATAAAAATGACCTTGCTATGCTGCTTCCCTACCACGGAGCCGCCATTGAGACCGGCAACCCTGAAACCATCGAAAAGGTCGGCAAAAGCACCCCCTCCGTCGCCGCATTTATTCAAGAAATACTGCAATAAGAAAGACTCTTGTGTCGCCTTCTTAAAAAGGTATCACAAGAGTCTTTTTTGATTAAAACATTTATAATTTATTTCCGTCCAAAATCGCGGAGATCAGCCGATCTCCTTCATAGGTCAGATCCAGGTGGAAGAAGGGGGCTTTTTCCTCCAAAAGACGCAGGAAGATCTTATCTCCTTCCCATTGGGGCAGGCTTTCCATTCGACTCTTGGGTACCCATTCCAAAGTCCCTTCATCGCATTCTTTGAGAGTACCGTCAAAAGAGTCTGACCAATAAAGGTGCATCCGCTCCTCCGGCCATCCGGTGCAACGAAAATCCACGATTCCGCGGTATTCCAGTTTCTCTGCGGTCAGTCCGGTCTCTTCCCAAATCTCACGGCGGGCGCACTGCTCGGGGGTCTCCCCCTGCTCCAGCTTGCCGCCCACGCCGATCCATTTATCCT
>JAZQAQ010000194.1:0-9467 GCA_045545255.1 Eubacteriales bacterium | reverse complement strand
GGGTGCAAACATGCAGCGTCAGGCTGTGCCCCTTCTGCGTCCCGAAGCTCCCGTTGTCGGTACCGGTATGGAATATAAGATCGCCCACGATAGCGGCGTTTGTGTCGTATCCAAGCGTGCAGGTACGGTTGAGTCTGTATCTGCCGATGAGATCGTCATCAATGTGGGCGGCGGTGAAAAGGATGTCTACGAGCTGACCAAGTTCCTGCGCTCCAACCAGGGTACCTGTATCAATCAGAAGCCCATCGTCAGCGCAGGGGAGATGATCGAGGCAGATCAGATCATCGCAGACGGTCCCTCTACTCAAAACGGTGAAATCGCACTGGGTCGGAATATGCTGATCGGCTTTATGACCTGGGAAGGTTATAACTACGAGTACGCCGTCCTCTTGAATGAGCGTCTGGTTAAGGAAGATCTTTATACTTCTATTCATATTGAAGAGTATGAGATCGAAGCCAGAAGCACCAAGCTGGGTCCCGAAGAGATTACCCGCGATGTTCCCAATGTGGGTGAGGATGCTCTGAAGGATCTGGATGCCAGCGGTATCATCCGTATCGGTGCCGAGGTGCACTCCGGTGATATTCTGGTCGGTCGTGTTACCCCCAAGGGTGAGACCGAGCTGACCGCAGAGGAAAAGCTGCTGCGCGCGATCTTCGGCGAGAAGGCACGCGAAGTGAGAGATACTTCTCTGCGTGTTCCCCACGGTGAATACGGTACCATCGTTGATGTTAAGATCTTTACGCAGGAGAATAGCGATGAGCTCTCTCCCGGTGTAAATAAAGTAGTTCGCGTTTATATTGCGCAGAAGCGCAAGATCAGCGTGGGCGATAAGATGGCAGGTCGTCATGGTAACAAGGGTGTTATCTCCCGCATCCTGCCTCAGGAGGATATGCCCTTCCTGCCCGACGGTACTCCGCTGGATATCGTCCTGAATCCCTTGGGCGTACCTTCCCGTATGAATATCGGTCAGGTTCTTGAGGTGCATCTGGGTTATGCTGCCAAGGCACTGGGCTGGAAGGTAATGACTCCGGTCTTTGACGGTGCTGTGGAGAGCGATATCCGCAACTGCCTGAAGGAAGCCGGCAAGCGGGAAGACGGTAAGACCATCCTTTACGATGGACGTACCGGTCTGCCCTTCGATAACCCGGTAACCGTCGGTTATATGTACTTCCTTAAGCTGCATCATCTGGTCGATGATAAGATTCACGCCCGTTCCACCGGTCCGTACAGCCTCGTTACCCAGCAGCCTCTGGGTGGTAAGGCGCAGTTCGGCGGTCAGCGTTTCGGTGAGATGGAAGTTTGGGCGCTGGAAGCTTACGGCGCTGCTTCTACTCTGCAGGAGATCCTGACTGTTAAGTGCGATGACGTGGTAGGTCGTGTAAAGGCATTCGAAGCCATCGTTAAGGGGCAGAATATCCCCGAGCCCGGCATCCCCGAGTCCTTTAAGGTATTGGTCAAGGAGCTGCAGTCTTTGGGTCTGGACTTCAAGTGCTTGGATAATAATATGGAAGAGATCGACCTGCGCGATTCCTTCGAGGACGAAGATGACGATATCTACGAGGCACGTTTCCGCGCAAAGGCAAAGGACGGTGCTGATATGGCCAATATGTTCGATGACGAGGATGACCCTGCTGATATGAGCGAGGAAGAAGAAACCAATGAAATGGACGACGGCGCTTTCGATGACTGGTCCGATGAAGAAGAGCAGGACAGTGATCTGGGCGATCTGACCGACGAGGAAAACGATGATCAGGATGAAGATCCGGCATCGTTTGATGCATAATCGTCGGCAGGATTTAGTGCGAAAGGAGTCTGTTTAATATATGGAATTCAATAGTTTTGCAGCCGTAAAGATCGGTCTCGCTGATCCTAAAAAGATCCGTGAGGAGTGGTCCTATGGTGAAGTGACCAAGCCCGAGACGATCAACTATCGTACCCTCAAGCCCGAAAAGGACGGTCTGTTCTGTGAAAAGATCTTTGGACCTACCAAGGACTGGGAGTGCCATTGCGGCAAATATAAGAGAATTAAATTTAAAGGGAAGATCTGCGAGAAGTGCGGTGTTGAGGTTACCAAGGCGAAGGTTCGTCGTGAACGTATGGGTCATATCGAGCTTGCCGCTCCCGTATCTCATATCTGGTACTTCAAGGGAATTCCCGCCCGTATGGGTCTGATGCTGGATATCTCTCCCAAGGATCTGGAGAAGGTTCTGTACTTCGATTCTTATATCGTTGTGGATCCCGGCAATACGGCTCTGGAGAAGAAGCAGATCCTCAATGATACGGAATATGCTCATTATGTTGAGCGTTATGAGGACGACTTCAAGGCGATGATGGGTGCAGAAGCCATCAAGCTGCTGCTCAGTGAAATTGATCTCGAGGAGCTTTCCGCAGAGTTGAAGAATGAACTGGAGACTGCATCCGGTCAGAAGAAGAGCCGCCTTGTGAAGCGGATCGAGGTTGTGGAGGCGTTCCGTCTTTCCGGCAACCGCCCCGAGTGGATGATTTTGGATGTAATTCCCGTCATTCCCCCCGAAATTCGTCCGATGGTTCAGTTGGACGGCGGTCGTTTCGCCACCTCCGACCTGAACGATCTCTACCGTCGGGTCATCAACCGTAATAACCGTCTGAAGAGACTTCTGGAGCTGGGTGCTCCCGAGGTCATCATCCGCAACGAGAAGCGGATTTTGCAGCAGGCTGTGGATGCTCTGATTGATAACGGCCGTCGCGGACGTCCCGTTACCGGTCAGAATAACCGCCCCCTCAAATCCCTTTCCGATATGCTGAAGGGTAAGCAGGGTCGTTTCCGTCAGAACCTCTTGGGTAAGCGTGTTGACTATTCCGGTCGTTCGGTTATCGTTGTCGGTCCCGAACTGAAGATTTATCAGTGCGGTCTGCCCAAGGAGATGGCAATCGAGCTGTTCAAGCCCTTCGTAATGAAGAAGCTGGTGGCAGACGGCCTGGCTACCAATGTCAAGTCTGCCAAGAAGATGGTTGAACGGATGCGTAAGGAAGTCTGGGATGCGCTGGAGAGTGTCATCAAAGACCATCCCGTTCTGCTCAACCGTGCACCGACCCTTCACCGTCTGGGTATTCAGGCATTTGAGCCGGTACTGGTCGAAGGTCGTGCTCTGAAACTGCATCCTCTGGTATGTACCGCATTTAACGCCGACTTCGACGGCGACCAGATGGCAGTCCACGTACCTCTCTCTGCAGAGGCACAGGCAGAGGCTCGCTTGCTGATGCTTTCTGCAAATAACCTTTTGAAACCCCAGGATGGTCATCCTGTTACCGTTCCTACTCAGGATATGGTTCTGGGCTCTTACTACCTGACCATCGTCAAGCACGATGAGCCCGGCGAAGGCAAGGCCTTTAAGGACGAGGATGAAGCAATCGTTGCATACGATAACGGCGTTATCGGTCTGCACGCCCCCATCCGTATCCGTCGTACCGGCGAGTGGAACGGTAAGATGGAGAGCCGTATCATCAACTGTACCGTCGGTCAGCTGATCTTTAACTACGCCATTCCCCAGGATCTGGGTCTGGTGGATCGTACCGATCCTACCAAGATCTTTGATCTGGAGGTGCAGGAGACCGTTACCAAGAAGACCTTGGATAAGATCATCTATCGCTGCATCAAGGAAAAGGGAAGTACCGTTACCGCAGAGATGCTGGATATGGTCAAGGCACAGGGCTTTAAGTACTCCACCCGCGGCTCCATTACCGTAGCTGCAAGCGATATGACCGTGCCTCCCAAGAAGTATGAGTTGATCGAAGAGGCAGAAAAGAAGATCACCAAGATTATCACCAGCTATCGCCGCGGTCTGATCTCTGATGACGAGCGTTATCAGTTGGTTATCAGCACCTGGGATGAGACCACCAAGCTGGTCACCGATGAGTTGAAGAATTATCTGGACGAATTCAACCCCATCTATATGATGGCAAACTCCGGTGCGCGTGGTAGTATGAACCAGATTCGTCAGCTGGCAGGTATGCGTGGCTTGATGGCCAATACCTCCGGTAAAGCGATCGAGATTCCTATCCGTGCAAACTTCCGTGAGGGTCTGAATGTACTGGAGTATTTCATCTCCTCCAGAGGTGCTCGTAAGGGTATGGCTGATACCGCTCTGCGTACTGCAGACTCCGGTTATCTGACCCGTCGTCTGGTAGACGTAGCTCAGGATGTTATCATCCGTGAGGCAGACTGCGGTACCACCGAGGGTATCTTTGTTTCCAAGATCGCCGAGGGCGATACTGTGATCGAGAAGCTGCGTGATCGCTTGATCGGTCGTCATCTGGTTCATCCCTTTGTGGATGATGCTACCGGTGAAGTGCTGATCAGCACCGATAAGCTGCTCAACGATGCCGATGTGGACCTCATTGAGTCTAAGGGCGTTGAGCGAATCGAGATCCGCTCTGCTTTGACCTGCCGTTCTCACCACGGCGTCTGTGCGAAGTGCTACGGTGCCAACCTTGCAAACGGTCATCCCGTCAATGCAGGCGAGGCAGTCGGTATCATTTCCGCTCAGTCCATCGGTGAGCCCGGTACCCAGCTTACGATGAGAACCTTCCATACCGGCGGTGTTGCGTCGGGTGGAGATATCACGCAGGGTCTGCCTCGTGTCGAAGAACTGTTTGAGGCGCGCCGTCCCAAGAAGGCGGCTGTCCTTGCAGAGGCAACCGGTGTCATCGTTCGCGACAATAGCGAGCGTGATGTAAAGGATAATTGCACCCCCGTTATCATCACCACCGACGATGGGGAAGAGGTGCATATCAATATCCCCTTCGGTCTGAAGTTCCGCGAGAACCTGCATGGTCAGCGCGTGGAAAAGGGTCAGATCATCACCGACGGTGTTATCAACCCCCACGATGTTCTGCGTCTCTTGGGTGATATCGCTGCTCAGGATTACCTGATCAAGGAAGTTCAGAACGTTTACCGTCTGCAGGGTGTTGATATCAACGATAAGCATATCGAGGTTATCGTCCGTCAGATGATCCGGAAGGTTCGCATCGAGGAGAATCCGCAGCCCGATATGCTGCTGGGTACTCTGGTGGATCGCTACGATGTGGAGGATCGCAATAAAGAGCTGCAGGCTCGCATTGATGCCGGTGAGGCCGGAATCAATCTGATCGTCGCATCTCCCGTACTGCTGGGTATCACCAAGGCATCTCTTGCTACCGATAGCTTCCTTTCTGCTGCATCCTTCCAGGAAACCACCAAAGTCCTGACCGATGCCGCTATCCGCGGTAAGGTCGATCCCTTGGTCGGTCTGAAGGAAAACGTTATCATCGGTCGCCTTGTGCCTGCCGGTACCGGTATGGCGCAGTACCGTAATCTGGAACTGGAAGCTGTAGAGGAAGAGGCAGCTGATGAAAGCGCCGGAGACTGATTCTTTCCGATAACTAAAAAAATCTTGTAAAAAAAGATTGACAAATAAAGCGCCCGTGTGGTATCATTTAAAATGGTCTCGCACGGGCGTTTTTATAGGTTTAACGCTGTAAAAGTTGGATAAACTTTCTTTGAACCGTGCATAAAAATTGGTTAAAAAGCCTGCATGAGGTTTTTTAATATAAAATATTGAGGAAAGGAGTTGTTTTCATGCCCACCTTTAACCAGTTGGTTCGTAAAGGCAGAGAGGTCTCCGTCAAGAAGTCTACCGCTCCCGCTCTGAACAGAGGTTTCAACACGCTGAAAAATCAGCCCACCGATACCGCAAGCCCTCAGAAGCGCGGCGTTTGCACTGCTGTAAAGACCGCTACCCCCAAGAAGCCGAACTCTGCTCTGCGTAAGATCGCCAGAGTCCGTCTTACCAACGGCGTTGAGGTTACCTCTTACATCCCCGGTATTGGCCACAATCTGCAGGAGCATAGCGTGGTTCTGATCCGCGGCGGACGTGTAAAGGACCTCCCCGGTGTTCGTTACCACATTATCCGTGGTACCTTGGATACCCAGGGTGTTGCCAACCGTAACCAGGCCCGTTCCAAATACGGTGCCAAGAAGGCTAAAGCAGGCAAAAAATAAGGTACAGCCTGCGATTTTTGAATTGATTTTATAAACTTTATTTTGTTTTTAATATAAATAGGAAACAGTTTGTTAAAACGGCTGACGGAGAATAAAATTCTTCGAGTACCAATGATATCATAATTATGAAGGAGGGAAGAACATGCCCAGAAGAGGCTTTGTCCCCAAGAGAGAAGTACTCCCCGACCCCGTCTACGGCAGTGTTGTTGTCGCAAAGCTGATCAACAATATCATGTACGATGGTAAGAAGGGTGTGGCTCAGAAAATCGTTTACGATGCATTCGATATCGTAAAAGAAAAGACCGGCAAGGATCCCTTGGATGCTTTTGCCGAGGCAATGGAAAACATTATGCCCAAGCTGGAGGTTAAGGCTCGCCGTGTCGGTGGTGCTACCTACCAGGTTCCTATGGAAGTACGTGCTGACCGTCGTCAGACCCTTGGTCTGCGTTGGCTGACTCTGTATTCCAGAAACAGAAACGAAAAGTATATGTGTGAGCGTCTGGCCGGCGAAATCATGGACGCAATCAATGAGACCGGCGGCGCAGTTAAGAAACGCGACGATACCCATAAGATGGCAGAGGCCAACAGAGCTTTCGCGCATTACAGATGGTAATCGCAGCGTAGGAAGGAGAAAATATGCCTAGAGAATTCCAATTGGATAAGTATCGTAATATCGGTATTATGGCTCACATCGATGCCGGTAAGACGACTACTACCGAGCGTATCCTCTTGTATACCGGCAGAAGCCATAAGATCGGTGAGCCTCACGATGGCGACGCTACTATGGACTGGATGGAGCAGGAGCAGGAGCGTGGTATTACCATTACCTCCGCTGCTACCACTTGTCATTGGAAGGGTCACCGTCTGAACATCATCGACACCCCGGGACACGTTGACTTTACCGTTGAGGTAGAGCGTTCTCTGCGTGTATTGGACGGTTCTGTTACCGTACTTTGCGCAAAGGGCGGCGTTGAGCCCCAGTCTGAGACCGTATGGCGTCAGGCTGATAAGTATCGCGTACCCCGTATGGCATTCATCAATAAGATGGATATTATGGGTGCCGACTTCTACCGTGTTGTTCAGATGATGAAGGATCGTCTGAAATGTAATGCTGTTCCCGTTCAGCTCCCCATCGGTTTTGAAGATACCTTCCGTGGTATCGTCGATCTGATCGAGATGAATGCGGAGGTTTATTACGATGATCAGGGTAAGGATTTCCGTGAGGAGCCCATTCCAGAAGATATGAAAGAGCTTGCCCAGAAGTACCACGATGAGCTGGTTGAGGCTGTTGCCGAGACCGATGAAGAGCTTATGATGAAGTACTTGGAGGGTGAGGAGATCACCAAGGAGGAGATCCGCAAGGCGATCCGCAAGGCAACCATTGATAACACGATGGTTCCCGTCTGCTGCGGTACTGCTTATCGTAACAAGGGTGTTCAGATGCTTCTGGACAACATTGTTGCATATATGCCCTCTCCTCTGGATATCCCTGCAATTAAGGGTGTAGACGATAGTGGCGAAGAGATCGAGTGTCACGCTGATGATAAAGAGCCGTTTGCTGCTCTGGCATTCAAGATTATGACCGACCCCTTTGTCGGTAAGTTGTGCTTCTTCCGTGTTTATTCCGGTATGCTCAACGCCGGCAGCCACATCTTCAATTCCACCAAGGGCAATAAGGACCGTATCGGCCGTATCGTTGCTATGCACGCCAATAACCGTCAGGATATCACCGAGGTATTCACCGGCGATATCGCTGCAGCAGTTGGTCTGAAGAATGTCACCACCGGTGATACTCTGTGTGACGAGAGCCGTCCCGTGATCCTTGAGTCTATGGAATTCCCCGATCCCGTTATCCGCGTTGCTATCGAGCCTAAGACCAAGGCTTCCCAGGAGAAGATGGCGGTCGCTCTTGCCAAGCTGGCAGAAGAAGATCCCACCTTCCGGACTTATACCGATGAGGAAACCGGTCAGACCATCATCGCCGGTATGGGTGAGCTCCATCTGGAGATCATCGTAGACCGTCTGCTGCGTGAGTTCAAGGTCGAAGCAAACGTCGGTGCACCTCAGGTTGCTTATAAAGAGACCATTAAGACTGCTTGCGCTTCCGATATGAAGTATGCCCGTCAGTCCGGTGGTAAGGGTCAGTACGGTCACGTTAAGATCCGTGTCGAGCCCAACGAATCCGGTAAGGGTTATGAGTTCTTCAACGAAGTCGTCGGCGGTGCTATTCCCAAGGAATATATCCCCGCTGTTGACGCCGGTATCCAGGGCGCTATGCAGGGCGGTATCATTGCCGGTTTCCCTCTAGTAGACCTGAAGGTTACTCTGTATGATGGTTCTTATCACGAGGTTGACTCCTCTGAAATGGCATTTAAGATCGCCGGTTCTATGGCTATCAAGGATGCTATGAAGAAGGGTAATCCCGTACTGATGGAGCCCATTATGCAGGTCGTAGTCGTTGTTCCCGAGGAGTATATGGGCGACGTTATCGGTGACTTGAACAGCCGCCGTGGTCAGGTACAGGGTATGGAAGCCATCCCCGGTGCCCGTCAGATCGACGCTCTCGTTCCTCTGAGCGAGATGTTCGGCTACGCTACCGACCTCCGCAGTAAGTCTCAGGGTCGTGGTCAGTACACCATGCAGCCCCATTCTTACCTCGAGGTTCCCAAGAATATCGCTGAGAAGATCATCACTTCTCGTCAAAAGAGCGAATAATTCTTAAAAAACTCTTGCAATCTGCATTAGTTTATATTAAAATTAATTTATCGACTATTCTAATTTAGGAGGATTTTCAAAATGGCAAAGGCTAAATTTGAAAGAAGCAAACCCCATGTAAACATTGGTACCATCGGCCACGTTGACCATGGTAAGACCACTCTGACTGCTGCTATCACCAAGGTTCTGTCCTTCCGCGGCGGCGCAGACTTCGTTGACTATGCAAACATCGACAAGGCTCCCGAAGAGAGAGAAAGAGGTATTACCATCAATACTGCTCACGTTGAGTACGAGACCGATAGCCGTCACTATGCTCACGTTGACTGCCCGGGCCATGCTGACTACGTTAAGAACATGATCACCGGTGCTGCTCAGATGGACGGCGCTATCCTGGTTGTTTCCGCGGCTGACGGCCCCATGCCCCAGACCCGTGAGCACATCCTGCTGTCCCGTCAGGTTGGCGTTCCCTACATCGTTGTCTTCATGAACAAGTGCGATCAGGTTGACGACGAGGAGCTGCTGGATCTGGTTGAGATGGAGATCCGTGAGCTGCTGAGCGAGTACGAGTTCCCCGGCGACGATATTCCCATCGTTAAGGGTTCTGCTCTGAAGGCTCTGGAAGCTCTGCCCGCCGGCGGCAACGCCAAGGAGCTGCCCGAGTGCCAGTGCATCTACGAGCTGATGGACGCAGTTGATGACTACATCCCCGCTCCCGAGCGCGCCACCGATAAGC
>JAZQAQ010000193.1:0-5015 GCA_045545255.1 Eubacteriales bacterium | reverse complement strand
GTCCATACCATCGAGCTGGCACTCGCCCTCTCGCTTGGTATTATTTTGGTTACCTCGGTGATGCGTAGGCTGAATCGGTTAAAGAAATAAAAAATTCGGTAAGTGCTTTATGGACTTAACGGATTTTTTATTTGCGCAGATAGTCTGAAATTTGCTCTTCCGTGGTGGCGGCACTCACGTCGGACCGACCTAAATCAATAAGACTCTCCGGCTTTCCGGCAATGACGGTATTACGCCGAGTCCAATCGGTGGTGAAGGTGACCTTGACTCCAAGCTCTTTGAGGGTCTTTGCGGCAAGGGCATTGGTCTTGCCGTGAGGATACGCCACTGCAACGGTAGGATCTGCACCGCTTTCCTTTAATAGATCCACCATTTTTTGATGGTCTGCTTTGAGAGCGGCGATGTAGTGCGCCTCCGATTCCCCCTCCAGAGGCAATATATTTTCGCGAACCTCGGGTCCTTTATCAAGGGTCGGCGATTGGTGCATATCGTAGGTATGAGACTGGACCGAGATCAACCCACGCATCTTTTGGATCTCCGTTGCCCCGAAATGGGGAGTCAGGCGGTGAGTGGTGTCTTTATAAAACGTTCTGTGCCCCACCGAGCAGCCGATGGCAAAGATCGTGGCGGGAAAATTATACTGCCTTAAAGTGGGAAAAGCATATTGATAATTGCTGTAGTACCCGTCGTCAAAGGTGATGACCACAGGGTTTTCGGGTAGTGCCACACCCTTTTCGGCAAAGTCGATCAATTGGGTAAGGCTGATGGGATGATAGCCCATTTGATCCAGCATCTTCATCTGCTTGTTGAATGAGGAGGCGGTAACATTGCTGCTGCCGTCTGCTTTTTCAATGATGTGGTGATAAAGCAGTACAGGGAGATGCTTGACCTTCGGTGCCCTTGGAGCACACCCGCCTAAAAGGCAAAGACTGCAAAGAAGAAGGATGGCGATCCATTGTTTGATGTGTTTCATTTTAATACCTCCAGTGCGCATCGGATGCCGTCTACCGCGGCCGACATAATGCGTCCCGCGTAGCCTGCACCCCCGCCGCAGGGATAGAGGCCACGAATGATGCTTTGGCATCCCTCATCCCGCAGGATGGTAACGGGGGAGGAACTTCTGGTTTCAGGACCTGTGAGGACTGCGTCGGGGAGGGCAAAGCCCTTCAGCCGCCGATCCAGAGCAGGGATCGCTTCTGCCATCGCATCCCCGATAAATTGCGGGAAAATTTGCCGCAGATTGGTGGGTGTCACCCCCGGTAGATAGGTGGGAAAGGGAGTGTTGAAGGAGGAAGAGGGTCGATTTTGGAGAAAATCCTCCAGTCGTTGCGCGGGTGCGCGGTAATGACCGCCTACCGCTTCAAATGCGGCACGCTCCAATCGGCGTTGGAACCGAACGCCGTTTAAAGGATGATCCGTACCGTAGTCTGCGGGGGTTATCGCCACCAAGAGGGCACTATTGGCGTTTTTGCCGTCTCGCGCGTAGTTGCTCATCCCGTTGGTCACGATACCGCCCGCCTCACTGGCGGCGGCAATGACCTGACCGCCGGGACACATACAAAAGGTGTAGACCCCCCGACCGTCGGCGCAATGGTGAGAAAGCTTATAATCGGCTGCGCCTAAATAGCGGGCGTCTGCGCCGTATTGGGCTTGATTGGGCCATTCCTGGGGATGCTCGATCCGCGCGCCCACCGAAAATGCCTTGGGCTGCAGAGGGATTCCTTTTTCAAGAAGCATTTCCAAAGTGTCTCTCGCGCTATGACCGATGGCGAGGATGACGCGGTCGGTTTCATATCGGCGGTTGCCGATAACGCCGACGATCTGCCGATCCTCAATGATCAGCTCCCGCATACGTTCTTCAAAATGGATCTCGCCGCCAAGCCGCAGGATTTCCTCGCGTATAGAGCGGACCACCCTGCGAAGCCGATCAGTGCCGATATGGGGCTTGGCGTCGTATAGGATTTCCGCAGGCGCACCGTGGGCGGCAAAGGTCTCCAGTACCTCCCTGCATAGGGGGTTATGGATTCCGGAATTGAGCTTTCCGTCCGAAAAGGTACCGGCTCCCCCTTCACCGAACTGCACATTGGATTCGGGGTCTAAAATACCGCTCTTTTGAAAGGCTTCAATATCCTTTTGCCGCTCCTCCACCTGCTTGCCCCGCTCTAAAAGAATGGGTGCTGCTCCCGCGCGGGCGAGAGTCAGTGCGGCAAAGAGACCGGCAGGTCCGCACCCCACGATCACAGGGCGATTTTTTAAGGTGGAGGCGGGGATCTCCAGAGGCTGACGCGGAGCAAAATCCTGCTCCTTGCTCACCGCTTCAATGGTATAGTTATAGCAGACGGGGCTTTTACGGGCGTCCACAGAACGGCGAAGGATCCGCCACTTTGCGCTCCGTATGCGACCTTGCTTTTCTATTTTCTTTTGCAACTGCTCCGGCGAATGGCTCACCGGCAGTCGGATGTCCTTTAAAATCATTTCCTGCCACCTTATTCCTTGATGTTTTTATTATAATATGATATTATTTTACAGTCAAGGGCTTGCAAAGCGACAAATTCTGTGATAATATAGTTATACTTTTCCTACAAGTATGACTTTTCGAGGTGAAGTTTTATGGCAAAGGGAAAGCATTTGTACGGTCTCCCAAAAGGAAAGCACGTTTTCGGAACGGTGAAGGTCGGGGAGAAGGGTCAGATCGTGATCCCCAAGGAGGCGCGTACCCTCTTCGGCATCAAGCCGGGAGATACGCTTCTGATCTTGGGTGATGATGCTACCGGTATCATCATTTCGGGTCCCGACGCAGTAGAAGGTCTGGCAAAAGAGATCTTCAAGAATATGGAGGAATAAAAGATGTGGTTTTGGCTTGCGCTGATAACGCTGGTATTTTGGAGCGGATCGGATCTGTTCTCCAAGATCGGTTGCAGAGATGCGAAGGATAAATTCAGTCACCTGAAGATGGTAATGGCGGTCGGACTTGTGATGGGTCTGCACGCGGCCTATGAGATCTTTATCGGTGGTGTGGAGATCAGTTGGAATGTGATGCTGACCTATCTGCCCGTCTCCGCGCTGTATATTATTTCAATGGCACTGGGCTATCTGGGTCTGCGCTATATTGAACTTTCTATTTCATCACCCATCTGTAACTCCAGTGGCGCGATCGTAGCCATCCTCTGCTTGATTACAGGGGATATCACCGGCAATGTAACCGGTTGGGCGCTGGCCGCGGTGGCTTTGATCTGTGCAGGTGTCATCGGGCTTGGAGTCGTGGAAGCGCGGGAGGATCCCGAGCTGCGCGCTGCCCGTCAGGAAAAATCTAACTATAAGTATTCCAAATCCTGGCTTGCCATCTGCTTGCCTGTCGCTTATTGTCTTTTGGATGCCGCAGGTACCTTCGCGGATAGTCTGGTACTGGAAAAGCTCAATGAGGATTCCGCTAATGTAGCATATGAACTGACCTTTTTGGCGGTAGGCTTGGTTTGCTTTATTTATGTTGTATTGATCAAGCGGGATAAGCTGATCCCCAAAATGGAGGGACCCAAGTATATCGGCGCAGTCTGCGAGACCATCGGTCAGTTTGCTTATATCTACGCCATTGCCGATGAGGATCATTTGATGTATTCTGCTCCCATCATCTCTGCTTATTGCGTGGCAAGCGTTTTGTGGAGCCGCGTCTTCCTTAAGGAGAAGCTCTCTTGGAAGCACTATGCCTGCATTTTGCTGGTGGCACTTGGTATTGTGGTTCTCGGCGTGTTTGATATTTAAGTACTTTACATTGATACCCCCTTTTGCTATAATAAAGCAAAAGGGGGTATTTATATGAAGAGATTTTTATTGATTTTAATGATTCTTGCGTTGACTGTGACCTTGCTTGCGGGTTGTAAGAACTCGACTGCGGACGGCGAGGAAGATGCAGTGATCGATACGGAATATAACGCAGGCAACGACGGTGGAGAGGGTACTTCCGACCAAGATCGCGAGGAAAACCCCAAGGAGGATGCCGAGCCGCCCAAGGACGATCCCCAGCAAAAGCCGGAGGGCGATCAGCCCAATGCGGAAAAGCCGGAGGGTGATCAGCCCAATGCAGAAAAGCCGGAGGGCGATCAGCCCGATGCAGAAAAGCCGGAGGGCGATCAGCCCGATGCAGAAAAGCCGGAGGGTGATCAGCCTGATGCAGAAATGCCGGAAGAGGAACAGCCGGGGATCTCGGAGGAAGTAGATCCTTATGCAGACTATATCAAGGTTGCCTCTTATAACGTGAAACGCTTGATGGACAGCAAGGATAAGGACGGTATTGTCGCCGAGTTGAAAGAAATTGATGCCGATATCGTCGGTCTGCAGGAGATCGATTCCTTTACCACGCGTAGCGGTGCCTACGACCAGATGGAATTTCTGGCGAAGGAGTGCGGCTATACTTATTATTCTTTCGATAAATTGATCGATCATCAGGGCGGCTCTTACGGTATGGGTGTTTTGAGTCGCTATCCCATCAAATCCAGCGAAGTGGTGCAGTATGCCGCCCAGTGCAGTGAAGACCATGTGCGCAAATACGGTCGCCACGTTTTGGATATAGATGGGAAGGAAGTGGTGTTTTATAATACGCACCTTGCCATTCGGGACGGGGAGGACGAAGTCAGTGTGCCCCAGCTCAAGGAGGTTACCGACCGTATGGCAAAGGATCGGTACGCGGTGCTGACAGGCGACTTGAATATGAAAGCACCAACCGCAGCCAAGGCGATCAATAAAAGCAAGCTGATCATCCTCAATGACGGCGGTCCGAATACTACGTATATCGGCAGCAAAAAAGCCAGTGACTTTATTGACCATATTATTACGACCAAGACCCTGAAATCATACTGGAATGAAGAATCCGGCACGGGCGTTGAGGTCAATGTGACCCCCTATAGTGATCATAATCTGGTTTATACCTATGTCGATTTTAAATAATACAAAACGGTGAAGGCTTTGCCTTCACCGTTTTGTCAGCGTGTCAAAAAACTTCATTTTTATTTTTGACACGC
>JAZQAQ010000192.1:0-6025 GCA_045545255.1 Eubacteriales bacterium | reverse complement strand
ACAGAACGACATGGCTACGATCCGACTTGGACTTCCATATGGAAGTCCTTTTTTAGTGGCAGGGGCAGTAGGAATCGAACCCACGACACGCGGTTTTGGAGACCGCTGCTCTACCAGCTGAGCTATACCCCTAAATTAAATTGCTCATCTATTATAATCGTTTCCAATGAGATTGTCAAGTGATTTCCGAAAATAATTTCCCGCCCTGCCAAACGGCAGGGCGGGAATCCATTATAAGCCCAATAATGCTGCGCCGATCAGACCCGCATCGTTGCCAAGCTTGGCGATACGGACCTCTGTTTTTACTTTATTATAGCGGGCAAACATTTCCTTTTCGGCAATCTCCTGAATCGGTTTCAAGAGATAATCGCCCTCCTTGGAGATGCCGCCACCGATACAAATCACTTCCGGCTGCAGGACATTGATGATATCCACCAAGCCGGTTGCGACGGAATGGAGATACTCCGCCACCACCTGCTTTGCCTCTTCATCACCCTTACGCATTGCGTCAAAGGAGGTCAGACCGTTAACTTTATCCAAAGAGCCTGCGATCTTCCACATCAAGGTATCGGGATTCTTCTTCATATGCTCTTGAGTGGTCTTGATCAGACCGGTCACAGAGGCATACGCCTCCCAGCAGCCCTCTCGCCCGCAGGTACAGAGACGACCGCCCTCATTAATAACGATATGCCCCATCTCCGCGCCGGCGTGGTTAAAACCGCTATACAGCTTACCGCCCAAAATCATACCGCCGCCGACACCGGTGCCCAGCGTGATGGTGATGCTATCGGTGGTGCCTGCAGCAGCACCGCACTTTGCTTCTGCCCAAGCGGCCACATTGGCATCGTTTTCCACATAGATGGTCTTACCGGGGAAATACTTTCCAAGCTGCTCTGCCAAATGGAAGTTCTTGAAGCCCAAATTGGCGGCAAAGACGACGATTCCGTTCTCGGGATCAATGGCCCCGGGAGAGCCGATACCGATGCTCTTGACATCCTCGATCTTAATCCCCTTCCCGTCCAGTGCCAGCTTGGCGGCCTCTGCCACGCGGGCTACGATATGCTCGGGACCCTCCTTAGCTTCGGTGGGGATGCTGCTCTTATAGATCAGGTTCATCTCCTCATCCACAATACCTGCTACTATATTAGTACCGCCCAGATCAATTCCAAGATAATACATACTTTATTCCTCCGCAGTTCCTAAAATTAATTTATTGATTTCCTCTGCCGCATTATAGCCCAACCGTTTCTGACGGTTATTCATCGCGGCGACCTCAATGATAACGGCCAGATTTCGACCGGGCTTGACAGGGATGGTCAAGGTCGGCACATCCACACCGAGGATATTATTATAATTAGTATCCAATCCCAGCCGATCATAGACCTTGGACTGATCCCAGTTCTCCAGATGGATCTCCATATCAATGAGAGCATCCTCCTTAACGGCACCCATACCGAAGATCTTTTGCACATTGATGATCCCGATACCCCGCAACTCGATGAAATACTGGATATTGGAGGGAGAGGTGCCCTTGAGGGTGGTGGAGGTGATCCGCTTAATGACCACCGCATCGTCGGCAATCAGGCGATGACCACGCTTGACCAGCTCGATGGCGGTCTCACTTTTACCGACGCCGCTTTCACCCGTCAGCAAAATGCCCTCGCCATAGACCTCGACCAAAACGCCGTGGGTCGTGATCTGGGGGCCCAAGCATTCATTGAGGAAAAAGATGGAGCTACTGACGAACTGCGCGGTATGCATATCGGTCTTTAAAACGGGAACCCGATACTTTTCCGCCACCTCGATCAGCTCGGGATAGCCCGGCAGACCGCGGGTGATCACCAGCGCGGGGAAACGAAATTCAAATAACCGCTCAAAAATACGGCGGCGGCGCGCCTCATCGAAATGATCCAGATAGGTATGCTCCACCTTGCCCAGTACCTGAATACGGCTCTCATCAAAGTAATCAAAAAAGCCCACCAGCTGCAAAGCAGGACGGTTGATATCGGTGGAGGTGATCTCCGTATCCAATCCTCCTACCGGCATATAGATTGCTTCAAGACCCATCCGTTTCATCATATCGGCAAGGGTCAGTTTGTTCTCTTGGGACACATTAATCCCCCTTTACTTCTGTTATATGGTAACATTATACCAAAGAACGGCGCAGTATTCAAATAAAATGTTTATTTTTTTGTAAAAAAAAGACTTGCTTTTCTGGAAATGCTATGTTAGAATATTGTTTGCGAAACAAGGAGGTGTTCATCATGGCAAAATGTGAAGTATGCGGCAAGGGCGTTACCTTTGGTATCAAGGTGTCCCATTCTCATCGTCGCAGCAACAAGGCGTTCAAGCCCAATGTGAAGCGTATCAAGGCGGTTGTAGACGGCACTCCCAAGCGTGTGTATGTTTGCTCCAGATGTCTCCGCTCCGGTAAGGTAGAGAGAGCTGTTTGATTTTAAAGCATAATTAGGCATAACGCTAAAGCGAGTCTTAAAGAGACTCGCTTTTTTGCTCCGTACACAAAAATAATCCGTTGCGAAAGCAACGGATTATTTTTATTTACAGGATTTAAGCCGCCTGCTCATCCACCACCGCAGGAGTCTCTGCAGGAGGCGGAGCCAAAGGCTCCGAGGGAGGAGTCACGGGAGGCGTCTCTTCGGAATCGGGGGGCTCCGGTGTGACAGGATCCGAGGGAGTCTCGGGCACTACCGGTGTCTCCGGCGTAACCGGATCCGAGGGGGTCTCGGGCACCACCGGCGTCTCCGGCGTAACCGGCGTTTCCGGCACATTGGGATCCACACCGGGCACGCCGCAATAATCGCAAGCAGCACCGGGCAGGCTACCCGCAAAGTACCGACCTGAAACGGTATTGACGCATTTCTCTGTGGGAACCTTACCCGTCTCGGCACAAACTGTAGCAGTGGTCAATCCCGTGGGGGCGTCAAAGCCCTTATTGGGCAGACCGGAATGCACCTTACTCATTACCTTTTTCCAAGCCACCGCTGCAGGATTTGTACCCTTATAGTAGATGGTTGCAGGCTTATCATAGCCCACCCAGACACCTGCGGAATAATACTTGGTATAGCCCACATACCAGCGGTCTCTATCATCGCTGGTGGTACCCGTCTTGGCGCAGATGGTCTGACCGCTGAATTTACCGCTGGTACCGGTACCGTAGCTGGCGGCGTGATTGAGCATCTGATTGACCACCGCGGCGGTATTTTTCTGCATAGCAGTCTGGGAAACCACCCGATTTTCCAGAAGAACCCGTCCGTTTTGGTCTAAAATCTTCGTAAAAGTATAAGGCTTTGTATAAATACCGTCATTGGCAAAAGCGGAATAAGCGGCAGTGATCTCCTGCACGCTGATACCTGTGGTCAAGCCGCCCAGCGCCATCGCCTGATCATTTTCATCATTTTCAGAGCCGGGGACCAAAGTAGTGATTCCCAGATTATTTTTCAGGAAATTAAAGGCAGTCTTTGCACCCAATGCATTATTGACCCGCACGGCTACGGTATTTTTAGACTGATCCAGTGCCGCCTGGACACTCATCATCTTTTTAGTCGTCTCATCGTAATTCTTCGGCCAAGGCTTTCCGTCCAATTCACGGACTGCATCGTCCATCAGCATCATACCGGGAGCGACCCGCACGCCGTCGATCTTGGTTCCAAACTCAATAGCGGGTCCATACGTGCCGATCGGCTTCATACAGGAGCCGGGCTGACGGTACGCTTTCGTGGAGCGATTGAGACCGCGGGCAACGGTCTTTTCACCGACTCCGCCCGACATCCCCACCACTGCACCGGTGGCGTTATCAATAATGGTGATGGCACTCTGGAGAGACTGCACCTCGCCGGTCTTTTTATCTTTAGAGGTTACCTTGGGGAAGTTGGACGGATCCTCAAAGATCTTATCCACCGCCGCCTGAATATCCATATCCATCGTAGAATAGATCTGGATACCGCCGGAAAATACCAAGGAACGGGCATAGGACTCGGTATAGCCCTTATCATTGACCAAAGCGTCGATGACATCGGTCACCACCTGGTCCACAAAGTAGCTATTGACCTCAGTACCCGCCTCATTCTTATTGGACTGACCGGAATGGAGGACCAATTTCTCCGCTTTGGCGGCGTCCGCCTCCTCTTGGGTGATCCATTTCAGTTCCAGCATCTTATCAATAACAAGATGAGCGCGCTTGAGATTGTTATCGGGATTCTGGATGGGGTCATAATAGGTGGGCAGATTGGTAATGGAAGCGATACTGGCGCACTCCAGAAGGGTCAGCTGATCCAGCGTCTTATCGAAATAAACCTCCGCCGCGGTCTGCACACCGTAGCAGCTTTGAGAAAGATAGATCGTATTGAGATAGACCTCCAGTATCTGGTCCTTTTTATACTCACGCTCCACATACCAAGCGCGGCGGATCTCCTGAATCTTACGAGAAACGGTCTGCTGATCCTCACCGGTAAGATTCTTGATCACCTGCTGGGTGATGGTAGAGCCGCCAAAAACCTTATTATTGCCCGGCTTTAAAAAGTTCAGCACCGCGCTGGTGGTACGGATCAGATCCACACCGCTATGCTTATAAAAACGCTCATCCTCGATGGCCACAAAGGCGTGCTGCAGATCCTTGGGGATGGAATCGATATCCACCCAGATGCGGTTTTCGCTGGCGTGCAGCGTTTCCGCCTCCACATATGCACCGTCCTTCAGACCGTAGATCACAGAGGTATAATTGAGAGAGTTATCCACCGCCGAAAGGTCAAATTCATCGTCCAGATAGATAAAGGAATACCAAGCGAAAGCCAGAAAGACGAAAAAGCAGGTCAAAATTCCGGTCAGGCAAACCGCCCACACAGCTTTGCGCACCCAGATCGGTGCCCGTTTCTTTTGCTGCTCCTCCCCTTCTTGCTTATTTTTACGGAAACGGGCAGGGAGCAGCCCGACGATTTTTTCTTTCAATTGATTGAGGGTTTCTTTGATCTTCTTCAAAAGAGTCCATCTCCTTCAAATGTTATACATTATAAAGTATACCAAATAATATGGCAATTTTCAAGCCCAAGCGTCAATTTATCGCAGACTGCGCCTGCGGCAGTATGCTCTCCACCCTTCCTCCGCCAGTCCGCAGGCGTAGACAGAGAAGCTCTGCGGCTTTCCGGGACGGGCGATTCGTGCACTCAAGCCAAAGGAAATGGCGATAAGAATGCAATACGCGCCATAGCGAAGATAAAAAAGCATCGTCTTCAGCAAATGACCGCGAATGGCACTTCGCCCCACCCGCAACGCCTGCAATACGCCTGCATCCGGATACAAAAGCAACACATATTTGCAAAGAATATACCGCAAATGGATAACCAAAATTCCAAGCAAAACTCCGCTCCAGAGCAGGATCGAAAGTCCGATCAGCCAAGGGGTACGGAGCATAAACTCCGCCGCGGAATGAAAGGGATTTCCTTGTACGGAAAAGACGTCCTCACCTGTAACCAGCAGGAAGGCAAAGAAAAGTGCCACCTCTAGCACTGCCGCCGCCAAGAGCAGCTGCAACCGCTCAAAATAGACAACCACCTTTTTAAATACCGATAGGACCGTCGCTTTACTCAGCAGAAGCGGTTTTCGAAACAAAAAGAATATGGCTCGAAATTCTCCCTCACCCTTCGCAGAAAGAATGAAATAACGGGAAATTCCGTAGGAAAATGGCGTATACAGTACCGAAGAAAATATCACGACCAATGCAGCGGAAAGATAAAAACTCCGATGGATCTGACCGCGAAATGCGGAATAAAAGTCTTTATTTATATTAAATAGGAAAAGACCGCCCAGCACCAAAAGAATCAAAACCAGAAATGCCAGCAGCGTCATTATGGCATAAAGGACGCCCCGACTTTCCGGAGCGGTCTGCTTTTCATCTCGCATCGGATTTCCACCTTGCATTAGAATTTTAAAAAATATAGGGGATGCGCATAATGCACAACCCCTATTTATATAATGTAGTTTAAGTTACCACTTGAACAGCACGATGCCG
>JAZQAQ010000191.1:0-9047 GCA_045545255.1 Eubacteriales bacterium | reverse complement strand
TGGTGGATGCAGGCAATACCTTTGAGGGTAAGAGCGTTTATGTGACCGCCGATCTGGATTTCGCGGGCTATAATTCCTGGAATCCCATCGGTGAGATCACCAGCTCCGGCGGCGGTAATCCGGATGAGAATGCCAAGCCCTTCTCCGGCACCTTCGACGGTCAGTATCATCATTTTAAAAATATTAATTTCAGAAATACCGAGAGCTTTGTTGCCCTGTTTGCTTATACCAACGGTGCGACTTTGCGGAATATGATTTTTGATGAAGGTACCATCTATTCCACGGGAAAATGGCTTGGCGTTTTGGCAGGCTTGACATATGGCGGCACCGTCAGCAATATTGAGAATCACGTGGCTGTTCAGTCCGGATATACCGTCGATGAAACCACGGCTCTGAATATGGGTCTGGTTGCGCGCAGTACGATGGGCTCCGCCTTCAGCAACATCGTCAATTACGGTGAGGTTATGGGCGTGACCGGTGTAGAAGCCGAGGAAGAGAACGGCAGTATCGTCGGCTGGGGTTATAATAACACCAAGACGACCTTGAATAATGTTATCGCCGTCGGTGCGGTGGGCGGAACCAATTCTAATCCTATCGCCCGCGGTTGTCCCGTGACAAACGGTTACTATCTCTCTACCCACGAAGCAGAGGGCACTATGACCTGGGATGATTTTCTCAGCGGTAAGGCTGCGTGGATGCTGAATCAGAATACCGATCCCGATATCTGGAGCATTGGTGCAGACGGTCCCGTTCTGGATCCCGATCACCCGGCCTATCGGATGACCTATTCTTTGAACGAAGCCGACGATACGTTCTCCGGTACTACCGTGAAATACCATAATCGGAGCGAAACCGTCAAATTACCGACGGTTGAGGGCTTTACCCTGCTGAATGCCGCCAAGAAGATCTGGCCGCTGGCGGCAAAGATCACGATGCCCGGCGCAGACGGCGGCTTCCCCTTGTACTATGCCCATACGACTTATAATATCAACTATGTTCTCAACGGCGGTACGTTTATCAATGATTCCATCGTCAGCAGTATTACCGGCGTAGCAGAGGATCTGCCCGGTCCCAACGATATCCTTCGTGACGGCTACGGACTTGTCGGCTGGTACGATAATCAAGAGCTGACCGGAACGCCGATAACCGAGACCCCCGTATCGGCGTACCACGACGTTACTTATTACGCCAAATGGGCTGTTCTGGAGGAGATCTCCACAGCAGCGCAATTAAAGGCGATCAAGATGGACGGTCATTATGTTATGACCAAGGATATTGATATGAGCGGCGTCTCCTTTACCCCTTTAGGCACCTATGACGCTCCTTTTACCGGTTCTTTTGACGGCAACGGCTATTCCATCAGCGGTCTGACCATTAATTCCTCCGGCAATTATCAGGGTCTTTTCGGTGTCAACGAAGGTCTGATCTATAATTTGACGTTGGCAGATGACTGCACCGTCAGCGGCAATGCATACGTTGGCGGTATTGCGGGTTTTAATAACGGCAATATCTTTAACTGTATTTCCCGTGCGACGGTTAAAGTGAAGGCCGCTTCGGCTCCGGAAAGTACCATCAAGGTGATGGTTCAGAATCTGAAGGTCACCCCCAATGCGGATCGTAAAAAGTATATGCGTCAGCGCATCGATGCACACGATCCGGATCTCCTGATCCTGCAGGAGGCAAATACTCCGTGGATCACCGAATTGAATAATTATTATAACTATAGCGGCAGTAGCTGGACGGCAGGTCTCTATGGCTATACCGATGAATACGATATGCTTTATAAATATCGTTATGAGGAAGGCGACAGTACTGCTGAGCAGCATGAGCAATTTGTTTCCCTGGGCTTCGGCTATGAGCCTGAGTCCACGCCGATTATGTTCAAGACCGATAAATTCACCTTGGTGGAATATGATCATTTCTGGCTGACAGAAACCCCTGATGTGGTTTCTGTCCCTTATGAAGAAGGCGCAAAGCATTTCCGTATCGGTACGATGGCTGTTCTGCAGGATAAGACCTCCGGTCAGAAAATTGCGGTCTTTAGCGTCCATCTGGACAACAGTAATAATGCGGTTCGGACCATCAATGCCCGTGCGATTCGCAATAAGATTGATGAGATCGAGGCAAAGTATGATGATATTATGGTCATCACCGCCGGCGACTTGAACAGTCTCCAAGACTCCAAGCCTTACAACACGATTATGGGCGAGGAACTGGAAAACGTACTTGATCTGCAGACCGATTCTACCATCACTCGTCGGATCGACCATATCTTTGTTACTCCGGACAATACGAAGGTTGTAAACGGCACCTTCAAGTACCTGACCGGTGAATATCCGGTAGAGCCTTCGGACCATAAAGGCTTGTATGTTGAGCTCCAAAACCTGTCCGGTGACTATTTTGGCTGTATTACCGGCAGCAATACGGGCTTGGTCAGCAACTGCGTTGCAGACGGCGCAGTCAGCGGCGGTACTGAATACGGTAGCTTGATCGGTGTAAATCTCGGTGCGACGGATGCACTTTATTATGCGGAGCAGAGCAATGTTCCTGCAATCGGTCTGTCTGTCGCCGAGGCAACGACTAATGTAATGGAAAGCGACCTTGCAGCGGTCTACGGATTGAATTATTCCTCCGATGTCCCTGTCTTTACCGTTGATGCCGGCGGAAATGCGGCGATCAGCAGTCACGGCGAGGAGCCCGCTTGCGTTACCACCGACGGCACGACCTATACCAAGAACGGCAGCCATTCCTACGGAACTGCAACGACGGTTGCCCCCACCTGTAACGAAGTTGGTTATACCGCTCAGACCTGTGCCGATTGCGGCTATGTAAAGAAGACCAATGAGGTTGCGGCGACGGGTCATAACTGGGGTGCTTGGAAATCCTATAGCAGTGGGACGTATCATAAGCGTACCTGCAAAACCGATAAAGAACACGTGGAATTTGCGTCTCATACCTTCAGCTCTTCCGAATATCATACTGCAAGCTGCGGCACCTACGGCTATACCCGTGTTTCCTGTAGCTGCGGTTACTACTATGATGTAATTGATAATGCAAAGCGCAGCCATATCTGGGGCGATTATCAGGAAGCGGATGCGCAGAATCATCAGCAGACCTGTGCTCGGAACGCGGAGCATAGTCTGGAAACAGCGCATACCTTGATCGAGACTCCCGTTGATGCCACCTGTGAGGTGGGCAGCGGCACGCAGTATGATTGTGCTACCTGCGGCTACAGTCACTTTGAGGAAACCGGCAAGCCCTTGGGTCACGCCTATGGTTCCTTTAAAAAGGTAGATGAAGATGTCCATCAGAAGATCTGCGCAAACGATAATAGCCATATTATTACCGAAGCGCATCAGATGACCACCAAGGTGGTTGAACCCAATTGCGAGGATGCGGGCTACACCCGTCATTTCTGCGCCGACTGTGATTATTACTATGATACCGATCCTGTTGAGGCATATGGGCACGAATATGCCTATGATGCAGAAAAGCAACAGTATATCTGCCATTGCGGCGATATTTATGAGCAGGAATTTGACCTGAATGGTGATGGCTTGGCTGACGCCAAGGATGCCATTATGCTGCTGCGGTATATTGATAATCACGATGTTGAGATTGCTCTCCGCGCTGCAGATACCAATAACGACGGTGTCGTAACGATTTATGATGCGGTTCGTTTCCTGCAATTGCTGATTGCATAACTTAATACTATAAGTGATCCCCTCTGCGTCGCAGAGGGGATCGTTCTTTTTCAGAATAATTGTGATAGGCGGATGGAGACGGCCTCTTCCAGCGCTTTTGCGGCGTTTTTTACCGTGGTCTCCTCCGGACCCTCTACAAGAATGCGGATATAAGGCTCTGTTCCCGAGGGACGGACCAGAATTCGTCCCCGTCCTGCAAAAGCAGCCTCCGCCTTGGCAATATCCTTGAGGAATATATCGTCTGCCATCAGCTTTCGTTTTTGCAGATCATCGGCAGAGACGTTGATCTGCACCTGCGGATAGGGTCGGAAAATGTCGTGCACCTCCTCGGAGGAAAGCTTCAGTGCTTTCATTGCGCAGAGCAGCATAATGGCAGTCAGTTGCCCGTCTCCCGTGGTGGCTTTTTTGAGGAAGATGATGTGACCGCTGTTTTCACCACCCAATACATAATCCCGCTCCAACATCTCCTCCAGCACATAGCGGTCTCCTACCTTGGTGGTGGGCACGTTGATGCCGTTTCGGTTCATCGTTTCGATCAATCCGAGGTTGGACATCACCGTCGCCACCAGCGTGTTTTGATTCAACTGATTTCGCTCCTTGAGGTAAAGAGCCAGAACGGCGAGGATCTTATCTCCGTCGATCAGCCGACCCTGACTGTCGCAGGCAAGGCATCGGTCTGCATCGCCGTCAAAGGAAAATCCGATCTCCGCTTTTTCGCGGCGAACAAGCTCTGCCAGCTCTTCCGTATGCATAGAGCCGCACCCTTCGTTGATGTTCATTCCGTCAGGCTTGTCGTGGTAGACGCGGACATCCACCCCTAATTCCTCAAAAACTCTGCGCGCCGTATCGCTTGCGGCACCGTTTGCGCAATCCAGCACCACCTTGAACCCACTCAGATCCTCGTCGCTGGCTTGCTTGATGTGTGCGCAGTAAAAGTCTTTGGCTTTGAGGTTATACCGAAGGCATCCCGGTCTTGGCGCAGGCGCAAGCTCAAAGGGATCCATCAGTGCCTCGATCTCATTTTCTTTGGCGTCGGGCAGCTTGATGCCTCCTTTTGAGAGAATTTTGATACCGTTGTAGTTTGGAGGATTGTGGGACGCGGTGATCATAACGCCCGCCGTCGCGCCCATCCCGTCGATGAGGAAGGCGAGGGCGGGGGTGGGAAGTGTGCCGATGTGCTCCACATCGCAGCCGGAATAGGTGAAGCCGGAAATTAAAGCCCCCATCAGCATATCCTTGGAGGCACGGGTATCGCTGCCGATGATGATTTTACAGTCCGTCCGATCTTTTTTCAATAGATGACCGCATGCTGCGCCGCATCGAAAGGCGAGAGAGGGGGTGAGGGCTTGGTGCACCACCCCGCGAATGCCGTCTGTGCCGAAATATCTGCCCATAATTCTTTCTCCTTTAAATCAATCTTGTTACAAAAATAGATATACATTAGTTTACGGCGTGAAAGACGAAAAAATCATTTTTTTCATTCGTTTTTTAGAATTTTTTCGTCGTTATAATTCACAAAAATAATTTTATTTTTTAGTAGAATTTTACAAAACGTTTCAAAACAAAGAAAAAATGTTTCAAAAACACGCAAGGTCTTATTGACTTTTTTCCCATCTTAAAATATAATATCATTAATGTATCATCGGTGAATTATGTCCATTGAGATTTTAATCGCTGATTGACGTTCTGACAGGAGGTTGTAAGAATGATGAAAATGAAGAAGTTATCGGCTGCGATTCTGGCTGTAGTGATGCTGGTTTCTATGCTTTCCTGCATGGTACTGGGTGCTACTGCTGCCGGTGAATTGGGCGGCCCCATCGCGATCACCAAGGTGACCGCGCCTGCCGGCGGTGTTCAGGTCAGTGGTGTTGCCCTGAGCAACGGCATCTTGGTCGTAAATAGCGACTGGGCTGCAAAGATGGATGGCGATAAGGTCAATATCAAACTTGGCAATATCGTCTATTCCGGTATTATCGGAACCAACGCCTTTGGTGAGCTGGGCAAAGCCGCAAATGCCGCCAAAGCAGGCAATACCATCTATGTGGCACCCGGTGTATATTCCGGTTCCGTAGCATTGGTCGGCGCCAGCAATCTGAAGATCTACGGTCCTCAGGCTGCAGTTAATCCGAATAATGCAAGTGATATTGCATTGCCCAATGCTTCTCGTCCCGCAGCGAATATTGTGGATTTTGAGAAGGTTGCTGCTAATCCCGACCTGTATAATGAGGCGGTGATCCTCAGCACTATCGACCTGAACTCTGTTCAGTATCATACCACTGACTTTTTGCAGGTTCAGGGTCTGTATTTTGCAGATTCCGCATACTTCAACTTGGCAAAGGGTTCTGCTTATTCCATAGCCCCCCAGCTGCGCAACAATATTTTCAGTGTAAGCTGCAGCTACATTCTGGGTCTGGAAAGAGGTCATAACCCCGGTATCCTCTTTGAGGATAACCGTGTCCTGCAGGGTAAATCCATCGTTGCCATCGGCGGTATGATGGACTGTACCGTCCGCAATAACTACCTGAATCTTTCTCCCCTGATCAGAAAAGATACCGGTATGACCGAGAATATGTCTGCCGGTGCGGTCTATATCAGCTCTGTTTCCAGTGCTTCCTCCGGCTCCTATGTGAAGGTTGAAGACAACTATTTTGAGAACTGCAGCGGTATTGTTCGTCATAACCGTGGTACCAAGGGCTACAACACGGTGAACTACTCTCTCCAGGTCAAGAACAATAGAATCGCAAGAGTTGAGCCCGGTCAATACCTGATTCAGAATATGTTCTACGCGATGAACTCTTCTCCCGGTATCAACGTTCAGTTTACCGGCAATGAGGTCTACGGTGTATCCGCAGGTACTGTTCTCTTTGGTCTGCCCTATTTGGCAAGCGAGTTCAACCTGAGCAGATATCGCTATATGATCAATATCAACAATAATACTTTTGATATTCCCGTAGGTACTACCTTCGTCAATTCCGAGATGGCAGGTACCGTAAATGTCTCCAATAATACCTTTATAAACGGTATTTCTATGGATCAGATCACTCACGCAGACGACTGCGATGTTATTCTCTATCCGTACTACACCGCAGGCGGTGACGCCATCGGCGCAGCAAAGGTGACCGGTGTACAGAGCGTGAATCTCGGCGGTCAGATTTGCTCCGGTACCGTCAACGAGGAAGAAAAACTCATTACCTATGACCTGATGGGCACCGGTCTGGATAAGGTAGACCTTACCTCTCTGCTGGAGATCGGCGCAGGCTGTACTTTCAAGGTTTATAAAGAGGCCACTTTGGCGACCAAGGTGAATACGGACAGCGTTTATTTGGACGGTCACGAAACCACCCGTTATATCGTTGTTTCCGCGCCTGACGGTGCATCCACCGTTTATCGTATGATCATCACCGGCGACTATGGCAGCAAGTCCGAGCTTTTGGAGGTTGTTGCCAATAGCAGTGATGCTCTGGTAAAGGTTACCCATCCCCAGACTACCAAATTCGTCATTGATCATTTGAGCGCCGATCTGGCATACCTGAACTTTGAACTGAATGTATCCGCAGGCGCTACCTACACTCTGTATGATGATTATCTCAATAATAAGTTGATGGAGGATCTGGGTGGCTATATCCCCTATGGCGGTTATACCATTGATGTGCTGGTTACCTCCGAGGATAAGAGCAGCGAACAGCTGTACACCTTGGAGTTTAACCGTGCAAGATCTGATTTCTATGATCCCAGCGTCATTGAGATCGTAAGCCCCGAAGGTCAGTGGGGCATCCGTCCTCTGGACGAGATGTGGATGTACTACATCTGCGAGGGTCTGCGCAAGGAGATGACCTTCGAGCTGAAGACCACTCCCGGTGCTACCTATGCGATCTATACCGATGAAGCCTGCACCAAGAAGGTTTCTGCTTCCGATGATGTTAAGGCTCTGAAGCTGACTGCAGGTATCAATACCTTCTATGTTAAGGTTACCGATAAGAAGGGGAGCAATATCGTATACTTCGAAGTTATCAACGATACCCTCTCCAGTGATGCTACCATTACCGGTATTCTTGGTAACCAGCCGAGATTGGTTAATAATGTGATCACTCTGGCTATCGGTGGTAACAGTTCTTCTCTGACCTTTGTTACCAATGATCCCTACGCCGTTTGCGAGGTTTACGCCGATGCAGCCGGTAAGCTGAAGATCGAGGGTACCTCTGTGGAGACCCCGGATCTTCACTCCGACCGCGTAGCAGTGACCAGAACCTTCCCCCTTGAGACGGTCCACGCAACCTCCAAGTATTTTGTGAAGTGTATCGCTGAAGACGGTGTTACTTCTGAAATGTATACCCTTTACCTCACCAAGATCACCAATAAGGTTGAGTATCTTGACGTGGCATCCGATAAGTGGTATGCTCCCTATGTGGAAGCGGCTACCGCAGCAGGTCTGATCGTCGGTGAGACCACCGAAGCAGGTACGAACTATCGTCCCGAAGATAAGACCACCCGCGAAGAGATCGCAGTTATTATGGCTCGTCTGACCGGCATCAACGGCACTGCTTACGCGAACGTTGCGCTGGGCTTTAAGGATGAAGCTTCCATCTCCGAGTGGGCACTGAACTATGTAAAGGTATGTAAGCACAACGGTTTGATGAACGGCTCCAACGAGGGCAACGGCATCTATTTCCTCCCCTCCAAGAACACCACCCGTGAAGAGGTTATGGTTATTTTTGCAAGAATGTTCAATCTCACCGGCAGCTATGATCTGAGTGAGTTCGCTGATTCTGCTAAGGTTTCCGGTTGGGCAAAGGCTTCTGTTGAAGCAGTTGTTAAGTCCGGTCTGGTAGAGGGTGCAGATGGTTATCTGAATCCCGGCCAGCCCATCACCCGTGCAGAGCTGGCTACCCTTGCAACCAGAGCAATGGATTTTTCCAAATAATTAAGTAAGGCAAATTGAAAATGGGCTGTAAAAAACGCAAGTTTTTTACAGCCCCCTTTTTTGTCGAAATAAACAAAGGATCGAATGTACCAAAAGAATACGCTCAAATTTGTGCAAGGTGATGAAAATTGATGAAACTATGGTAACATTTTTAAATAACAGTTGAAATCCTGTTAATTATTTATTATAATTAAAATACAAGATTGGGACCATCTGTAAATAAGGTCTTAATAATGAAAGGAGAGATGATCTTGAAAAAGTTTTGCAAGATTTTAGCTGTAATTATGGCCGTTATGATGATGGTCACGATGGCTACAGCTTGTAAAAACAGCGACGATGAATTCGGCGAAGATGTTTTCGACAACGGTTTCGGCGGCAGTGAATCCAATGAAAACGGCGGATCCAGCAACGAAGGCAGCTCC
>JAZQAQ010000190.1:0-3915 GCA_045545255.1 Eubacteriales bacterium | reverse complement strand
AGGGTGCCTTTTTCTATTGGCGGAGGAGAAGGGATTCGAACCCTTGTGGGATTGCTCCCAAACGGTTTTCAAGACCGCCTCGTTATGACCACTTCGATACTCCTCCGTGCTTATGTATTATAACTGGTTTACTTTTTGCTGTCAAGTTCTTTCTTTCCTATTGACTTTTTTATATATAATAGGTAAAATAAAGCTGATACTTTATTTTATTTCATTTATTTTTACCAAAGGGGGACGTTTTATGAAAAATAAACGTTTAGTCAGCCTTCTTGCTGCGGCAGCATTGATCCTTACAATGTTTGCCATCTTTGCCATTCCCAATGCGATGGGTGCAGAGATCTTCACCAGTATCTATGAAGAGCATCCCGTATCCGGCATCTGGGAAACAGGCGACTATGCCGCCGATGCAGAGCCGGACGGCAGAGCTACCTTCCGCTCCGCAAAGAAGATCACCGTCGCCGCCGGCGATAAGATCTATTTCGGTCCCTGCACTTCCACCCAGAGCTACCAGCTCTATTTCTGGGAAGGCCAAAAGAACGGCTCGCAGGTTCACTCCGGCTCTTCCGCTCTGGCGATCGCAGATATCTTTGAGGGTGGGCAGGTACTTTATTGCTATACCGCATCCGCGGCAGGCACCATCGGTATCGTCTGCCATAAGACCTTTATTGACTGCTTCGTTGTGACCCGCAACGAAGAGGTAACTGCAGAGAATTTCTTTGAGTACTGGCAGCAGCAGGGCGGCGGCGGAAACTACGCCACCCTTCTCGGCACCGCACCCGCCATTACAAGTAACGCTTTCACGGCGGATGCAACCCAGGGCTATTATAATGCCGACGGAACCATCTACGAGTCCACCGCCCACTATTCCGGCACCCCCATCACCGTCAAAGCCGGTGATATCATCTACTACGGTCCCGCCAACGCGGGCCAAAACTTCCAGCTCTATCACTGGGATTCAGCCGGCACCGCCACCAAGGTGACCAAGGCAATGGTCACCGCCGGCAACCGCATCCATACCGTCGATACCTTCCCCAACGGGCAGGTCATCCTCGCCTATGAGGTAACCAAAGCAGGTACCGTCGGTCTGGTAAATGCTACCGCATATAACCCCTACTTCCTGGCGACCAAGAACGTTCGAATGACTGCGGAAAACTACTACCACTTCTACGATCTGACCGATAACCGCAGCCTGACCTACTCCGCAGACCTGGGACGCTACAATACATACGAGACCGAAACCAGCGTCCTCAACGGCAAATCCGCCCTCTTTGTGGGCGACTCCATCTGTATCGGTCACGGTGACGACGAGTACTACAATGACCAGGATCTGGGCGGCTGGTCCGGCCGTATCAAGCAGTTCTACGATCTGGATCGCGCGGTCAATAACGGTGTCAGCGGCACCTCCCTCTCCACCGCCCGCGACCTCTACAATACCACCACCTCCGACAAGCAGGGTCGGATCTATTGGCAGATCGTCAAAGAGCAAAAATATCAATATGATTATGTTATTCTCCACGGCGGTGTCAATGATGCCTGGGAAACCTACCCCGTCGGCGAAATGACGGACTCCTTTAATTTGGAGGACTTTAATACCGATACCTATGCAGGCGCACTGGAAGAACTCTTCTATTACGCCACCACCCTCCATAAAGAATCCGCCATCGGCTATATTATGAACTTCCACGCACCGAACTGCAAAAACGGCATTGTACGCGATATGGCAGCCTATTTCGCAGAAGGCAAAAAGATCTGCGAAAAGTGGGAGATCCCTTATTTAGATCTCTATAATACCTTTGAATTTGACACCACGGTCTATACCTACGATAACATTCATCCCAATGCAGCGGGCTATGACCTCCTTTATATTCCCATCGCTGAATGGATGGAGACCTTGGCTCCCTACGGCACCCACACCGTCACCGAGCACGATAAGACGGTCATCGCCTGCGTGGGCGACTCCCTCACCAAGGGCGAAAAGAGCGGCGACGTCAATCGCTACAGCTACCCCGCTTATCTCCAAGAGATGCTGGGCAGTGATTATGAGATCCTGAACCTCGGCTGGGGCGGTGCCGCAGCGCAGACCACCGCTTCCAATACCTACACGGAGACCACCCAATATCGGTCGAGTCTGGACTCCGACCCCAATATTGTAATCGTCATGCTGGGTGCCAACGATGCAAAATCTGCAAACTGGGACAGCACCGATCATACCGCCTCCTGCGCCGCCTTTAAGGCAGAGCTCAAGAAGCTGGTGCAGACCTATCAGAATCTCCCCTCCAAGCCCACCGTTTACTTGGCAACTCCGCCCTACTCCAGCGTGGAGCTCCGCGAAACGATTTATACCACCGGCGGTATGAACGCTGCGATTGAGGCAATCGCCACCGAGCTGGGCGTTAAATTTATCGATGCCTATACCCCCACCACCGCGCAGTCGGCGCTTCTCACCGACGGTACTCACTACACCGCCGCAGGCTATGAATTTATTGCCGGCGAGATGTATAAGGCATTGACCGGTGAGCAGACCGCTCCCGATGTCCTTGCCGTAACCGAGAAGGAGACGGCGGTCTCCGAAACCGATGAGACCAAACCTCTGATCCGCAACTGGAAAGAGTACTACGAGACTGCTACCGCATTCCGTATTGAGACGGTTGAGGACGTGGAGATCTTCGGTGACCTGATCGCCGCCGGTTATACCTTCGCAGGCAAGACGGTCTACCTGGAAAAGGATCTGGATTTTGCCGGTATCAACTTTAAGCCCCTAGGCGCCAGCACTGGTGTCAGCGGCACTCCCGCTGACGCGGATTATGCCAACGCCTTCCAGGGTATCTTTGACGGTCAGAACCACATCTTCTCCAATGTCAACATCAATTCCGGCTACTATAAATCCGCCCTCTTCCCCGTTTTGAAGGGTGCAACCATTCAAAACTTCGGTATGGACGGCGGTCAGGTTATCGGCTACGATGTGGTTGCATCGATTGCCGGCTACGCTATGTACGGCACCAAAATCCATAACGTATGGTCCTCTGCCGATGTTTACGCCATCACCCATCTCAACGAAACCGGTGCTGCAGGTATTGCTGCTTGTACGAACGATGCAGAAACTGCCGCAGAGCTGGTCAACGTCGCCTACTACGGTCACCTCAAGGGTGTTACCTATCTGGGCGGTATCGCTGTTAATGCCGGCTCCTCCACCCTGGCAGAAGGCATCGTATTCGGCGGAACAATGGAGCTGCTCTATCAGCCCAGTAAGAAAAACTATGCGACCCCCTTCGTACGTTATAATGCAACGGTTACCGGTCAAGGCGGAAATTATTTCGCCGCAGACGATGTCCCGATCCGTGGCGTTTATACTACCGACGTCACCCCCACCCTGCTTCCCAGAGAAGACTTCACCAGCGGTGAATTTGCCTACGCTATCAATAAGCTGGAGGGCAACACCACCAAGTGGATTATGAGCCACGGCTACGCCGTACCTTGGGGTGATGAGAATACCGCCATCCATAAGGTTACGGTAGACGGCAAGGTTCACTATACCAATCCCGACGGCAAGCTCCCCGATGAACTCTTGGATAAGGGTGCCTTCTGGTACAAGGACGGCATTTGCTACACTGCCGAGGATGCAAAGACCTGGGTCTATACCGATGATACCACTGAGCTCACCATCGGTATTTCCGCAAGCTCCAACGGTGCAGACTACGACGGCGACGGGATAGTCAAAATGAGAGACGTGCTCCTGCTGATCAAAGCCATCGACGGACTGGATATCGGCATCGCTGCAGAGGCTGCAGACACTAATGCAGACGGAAAAGTCACCATCTTTGACGCTGTAAAACTGCTGCAGGTTCTCATAGACCTGAACACTTAAACGACATATTAATACGCATAAAGGGCGTTGCGAATATTCGCAACGCCCTT
>JAZQAQ010000189.1:0-7382 GCA_045545255.1 Eubacteriales bacterium | reverse complement strand
GTTTCTAAAAAAACTTCTTATTTAATATTAGGGGATAAACCCGGCAGTAAGCTGACCAAGGCGCAGGCTTTGGGAGTTCCCGTGATAGAAGAAGATGAGTTTCTGAAAATGATCGATATGGAGGGTGAAAAATGAAAGAATATGAAATTGTAGTCGGCTTGGAGGTTCACGCCGAGCTGAATACAAAAACAAAAATTTATTGCTCCTGCAAAAATAGTTTCGGCGGTGAGGTGAATACCCAGTGCTGTCCCGTTTGTACCGGTATGCCGGGTGCTTTGCCTGTTTTGAATCGTAAGGTGGTGGAATATGCCATTCGTATGGGGCATGCGACGGGATGTAAGATTGATACTATGCTGAAGCAGGATCGCAAGAACTATTATTATCCCGATCTGCCGAAGGCTTACCAGATCTCCCAGTTTGATATTCCGCTTTGTTATGACGGTGCAGTGGAGTTTATGATGAACGGGGAGACCAAGCGCGTCGGAATCACCCGTATTCATATCGAAGAGGATGCAGGTAAGCTGCTTCATCAGGACGGGATTCCGTATTCTTTGGTGGATCTTAACCGTTGTGGTGTGCCTTTGATCGAGATCGTCTCTGAACCGGATCTTCGTTCCTCCCAGGAGGCGCGTGAATACCTGGAAACCATTCGTACTATTTTGATGTATATTGGCATCTCCGACTGTAAGATGCAGGAGGGCTCTATCCGATGCGACGTTAACGTTTCGGTTCGTCCCAAGGGCTCCGATAAATTCGGCACTCGCTGCGAGATGAAGAATATTAATACCTTCAGTGGTGCACAACGCGCCATTGATTATGAAGCTGCCCGCCAAATCGAGATTTTAGAGAATGGGGGAGTGATCTCTCAGGAGACCCGCCGTTGGGATGATGAAAAGGGTGTAAATGTCTTGCTTCGCTCTAAGGAGGATGCGCAGGACTATCGTTATTTCCCCGAACCCGATATTCCGCCCGTGTCTTTAGAACAGGCTTGGATTGATCAGCTGAAGGAAGAAATTCCGGAAATGCCCAATGAAAAAACCAAACGCTATGTTTTGGAATATCATCTTCCTGAAGTGGATGCGAGTATTATTGCCAGAAACTATGAAAGAGCGGTCTATTTCGATGCTTGTACGGTAATTGATCCAAAGCTTGCGAAGAATGCGGCAAACTGGATCTTGGGCGACATTTCCAAATATCTTAACGATAGCAATGAAGAAATTAACACTTTCCCGGTTCGCCCCTCCAGATTGATGGCACTGCTGCAGCTGGTGGATAAGGGTACGATTTCCGGTAACGCCGCAAAGAAAGTACTTGCGATTATGCTGGAGGACGATTCCGAGCCGATGGCAATCGTGGAGCGTGAAGGTCTGGTGCAGAATAGTAACGAGGACGAGATGGCAGGTATTGTGGATGCAGTGTTAGCTGCAAATCCTGCCGCAGTTGAAGAATTTAAAAACGGAAGAACAAATGTTGTCGGCTTTCTGGTAGGGCAGTGTATGAAGCAGTCCAAAGGAAAAGGCAATCCCAAGATGATCAATCAGTTGTTGATGGATCGACTGAAATAAGTGGTAACAGGAGGCGAAAACAAGCGTTTTCGCCTCCTGTAAAAAAATATAAAAAAATCCTTGACTATAAGGAGATGCTGTGGTATAATCTTTTATACCTGCCGTAGGGCTTATTTTTTTGTGCAAAAATTTGCTCTCCAATATTTATGCAGGGAGGCCAATTAAACAGGAGGTGCCGCAAAGATGAGAGTCAAGATTACGCTGGCTTGCACTGAGTGCAAACAAAGAAATTACGACACAATGAAGAACAAGAAGAATGACCCCGACAGACTGGAAATGAACAAGTATTGCAAGTTCTGCAAGAAGCACACTTTGCATAGAGAAACAAAGTAAGTTTCCGGTTAAAAGAAGGAGGACGAAATCATGGCAGAAAACGCTAAAAAGAAAAAGTCCGTCTTTTCCAGAATTGGTGGCTGGTTCCGCGAGGTTCGCATCGAGATGACCAAGAGAATTATCTGGCCTTCTTTCAAGCAGGTTTTGAATAATTCCGTCATTGTTATTGTATGCGTTCTCGTTGTCGGTGTATTCATCTGGATATTCGACTGGCTTTTCTTTACAGGAATTCAAGCGCTGACCAATTGGTTGGGCGGCTTGATCGGCTAATTGATTTTTAGGAAGGAGCAGATTTATTATGGCTGATAAGGCAAAATGGTACGCCATTCATACTTATTCTGCATATGAAAATAAGGTTGCTACCAACCTGCGCAGAATTATTGAAAACCGTAAGCTGGAAGAGGTCATTCAGGATATATCTGTTCCTACAGAGACCGTTGTTGAGACGACCGAAAAGGGTCAGAAGGAATACGAGCGTAAGGTTTTTCCGGGTTATGTATTGGTTAAGATGATTTTGACCGATGAAACTTGGTACATCGTCCGTAATATTCAGGGCGTTACCGGCTTCGTCGGGTCCACATCCGAACCCTTGCCTCTTACTCAAGCTGAAATTGAAAAGCTTGGTGTGGAGAAGCGTGTGGTTCATACCGATTATAAGAAGGGCGATTCCGTACGTTTTATTGCTTCCAATATGAGCGGTTTTGTCGGCGTGGTGGACGAGGTATATCCCGAGTCTTCCAAGTTGAAGGTGGTTGTATCTATGTTTGGACGTGAAACCTCTGCAGAGGTTTCCTTCGAGCAGGTTGCACCCGTAGAGTAAGGCTGAATCGCACTGAGTAGTGCGTTTTCGCAAGTGGGAGGAGAGTACTTTTTATCTTTCCGCTATATTACCACATTGAAACACGAGGGAGGTGTTTGTAAATGGCTCAAAAAGTAACAGGGTTCATTAAACTTCAGATTCCGGCAGGTAAGGCAACTCCGGCGCCCCCGGTTGGCCCCGCACTGGGTCAGCATGGCGTCAACATTATGGCGTTTGCTAAGGAATTCAACGAGAGAACAAAGAATGACATCGGGTATATCATCCCCGTTGTAATCACCGTTTATGCGGATCATTCTTTCACTTTTGTTACCAAAACTCCGCCTGCTGCAGTCCTGATCAAGAAGGCAGCCGGCATCGAGAGCGGCTCCGGCGTCCCCAATAAGACCAAGGTTGCTTCTCTTACCAAGGAGCAGGTCAAGAAGATTGCCGAGCAGAAGATGCCCGATCTGAATGCAGTTGATATTGAGGCTGCAATGAGCATGATCGCAGGTACTGCGAGAAGTATGGGCGTTACCGTCGAGGAGTAACCCCGAAAATCTGTGGGAGGAAAATTCCGTAATACCACAAAGGAGGATTTATTAGGTGAAAAGAGGAAAGTCTTATATTGAAAGCGCCAAGCAGATCGACGCTACCAAGCTGTATGATGTCGAAGAAGCTATGGACGCTGTAACCAAGGCTGCACGTGCTAAGTTCGACGAGACTGTCGAAGTTCACGTAAAGCTTGGCGTTGATTCCCGTCATGCGGATCAGCAGGTTCGTGGTGCAGTTGTACTGCCCCATGGTACCGGTAAAACCACCCGTGTCCTGGTTTTTGCCAAGAATGCAAAGGCTGAAGAGGCACAGGCTGCCGGCGCTGACTTTGTCGGCGGCGAGGAACTCATTCCGAAGATTCAGAATGAAAACTGGTTTGAATACGATGTTGTTGTTGCCACCCCTGATATGATGGGTGTTGTAGGTCGTCTGGGTCGTGTGCTTGGTCCCAAGGGCTTGATGCCCAACCCTAAGGCAGGCACCGTTACTATGGATGTTGCCAAGGCAATCGCAGAGATCAAAGCAGGTAAGATCGAGTATCGTCTGGATAAGACCAATATTATCCACTGCCCGGTCGGCAAGGTTTCTTTCGGTAAAGAGAAATTGACTGAAAACTTTAACACCCTGATGGGCGCGATCATCAAGGCTCGCCCTTCCGCTGCTAAGGGTCAGTATGTAAGAAGCTGCGTTGTCGCTTCTACTATGGGTCCCGGTGTTAAGATCAACCAGTCTAAGTTTATGTAAAAAAGTCTTGACAATCATATCACATTGTGGTATGATTGTTGAGTCAAAAAAATATGCTTCGCAGACAGCTGGTGCCTTTATTGGCTTAATATCCCGCCGAGGAGTGCTAAATATCTTAGGATATATCTATGCTCCCAAGCGTGTACTGCGTGTTTGGGAGCATTATTTTTTGAAATTCTAATGGAGGTATCAATTCATGGCAAATGATAAGATCATTGCTCAGAAACAAGCGATCGTTGCCGAGCTGAAGGATAAGCTTCAGAATGCAGTGACCGGCGTTCTGGTGGACTATAGCGGAATTAATGTTGCCGACGATACTGCTCTTCGCGGTAAGCTGAGAGAAGCAGGCGTTGACTATTCCGTTGTGAAGAACACTCTGACCCGTTTTGCTGCTAAGGAAGTCGGTCTTGAAGAACTGTCTGAGGTTCTGAACGGCACTACCGCACTGGCTGTTTCCAATGATGATGTTGTTGCTCCTGCTAAGGTTCTCTATGAGTTCAGCAAAGAGCATGACTATTTCACTATCAAGGGCGGCTTTGTTGAAGGTAAGGTTGTTTCTGTAGCTGAACTGGAGAAGTTGGCTACTATGCCCAGCAAGGAGACCTTGCTCTGCATGTTGCTTTATGCCCTCAATGGCAATGTTTCCGGTCTGGCCCGCGCTCTGCAGGCTGTCGTTGATCAGAAGAACGAGACCGAAGCTACCCCTGCATAACTAAACTTTTAATTTAATTATTATTTGGAGGATTAAAGAAATGGCTGATATTAAGAATATCGTTGAAGAAATCAAAACCCTGAGTGTTATGGAACTGGCTGACCTGGTCCATGCTATCGAAGAGGAGTTTGGCGTATCTGCTGCTGCTCCCGTTGCTGTTGCTGCTGCTCCCGGTGCTGGTGCTGCTGCTGCAGAAGAGAAGACCGAGTTTGATGTTGTCCTGACCAACGCTGGTGCTTCCAAGATCAATGTTATTAAGATCGTTAAGGAAATCACCGGTCTGGGCCTGAAGGAAGCTAAGGAGATGGTTGATGGCGCTCCCAAGACCATCAAGGAAGCTGCTTCCAAGGATGAGGCTGAGGAAATTAAGAATAAGCTGACTGAAGCCGGCGCTACTGTTGAGCTGAAGTAATTAACGCTTGAGATGATGCTCAGGTCGGAACCCCGACCAGTGCTTTTCTTTTTTTGAAAGGGGGCTTGCATTTTGAGCAAACCTTTTGACCCGCGTAATAAAATAGGGCTTGCTCCTATGGCTGGGCCCGGGGATAGCGGTTTTCGACGAATCTGTCGTGAATGGGGTGCTGACTATACCGTCACAGAGATGATCAGTGCTAAAGCGATTCGTTTCGGCGCTGATAAAACGGTTTCTCTTGCGCGTTATACGCGAGCAGAAGAGCCGATTTTGATTCAGCTTTTTGGCAGAGAGCCTGATTCTATGGAATATGCTGCCGCCTTTATTGGTGATCATTTTAAACCGGCAGGTATTGATCTTAATATGGGGTGTCCGGCTCCTAAAATTTTCAATAACGGTGACGGTAGCGCGCTTTTAAAAGACGTAAAGCTTGCATCAGAACTTGTTCGTGCTGCGCGTCGGGGATATAATGGACCTGTTAGTTTAAAAATGCGTATTGGCATTGAGTCTCCTGATCCTGCTGTAATTGATTTTGCCCGGGAAATGGAGGCTGTGGGTGCATCCTTCATCACAGTTCATGGGCGTACGAGAGAACAGTTTTATTCCGGTAAAGCCGATTATGAAATGATTCGTCGTATTAAGGATGCTGTATCTGTTCCTGTTGTGGCTAACGGTGATGTTGTGGATGGCAGCTCCGCTCAAAAGATTCTGAAGGATACGGGCGCGGATGGAATTATGCTTGCGAGAGGTGCGTTGGGCGCACCGGATGTTTTTACTCGTATTAAAAAATCACTTGCCGGTGAAGAAGAGCTACCGCTTTCGTTGGATGAACGTTTTGATGTTTGTCTCCGCCATCTATCGTATGCGATTGAGGATAAAGGGGAGGAGAAAGCCTGCGTTGAATTTCGAAAGCATATGCTCTGGTATCTGAAGGGTATCAATGGCGCTTCGGCATATAAAGTGGAGGCGGGGCGTATTAATTCTTTTTCGGATTGCAAAAAATTAATCGCACTTGTTTTAAAAAATGAAAAAAAATAGCACGCTTTTGAAATACTCAAAAGCGTGCTGTTTTTATAAATAAATCAGCGAATGCAACGAACGCGTAATACGCCGTCAACCGCCTGCAATGCATCAACAACTCTGTTGCCGATGTCTTCGTTACAGTCAATCATGGTGTATGCATAATCACCTTTAGACTTGTTCAGCAGGTTTTCAATGTTAACACCGACTGCAGATACGATTGCAGAAAGAGCAGAAAGCATATTGGGAATATTGCGATGGCAGATGCAAATTCTCAGCGCAGAGGTGAAGGGGGCGGAAACATTGGGGTAATTGACGGAATTGGTGATGTTACCAAACTCCAGATAATCCCGCAGTTCCTTGACTGCCATAACCGCACAATTGTCTTCGCTCTCGGGAGTAGAAGCACCGAGGTGGGGAATGGGGACAACATTTTTCATTGCAAGCGTCTTTTCGTTGGGGAAGTCGGTTACATACTTGGCAACCTTGCCGCTTTCCAGAGCTGCGGCAATATCCTCGTCGTTGACCAGATCAGCACGGGAAAGGTTCAGGATACGGACGCCATCTTTCATAGTAGCGATGGTGTCTTTATTGATGCTGTGCTTGGTCTCTGCAGTCAGAGGAGCGTGCAGGCAAATGTAGTCACAGGTGGAATAAACTTCGTTGATATCGGTAGCCTTTTCAACGTGATGGCTCAAATTCCAAGCAGACTGAAGAGAAATATAGGGATCATAGCCCAGAACTTTCATTCCGAGGTGCTGGGCAGCGTTGGCAACCTGAACACCGATTGCACCCAAGCCGATAATACCTAATCTCTTGCCCATAATTTCAGGACCGATGAACTGAGATTTACCTTTTTCAACCTGTTTTGCAACGTCGTCACCGGTGAGTCCTTTTATCCACTCAATACCGCCAACGATATCACGAGAAGCAAGGAAGAGAGCTGCAATGGCAAGCTCTTTAACAGCATTTGCGTTAGCACCGGGAGTGTTGAATACAACGACGCCCTGCTCGGCACATTTATCCAAAGGAATGTTGTTGACACCTGCGCCTGCACGAGCGACAGCCTGCAGGGAAGCGGGCAACTCCATTTCGTGGAGAGAAGCACTGCGAACCAAGATACCGTCGGGAGCATCGCAGGTATCGCAAATTTCATATTTCTGATCAAAGCCATCAAGGCCGATCTGAGCAATTTTATTCAGGGTTTGGATTTTCATAATTACTTATTTTCCTCTTCAAATTTCT
>JAZQAQ010000188.1:0-10223 GCA_045545255.1 Eubacteriales bacterium | reverse complement strand
TTGGGGTTATGGGAGGCGGTGATATTCACGCCGCCAATGGCACCGAAGTCCCGAATGGCAAAGCTCAACTCGGGGGTGGGGCGCAGTGCGTCAAAGATGCGGACGTGAATGCCGAGGGCGCACATCGTCAGGGCAGTCTCCATTGCGAACCGCTTGCCGTTATTACGGCAGTCATATGCAATGACGACACCGCGGGTCATCGCCTCCTGACCCAGAGATACGATATAGTTACCGAATCCGCGGGATGCCCGACGAACGGTATAGATATTCATACGGTTGGTACCTGCGCCCATCAGTCCGCGCAAGCCTGCGGTGCCGAAAGCCAGATCACAGCCAAATCTGGACCGGATCTCGTCGTCGTTGCCGTGGACGGCAATCAGCTCTGCCTTCAGCCGACCGTCTAATTCATAGTAGGATAACCAGCGTTCATACTCTTTTTTGTATTCCATACTTAATTCTCCTCCTGATATTCTATAAGTGCCTGCGCCAGCTGATCCGGGCAGGATGTACCCTTAAATCCGCATTGAATTCCGGCAAGGCGGTCGATGGCCTCCTGCACTTCCATTCCCTCTACCAGAGCGGCGATGCCCTGCAGGTTGCCGTTGCAACCACCTTCAAACCGAACATTATGCAGCGTCCCCTCCTCGGTCACGTCAAACGTGATCATACGGGAACAAGTACCGCGGGGTTGATAGGTATTCATTCAAAAGACCTCCTGTTTTCCATTGCGCGAGTGAGGGTAAGGCTATCCGCATATTCCAGCGTACCGCCCACGGGGATGCCCAGAGCAAGACCCGTTACCTTCACCTCAAAGGGCTTGAGTAATTTAAAAAGATACAAAGCAGTTGCCTGACCCTCCACATTGGGAGAGGTGGCGAGGATGATCTCCTCTACCGGCTCTTCCGCCACGCGATGCATCAGCTCCCGAACCTTCAGCTGGTCGGCACCGATGCCGTTGACGGGAGAGATCAGACCGTGCAGGACGTGATAAGTACCGTGGAAGGTACGGGTACGCTCCATCGCCTCCACATCCTCCGGCTTTTCCACCACGCAGATCGACCCCTGCCGCCGCTCATCGGCACAAATGGGGCAAAGCTCCTGATCAGTCAAATTCTGGCAACGGGGGCAGCAGTGGATGAGATTTTTGGATGCGAGCAGGGTATCGGCAAATTCCTTTACTGCGCCTTCGCCCTGCGCCAAAATGAAGTATGCCATCTTCTGGGCAGTCTTGGCGCCGACGCCGGGCAATTTCCCGAACTGCTCGATCAATTTATTCAGCTGGGTAATATTGGGCATAGCGATTAAAAGAGACCGGGCAGATTCAGTCCGCCGGTAACTGCGCCCATTTTGCTCTCCATAGCGGCATCTGCCTGCTTCATACATTCATTGACGGCTGCCACCAAGAGATCCTCCAGCATCTCCACATCCTCGGGATCTACCACCTCGGGCTTGATCTTAACTTCCAGAAGCTCCTTTTTGCCGTTGACCTTGGCAGTAACCGCGCCGCCGCCTGCAGCCGCTTCAAATACAGTGGATTCTACCTCTGCTTGCGCGTTCTGCATATCCTCCTGCATCTTTTGAACCTGGCGCATCATATCGCCGCGCTTCATATTATAACCTTCGGGTAATCTTGCTTTCATTCGTTTTCAATCTCCTTTAAAATATCTTTCAGCGGATCATCCTCCTGAAGAGAGGAGGAGGTCGCATTCAATACGATCTGATAAGGCTTTCCGCCGGCACGGGCTGCCGCCTCCGCCAGAATTGCCTTATTATCGGGCATCCCCAAAAACTGCAGGCAAAAATCCTGCTCCGAGCTGAGGACCAACCGATCCCCTTGCACGGTGGGGGTAACATCCAAAAGGAACCCCAGCATATTCATATGCCCGGTATCCTGCAGATGCTCTTTCATCTGCTCCCAGAAGGGGCAGTCCCCTTCCGGCTCACTTGCCGCCGCGGGGGCAGGCGTTTCAGCCGCAGGGGTGAAGGCTTCCTCCGCCGGAGGCGGGGGTGCCACTTCAGGGATCGGGGCTGCAGGGGCAGCCGCCATCGGTACGCCGCGCTCCAAGCGGGCGATACGGGCGGAGAGGGATGCCATATCCTCCCCCAACTCCTCTCTGCAAAGAGAGATCAGGGTCATCTCCGCCAAAAGGCTTTTATCAGCAGTTCGGCTCAATTCCCAAATACCGGTCTGCAGGGTACGCATCATTCGCATAATGACCGCTGTAGGCAGTTCGCGGGAAAGGGTGATCTTTTGCTGCAATTCCTTTGCATCGCATTCGATCAACTCACCGGGATTCTCGCTGACGCTACAGATCAAAAGATCCCGCAGCAGTGCGGAAATATCTGCAAAAAGCTGGGCGGGACCGGCATAGCGTTCCCTTGCATTTTTATAAAACTTCAGCAGACCGGAAGCATCCCGCTTCCACGCCAGCCGCACCGCATCCATCAGCTGCTCACTGCCGCAAACGCCGACGATCTCCTCCACCCTTGCAAGGGTGACAGGCTGATTTCCGTCTCTGCAACGGTCCAGAAGAGAGAGTCCGTCTCGCATAGCACCGTCTGCCAAGCGAGAGAGCAGTGATGCGGCATCCGCATCCAATACAAAGCCCTCCTGCTCCGCCACATAGCCCAGCCGGCCTGCGATCAGCTCGGGGGTCAGACGCTTAAAATCAAACCGCTGGCAGCGGGAAAGAATGGTGGCGGGAATCTTATGGATCTCAGTGGTTGCCAGCACAAAGATGACGTGCTCGGGCGGCTCTTCCAAGGTCTTGAGGAGGGCGTTGAATGCCTGATTACTCAGCATATGCACCTCATCGATGATATAGACCCGATATTTTACCGAGGCGGGGGCATAGATCAGCTCTTCCCGCAACTCCCTCACATCACCGACGCCGGTATTGGTGGCGGCGTCGATCTCCACCACATCCATCGTGGACTCATTGAGGATGCCCTTACATTGGGGACATTCATTACAAGGATCTCCGCTATGAGGCGCACCGCAATTGACCGCACGGGCTAAAATCTTCGCACAAGAAGTCTTTCCCGTCCCTCGTGTACCACAGAAAAGATACGCGTGGGAAATATTTCCGTCCGCGATCTGCGTCCGAAGGGTCTTGACGATATGCTCCTGCCCGACAACGTCCGAAAAGGTAAGCGGGCGGTATTTTCGATACAGCGCTTGATACATGAATTCTCCTTAAGGGTGGAGCAAATAACTCGAACACGCCTCAAAGCGGCATATTTCGGTACTTTTCACCCAATTTATTCTTGCAAGGCGACAGCCTTGCTTCACCTAAATTGAACAAAAATTCCCCGAAATCTCCTCGCTTTGAGGTCGAAGATTTTAAAAAGTGCGGATTTTTGGTCAATCAAGGCACAAAACACAGTTAATCCTGTCGGATTAACGAGTATTTCAACGAAGAGTGAGCGAAAATCCGCCTTTTTAAAACGGGTTCGGGTTATTCGCTCCACCCTAAATAAAAATAGGGGATTGCCTTTGTAAGACGGTACCCCGGACTCAAAACAGGTATTCGGCACACATAGACGAAACTCCGCTTAATGCTGCTCGGTTCCCCGCCTGACATGGTTCACGGCACGCCTATTGCGCCGCACCCGTCTTTTCAACATCCGGGATACCGCCTTACAAAAGCAACCCCGCAAGGGTTCACGGAAATGCAGGGCAAGCCCTGCATTTCCGCACTTTATTCTATTTTAACACAACCGAGGCAAGATTACAAGCAAAAATCGTTGAGAATATAATTGAATTTCTTCTCAAAGGCATCTGCCATATTAAGAATCTCCCCGTCGGCAAAAGCCTTCCCCACAATGCTCATACCGATGGGCATTCCATCGGCGGTATAGCCACAGGTGGTATTGACCGCAGGCAAGCCTGCAATGTTTACGGTTACGGTATAAATATCTGCCAGATACATCTCGGCAGGATCCGCACCCTTTGCGCCGAACTTAAAGGCCACGTCGGGAGCAGTGGGAGTGATGATGCAATCGCAGGTCTTGAAGATCTCTTCGTATTCCTTGCGAATTCTGCGACGAAGCAGATTTGCCTTTTTGTAATAAGCATCAAAGTAGCCGCTGGAGAGGGCATAGGTACCCAGCAGGATACGACGCTTGACCTCCTCGCCGAAGCCCTCGTTACGGGTGGCGATCAGCCGCTCATCGAAGGACTCGCCCGCCTTGCTCAAATGGCCGTAGCGAACGCCGTCGTACCGCGCCAGATTGGAGGACGCCTCTGCAGAAGAGATGAGATAATAGGCGGGGATGGCATATGCCAGAGAAGGCATCGATACCTCCTTGATGATACAGCCCATCTTCTCATATTCCTTAATGGCATTCTCCACAGCGGTCTTGATTTCGGGGTTGAGACCCTCTCCGAAATACTCCTTGGGAACACCGATGACCTTTCCTTCGATGGACTCACCCAGCATCTCTGCCACAGGCTCGGAGGGGCGAGAGGTCATATCCAAAGGATCCTCGCCGGAGATGGCGTCCAGCAAAATTGCGCAGTCTCTTGCGCTTTTGCCGATAGGTCCGATCTGATCCAGAGAGGAGGCAAATGCCACCAGACCGGAGCGGGAGACCCGTCCGTAGGTGGGCTTAATACCGGTCACACCGCAGAAAGCGGCAGGCTGGCGGATAGAGCCGCCCGTATCACTGCCCAAAGATGCCACGCAAAGTCCTGCCGCTACCGCCGCAGCACTGCCGCCGGAGGAGCCGCCGGGTACGCGGTCGGTATCATAGGGATTGCGGGTGATGCCAAAGTAAGAGGTGGTGGTGGACGCGCCCATAGCGAACTCGTCCATATTCAGCTTACCGACGAAGATCGCGCCGGCCGCCTCCAGCTTTTCCGCAACGGTGGAATGATATTTAGGTACAAAATCCTCCAGCATTTTAGAGGCGCAGGTGGTACGCAGATCCTTGGTACAAATATTATCCTTAATGCCCAGCACGATACCGGTCAAAGGACCTGCTGCTCCTGCCTCGATCATTTTCTGCGCTGCCTCTGCCTGCTCCATCGCCTTTTCATTGACCGTAATATAGGCGTGAATGGTGGGATCCAGCTTTTCGATCCGATCCAGATAATATTGGGTCAGTTCCTGCGCAGTGATATCGCCGCCGTCAAGAAGGGCACGCAGCTCTTTGATAGATTTCAAATGCAAATTCATCATTTTCTCGTACCTCTCAATCCATCAGTTTCTGCACGGCGATAAAGTGGTACAGCTTGCCCTTGGCGTTTGCCAGAGCATCCTCCACCGACATAGAGGGCTGCAGATCATCCTCACGCAGCAGCTCCATACCGCCTTCGGCAGTAAGGGGGTAATCCTTTTCGGAGATCTCTACCTCGGTGATGGTATCCATCAAATTCATAATGCTTTCCATATCGGATGCCATTTTTTCCTTTGCCTCTCCGTCAAAGGAGAGGCGGGAAAGGGCGGCCAGATGGTCAATTAATGCCTGATCTTTCATTCAATAAAGTCCTCATTTCGCGTCGGAAGTATAGTTGGGTGCTTCCTTGGTAATGTGAATATCGTGGGGATGGCTCTCCTTCAGACCTGCACCGGTGATCTTGACGAACTTGCCGTTCTTCTTGAGATCCTCGATGGTTGCAGTACCGCAGTAGCCCATACCGGAGCGCAAGCCGCCCATCAGCTGGAATACGGTATCGCCCATCAGACCCTTGAAGGGCACACGACCCTCAACGCCTTCGGGAACCAATTTCTTGGTGCCGGTCTGGAAGTAACGGTCAGCAGAGCCCTTTGCCATAGCAGCCATAGAGCCCATACCGCGATAGGTCTTAAAGCGACGGCCCTGGAACAGTTCTTCCTCACCGGGGCTTTCCTCGCAACCTGCCAAGAGGGAGCCGATCATAATCACATCCGCACCTGCGGCGATGGCCTTAACGATATCACCGGAGTATTTGATACCGCCATCGGCGATCAAGGGGATATTACGGCGGGTGCAGACCTCAGCCACATCCATCACAGCGGTCAGCTGGGGCACACCGATACCGGAAACAACACGGGTGGTACAAATAGAGCCGGGACCGATACCGACCTTGACCGCATCTGCGCCTGCATCGATCAGATCCTCTGCAGCCTCAGCGGTGGCGATATTGCCGGCGACAAGCTGGATATCAGGGAAGTTTTCCTTGATCAGCCTGATGGACTTCATAATGTTTGCGGAATGACCGTGCGCAGAGTCCAAAACCAGCACGTCCACCCCTGCATCGATCAACGCGCCGGCACGATCCAGCACGTCGTTGGTCACACCAATGGCAGCGGCACACAGCAGACGACCCTGCTCATCGCGGGCGGAATTGGGGTACTGGGCACTCTTCTCAATATCCTTGATGGTGATGAGACCTGCCAGCTTGCCGTTCTCATCCACCAGCGGCAGCTTCTCCACACGATGCTCCTGCAGAATAGCCTTTGCCTGCTCCAAGGTGGTTCCGACGGGAGCGGTGATCAGCTTCTCCTTGGGGGTCATCACAGTGGAGATCTTGACATTGAAATCGGTCATAAACCGCATATCACGGTTGGTGATGATACCCACCAGCTCATCATTCTCGCAGATGGGTACACCGGAGATCTTATACTTGCCCATCAAGGCGTCTGCCTCATAGACAAAGTTATCGGGAGAAAGGAAGAAGGGATCGTTGATAACGCCGTTTTCACTACGCTTAACCCGCTGAACCTCTTCAGCCTGCTGGGCGATAGGCATATTCTTATGAATAACACCGATACCACCCTCACGCGCCATAGCGATGGCCATCTTACTTTCGGTAACAGTATCCATTGCCGCACTCATCAGCGGGACATTCAGCTTGATCTTATTGGTCAGGCGGGTATTCAGCTTAACCGTATTGGGCAGCACCTCGCTCTTGGCGGGGACCAGCAAAACATCATCAAAAGTCAACGCTTCTTTCAAAACCTTGTCTGCGTAATTCATAAATCCTTCTCCTTTTGAATTTTTATTTATTTTAATTAAATATTTTACCTTAAAATATTAAAAAATGCAAGAGTTATTTCAAAACTTTTTCTCCGTCAAAAAGCAATATTCCGTAACCGTGCCCCATATTGTTCCCCTCCAGCAAAAAGGTCTTGAGCCGCCGCTGCAGACTGCTGCCCTCGGGGAGCTTTTGAAGTTCCTTCTCCGACCCGAAGATCCGCCAAAGGTTTTTATTCTCCGGATCCTCTTTGGTATTCAAGATCGTAAACAATTCCATAAACGCCCGCAGATTGCTCCCCTCGGGATACACCTCATACATCGGCGGATACAGCATCCAGGAATTGCAGACCACCTTCAAAATTCCATCCTTAGGCTGATAAAAGGCATACGCTTTCTTCAAAGAATCCATCACCAGCTCGGGCGTAAGAGGACCTGCAGATGGGATATGACAATTATAGACCAAATCCCCCTCTTTATAATCACCGTAAGAGTATCTCAATTCCCTCGGCTCATACTGCAGGCGACCCAGACCGTGGCGGTCACCGATAAAGAAGCCGCGAAACCAATAAGCCACGAAGCTGCCCCAAACGCCCTTCACGCTCTTACATTCCATCAGCTTATAGCGCAGATCCTCCATAGATTTCCAAAAAATCTCTTCATCCCAGCCTTTTTGCCGATAAATGTACCGCAAGGGATGGGCGCACCAAAGAGCAAAGACCATATCGGCGGCATATTTATGAACGCCTGACTGCTCTGCCACCTCGCGGACAACCGCAGCATAATTTTCACCTTCCGCTAAAAAAAGATCGTCCGTCGCAAGCATTAATCTTTGCGCTGCGCCGGGGACTGCCATCATCTTTTCAAAGTCTGCCGAAAGAGATAAAACAGCCTCGTCGGGGAACCCTAATTTTCTGCCGATTGTTGCGATCATCATCAATGCTCCTAATAATAGAATATCAATATTATACTATAAAGCAAGATAAAAGTCTACAATTGACAAGCCTATCGTTTTTGGATATAATATAAAGTTGTAAATAAACTGCAGGAGGATCCCATGGCAAAAACGAACAATTACAATGAAAGCAGCATCCGGGAGTTAAAGGGCGCAGAGACCCTGCGCAGACGCCCCGCTTCTATGCTGGGCTCCAACGGCTTGGACGGTTGCCAACACACCGTCATCGAAATCATTGCCAACTCCATCGACGAAGCGCGGGAAGGCTTCGGTAATAAAATCAATATCACCCTTTTTAAAGACGGCTCCATCGAGGTAGAGGACTTTGGTCGTGGCGTTCCCGTTGCATACAATAAAGACGCGGATCGCTATAACTGGGAGCTGGTTTACTGCACCCTTTACGCCAGCGGTAAATACGATACGGGAAGCGGTGAAAACTACGAATATTCTCTGGGTCTGAACGGTCTGGGTGCCACTGCCACCCAGTACACCTCCGAGTATATGGACGTTACCGTCTACCGCAATAAGACCAAATATTCCCTGCATTTTGAAAAGGGCGAAAACGTCGGCGGTCTGACCGAAGAGCCCTTCAGCGGAAAGCGGACGGGTACCATCACCCGCTGGAAGCCGGATCGGAAGGTCTTTACCGATACCAACATCACTGCCGACTTTTTTGAGGATGTGCTGATGCGTCAGTCGGTGGTCAACGCGGGACTGACCTTTGTTTTCAAGCACGAGACCGATAACGGCTTCGAGACCAAGGAATACCTCTATGAGAACGGCATCATTGACTATACCAAAGAACTTTTGGGCGAGGACGCCTTGACCCAGCCTGTTTTCTGGCAGGATGAGCGGGTGGGCAGAGACCGAGCAGATATGCCGGACTATAAAGTGAAACTGACCTGCTGCGTAGCCTTCTCCAATCGGGTCAACCTATTGGAATACTACCATAATTCCAGCCACCTGATCGACGGCGGTTCCCCCGACAAAGCGGCAAGAGCCGCCTTCGCCGCCGAGATCGATGCCTATCTCAAAAACAACGGGAAATACAATAAGGGTGAAAGCAAGATCACCTTTGCAGACGTGGCGGATTGCCTGGTGCTGGTCACCAACTGCTTCTCCACCGCCGAACACACCTCCTATTCCAATCAGACCAAGCACGCGGTCACCAATAAATTCATTCAGGAATGCACCACCGATTTCCTGCGGCAGAATCTGCGCATCTATTTCATCGAAAACCCCAACGAAGCGCAGAAGATCACCAATCAGGTGCTCATCAATAAGCGTGCCCGCGAAAAGAGTGAAAAGGAACGGATCAGCATTAAAAAGACCCTTTCCGGTTCCATTGATATGACCAACCGCATCCAAAAATTCGTGGATTGCCAGACCAAGGACGTATCCAAGCGGGAGATCTACATCGTGGAGGGTGACTCCGCTCTGGGCTCCTGCAAAACGGGACGGGACAGCTTCTTCCAGGCGATTATGCCGGTACGGGGCAAGATCCTCAACTGCCTGAAGGCGGAATATTCAAAGATCTTCAAAAGCGACGTCATCACCGATCTTTTGAAGGTATTGGGCTGCGGCGTGGAGATCAGCGGCAAGACCGCCAAGGGGATCCCCTCCTTTGATCTGCAGGCTCTGCGCTGGAACAAAGTCATCATCTGCACCGATGCGGATGTGGACGGTTTCCAGATCCGCACCCTCATCCTCACGATGCTTTATCGGCTGACGCCCACCCTTATCGAAGAGGGGTATGTATACATCGCAGAGTCCCCCCTCTTTGAGATTACCGACCAGACCAAAAAGACCACCCACTTTGCCTACACCGAAAAGGAAAAAGAGGAGATCCTCAAAAAGCTGGAGGGTCATAAGGTCAAGATTATGCGCAGTAAGGGTCTGGGTGAAAACGAGCGGGATATGATGTGGCAGACGACGATGAATCCCGAGACCCGCCGACTCATCAAGGTCACCCCCTCCGGAGTGGAGGAGACGGCGCAGATGTTTGATATTCTGCTGGGCGATAATCTGGCAGGCAGAAAAGACTATATCGCCGCAAACGGACACCTTTATCTTGACGATCTGGATCTGTCGTAAGGAGTTTATATGAAGAAGAAAAAGACAACACAAAAAGAATATATCGAGAAGCCGCCCATTCCTATGGGAGTAGTGGAGACCTTGGAGTCCAACTATATGCCCTATGCAATGAGCGTCATCCTCTCCCGCGCCATTCCCGAAATCGACGGCTTGAAGCCCGCTCACCGTAAGCTACTCTATACGATGTATAAAATGAATCTTTTGAACGGCGGAC
>JAZQAQ010000187.1:0-4751 GCA_045545255.1 Eubacteriales bacterium | reverse complement strand
ACCTAAAAAAGAAGTCCCCGCGGGGACTTCTTTTTTAGGTCAATCAATTCAATCCTCGATCTCCAGCTCTGCCCAGATGGCGCGGTGGTCGGAGATGATTTCTTTACGCTTTTCATAGAACAGAGGCTTGATGCCGCCGTCCACAAAGATATAGTCGATACGAACATTGGTATCCAGCTCGGGATCGGTATTCATCGTGATACAGTCGGTAAACGCTTCTGCAAGGAGGGGGTACCATTCCATAGTGGGGCGCAGGTTCAAATCGCCTGTAAAGATAACAGGTCCCTCGATCTTTGCCTTTTCACGCAAAACAGTCTCAGTTGCCAATGCCTTGGCATCGGGAGTGAGACCAAAATGGCTATTCATAAAGGTGATGATCTTGCCATTCACATCAATCTTGCAGACCATCAGCACCCGTTCTTCATAGCTTTTACCCACATAAATACGCTCATCCTCCGGGACGGCAATATGGAACGTATTCATACTGATAATAGGATATTTTGAAACGATGGCAACGCCGTAGGGACGTTTCTCGCCATCCTTGGTCACAACGTCAATGGCTTTGGCGAATGCGCTGTGCCACCCAAGCTTTTCGGCAATATAACCGGGCTGATCGGGAAACCGACCGTCAGGAGGACAGTTATATATTTCCTGGATACCTACAATTTCCACTCCCAGCTCGGCAATATGATCGACCATACGATCCAGATTTACCTCGGCCTTTTCGCCTGCCAATCTTTGGGCGTGGTTGATGCCGTGCTGAATATTAAAAGAACAAACCTTCAATTTCATCTTATTATACCTCCAAAGTTGCAATCATAGGCAAATGATCGGCAACCACCTCTGTAGGAATCTGCAGATCAAGTGTTTGGGTATTATGATCCGTGAAAATATAGTCGATCTTGACTTTGGGCTGATGGCTGGGGAACGTCAGGCACGCATCCTCTCGGATATCGGCAGTATCTTTAAACACAGCCTTGATCCGCTGCAATTGGGGATGATCCGGTCCAATATTGAAGTCACCCGTCAACACGATCGGACCCGAAAGGTTCTCCCGCTCTGCCAGTACGGCATTGGCGGCTTTTTCGATCTCCGTTTCCCGCAGTCCGAAATGGCTATTCATAACCGTTACGATTTTACCGTTGATCTCAACTTCTGCGATCATCAGCATCCGATCTTCGTACTTCAAGCCCTCTTCCCTCTCCTCGGGCGGAGTCACAAGAGGAATCCGACGGAAAGAACGGATGGGATGCTTACTCAAAAGCGCGATTCCGTATGCACGCGCAGAGCCATCCTTCTTCTTAACATCAATCGCTTTTGCAAAGGCATAGTTCCAACCAAGCTGCTGCGCAAGATACGCCGGCTGCTGACCAAACGTCGAGCCGGGAAGATCATCGCTGATCTCATTAATGGAGCAAAAATCCGCGTCCATCTTTTGAATATGCGCCACAACACGATCCAGCTCAATATCGGCATTCTCGCCGCGTACACGCTTATCGTGATTACGACCGCACTGAATGTTAAAGGTTGCTGCTTTAATTTTCATTTTTTACCCCCCTTTTAACTTTAAAAACATTATAGCACATTAAATCTATACATTAAAGTCATAATTCGATTAAATTTTTAAACTTTTCGTCTAAAGGGGGCTGTAAAAAACGCGCGTTTTTTACAGCCCCTTTCGTTATTCTTCTTCGGCAGGCGGATCAAGCTTAATGATCGCCTCAAGTACACGTTTTTCATCCACTTTAGTGATAAAAACGTTGAATTTATCGTAGTGAAAATCCTCGCCCTTTTGAGGAATCGTACCCAATTGCTCCACGATCCAGCCGCTGATGGTTGCCGCGGTACTTTCCAGATCCAGCTTCAATTCGCGCTCCACCTTATTCAATTCGGTGTCGCCTACGATCTTAAATGTACTTTCATCCAGCTCAATAATATCGGTAGGCGTCTCTTCCAGCTCACCCACCAAAAGCTCAACTAAGTCGTTGATAGTGATGATACCGTCTGTTCCGCCAAACTCATCAATAACAATCGCAAAATGGATCTTCGTCACTTTCATTTCACGGAAAAGATCATCTGTTTTCATCTGCGAGGATGCGATCAAAGGCTTCACCATCGCCTTTTCCATCACTTCCTTCTTCGTCAACTCGGAAAGACGGAAAAACTTACGGGAATCCAGCACGCCAACCACATGGTCGGCGGTATCCTCACATACGGGATAAAAGGTATGAGGCACCTCAAAGATGGTTTTCTTCCAATCCTCAATGGTATCCTCCGCCCAAAGCATAACCAGCTCGGTACGGTGGGTCATTGCCTGACCGACATTGAGATCGTCGAACTCGAAAACATTCTGGATCAGTTCATTCTCTTCCTCGTCGATGACGCCCTTTTCGGTACCGGCATCAGCCATCATCAGAATATCCTCTTCACTGACCTGCTCTTCGGCTTCGTTGGGGTCGATTCCCATCATACGCAGTACACCGTTTGTGCAAACGGTAAGCAGCATCACCAAGGGTGCGAACAATTTGGAGATCAAAGCGATCGATCCGGAAAGACCAAGTGCCAATTTCTCCGTCTTCTTCATAGCAACCCGCTTGGGAACCAATTCTCCGCACACCAAAGTGACAAAAGATAAAAGAAACGTGATCACGATAACGGCGATGATATCCAAAGTCTTTGCAGACAGAGGTACACCGAGCGCAAGTAATCCGTTTACAATCGGTTCGGAAAAATTATCGGCGGCAAAGGCACTGCCCAAAAAGCCGGACAGCGTAATGGCAACCTGAATCGTAGCCAAAAAACGGGCAGGATCGGCAATCAACTTATTCAATTTTTTTGCTTTTTTGTTGCCTTCCTCTGCAAGCTTTGCAACCTTTGTTTCATTCATGGACAATACGGCGATTTCTGCGCAGGCAAAGATCGCATTCAGGGCGATCAATACAAACTGCAGCAATATCGGACCAACTATATCCATATAGTAAAAATCCCTCCAGTCAAAAATTATTGTGATGTATTATATCAAATCAAATATAAAAAGTCAAGTAAATTGACAACGCCAACTGCAAAATCAGCATTATCGGCAAACCATAGCGAAATCTTTTATGGCGGGTCTTATGGTGAAAAAGATGCATTCCGATCAATCCGCCGAGCGCACCAAAAGCCAAAGCCGAAAGCAAAAGCGTCCGCTCCGGGATACGGCGCCGTCCCTTCTTTGCCTTCCGTTTATCCACGCCCATTATCAAAAACACCCATAAATTCCAAACGATAATAAGAATGTTCAAAATTTCAAAAAAGCGTTCCATCGTCCCTCCGCCTTGAATTTCATAATCAAATCAATATTATCATTCAAATCGCATCCTGTCAATGGAGAAAAAAGCCTTGTTTTCCTTGACAATCCATATATGGTATGTTAGAATATAAAAACGCGAAGGGCCATTAGCTCAGTTGGTTAGAGCTACCGGCTCATAACCGGTTGGTCCGGGGTTCGAGTCCCTGATGGCCCACCAAAAAGCCGATGCTCCTGCATCGGCTTTTTTAGATAAAGGAGCATAAAATGATTCGATTCAATAACGATTACAACCGCGGCGCACATCCCGAAATCCTCAAAGCACTTGAAGCCACCAACCAAGAAAGCTACGGCGGGTACGGGCTGGATATCTGGTGCGAAAAGGCGGCCGAAGAGATCAAAAAGGTCATTGAGCGTCCGCAAGCGGCAGTACACTTTTTGGTAGGCGGTACCCAGACCAACTATATTGTGATCGCAGCCGCACTGCGCCCCTTCCAAAGTGTGATCGCAGCAGACAGCGGTCACATCCACGTCCACGAAACCGGAGCGGTGGAGAATTCCGGTCATAAGATCGAGACACTCCCTGCCGAAAACGGAAAGATCACCGCAAAGCAAATTGAAACCATAGCGGAACTATACCGTACCAGCGGCATTAAGGAGCATATCACTCAACCAAAAATGGTTTATCTCTCCTACCCCACCGAGCTTGGGTCTCTCTATTCCAAAAATGAACTGCAAGCCATTCGCGCAGTCTGCGATGAATACAATTTATATCTCTTTATTGACGGAGCAAGACTGGGCTACGGACTGGGTTCGCCGGAATCGGATATCACCGCCGCCGAACTTGCGCAAATTGCCGATGCTTTTTATTTTGGAGGAACCAAATGCGGTGCGCTCTTCGGGGAAGCTTTAGTCTTAAACCATCCCGCCTTGCAGGAGGATTTTCGAAGCTGTATCAAGCAAAACGGCGGAATGCTGGCAAAAGGCTGGCTGCTGGGCCTACAGTTCTATACCCTCTTTAAAGACGGGCTTTATTTCAGCATCACAAAAAGAGCGGTTGAGCAAGCAATGCGACTTCGGGACGCCTTTGCTTGTAAAGGATTTGAACTTTACGCAGAAAGTCCCACAAATCAGCAGTTTGTCATCCTAAAAAACGACCAAATGGAGCAATTAGCTCAAAAATACACCTTCGAATTCCAAGAAAAGATCGACGAAGATCGAAGTGCTGTACGGTTTTGCACCAGTTGGAGCACCACAGACGCAGAGGTTGATGCTTTGATCGCTGATATTGAGAAACTATAATAAATAGCGTCGTAAGGATCTCTGGACCGATCCCGATTAAATAGACATGAAAATAAAAGCTCTGTCGTAGAATATCGCTGAATTAGGCGGCTTTGCTCCGTATTTCGTACGGAGTAAGGCCGTCTTTCAAGTTAATACGCTCAAAATTGTAGAATTGCACATA
>JAZQAQ010000186.1:0-4833 GCA_045545255.1 Eubacteriales bacterium | reverse complement strand
ACTGATGGGCTTCAAAGGATCAGCAGCACCGGTCACGCGCATCGCACCATACACATAAGAACGACCGGACAAGGGATCACGGATAGCACCGCCGATACAGGTAGCGGCACCGCCGGAAGGCTCGATCTCGGTAGGATGGTTATGGGTTTCGTTCTTAAAGAGCAGCAGCCAAGGCTCTTTGACGCCATCAGCTTCCACTTCGATCTTGACGGTACAGGCGTTGATCTCCTCGGACTCGTCCAGCTTATCCAGCTTGCCGATCTTCTTGAGATACTTTGCCGCCAAAGTACCGATATCCATCAGGTTGATGGGCTTGGTGCGCCCCAACTCTTTGCGGGTCGCAATATAATCGTCATATGCCTTTTGCAACAATGCGTCCTCAAACTTTACATCGTCGATGGTCGTAAGGAAGGTGGTATGACGGCAATGATCCGACCAATAGGTATCGATCATACGAATCTCGGTAATGGTAGGGTCTCTCCCCTCCTTTTGGAAGTATGCCTGACAGAATGCGATATCATCGCAGTCCATAGCCAGTCCGTACTGCGCCACGAAATCAGCAAGTCCCTTTTCGTCCAGCTTCAAAAAGCCGTCCAGGGTTGCGACGGTCTCGGGGATCGCATACTCCGTCTTAAGCGTTGCAGGCATTTCCAGACTTGCCTCACGGGATTCCACCGGATTGATAACGCTCTTTTTGATGGCGTCCAGTTCTTCTGCGGTCATATCGCCGTAAAGTAAATATACTTTAGCCGTTTTGACGGTAGGACGCTCACCCTGCGAGATGATCTGAATACACTGGGCGGCAGAATCAGCTCGCTGATCAAACTGCCCGGGCAGGGGCTCCACAGCAAAAACCTTCGCACCGTCTGCATTCAGCTCGGTAGCGGTCACATCCAGCTGGGGTTCGGAGAATACCGTACCCACTGCATAGTCAAACAATTCCTTTTCAATATTTTCCACATCATAGCGATTGATCACCCGAACCTTTTCCAGGGATTTGATCTGCAGAATGTGGCGCACCTCATAGCGCAAGTCCCGAGCCTCGTTTGCAAGCTCCGGCTTTTTTTCAACATAAATACGGTAAACCATTAGTTCTCCTTTCCGGCGAGCAATGCCCGCTTTCCGATATCACGGCGATAGAATGCGTTTTCAAACTGAATCTTTTCAGCCTTGGCATAAGCCGCTGTAATTGCATCCTCCAAACTATCTGCTACCGCGGTGGCACCCAGTACCCGTCCGCCGGCAGTCAGCAGCTTCTCCCCTTCCAGCTTCGCACCTGCAACAAACACCTCATTGCTGATCTCTGCAGGGATGGACAATTCAAAACCGGTCTCATACTTGCCGGGATAGCCATTGGACGCCATCACCACACAGCAGGCGTGGCGGTCGCTGAACTTCACCTCGGTCTCTGCTAAAGTCCCGTTGGTCGTCGCCTGCATCACCGTAAGCAGGTCGCTTTCCAGCAAAGGTAATACCACCTGGGTCTCAGGATCACCGAAACGGCAGTTATATTCAATCACCTTGGGACCATTGGGAGTCAGCATCAAGCCGAAATAGAGGCAGCCCTTAAAGGGACGACCCTCCGCCTTCATTGCTTGGATGGTAGGCAGGAAGATGGTCTTCATACATTCATCGGCAATCTCCGCCGTGTAGTAAGGATTGGGGGCAACTGTACCCATACCGCCGGTATTCAAGCCCTGATCCCCGTCCAAGGCGCGCTTATGATCCATCGAAGAGATCATCGGAACCACCGTCTCACCGTCGGTAAAGGACAGGACGGAAACCTCGGGACCGGTCAAAAATTCCTCGATCACCACACGACTGCCGCTGGCACCAAAAACCTGATCCTCCATCATAGAGCGGACCGCATCGTAAGCAGCCTCGCGGGTCTCGGCGATGATAACGCCTTTACCCAGTGCCAGTCCGTCTGCTTTAATAACAGTCGGAATGGGAGCGGTCTCCAGATACTTCAAAGCATCTTTGCAATCGGTAAAGACCTCATAGGCAGCGGTCGGAATACCGTATTTTTTCATCAGATCCTTGGAAAAGACCTTACTGCCCTCAATGATGGCAGCGTTGGCTTTAGGACCAAAGCAAGGGATACCGATCTCATTTAAGGCATCCACACAGCCCAGTACCAAGGGATCGTCCGGTGCGACTACCGCATAGTCGATCGCCTGACCCTTGGCAAATTCAACGATTTTATCAATCTCCTTGGCACCGATGGGGACAAGGGTTGCATCCCCTGCCATTCCGCCGTTTCCGGGGAGGGCGAAGATCTCTTTCACAGCAGGGTTTTCTCTTAATTTTTTAATAATGGCGTGCTCACGCCCCCCGCCGCCGACAACCAGTAATTTCATAGTTTTACTCCTATAGATTAATAATGGAATAGATTAATGATGGAACAACCGCATACCGGTGAATGCCATAGTGATACCGTGCTTATTGCAGCACTCGATGACCACATCGTCACGGATAGAGCCGCCGGGCTCTGCAATATAAGAAACACCGCTCTTTTTAGCACGCTCGATATTATCATCAAAGGGGAAGAATGCGTCACTGCCCAGCGCAACACCACTGAGGGTAGCAAGATAAGCATCCGCCTCCTCTTGAGTCAGAGGCTCGGGCTGCTCGGTAAAATACTTCTGCCAGATGCCGTCCTTGCAGACGTCTTCTTCGTTTTTATTGATATAACCATCGATGACATTATCACGATCGGGACGCTTCAGATCGTCTCTGAAGGGCAAATTCAGCACCTTATCGTGCTGACGAAGCTGCCAGGTATCCGCTTTGGTACCTGCAAGGCGGGTACAATGGATTCTGGACTGCTGACCTGCACCCACACCGATTGCCTGCCCGTCCACTGCATAGCAGACAGAGTTGGACTGGGTGTACTTGAGGGTGATCAAAGCCACGATCAGATCACGCTTGGCACTATCGGGCAGTTCCTTATTCTCGGTCACAAGATTGGAAAGCAACGCTTCATTGATCTCAAACTCATTTCTTCCCTGCTCGAAGGTGATCCCATAGACCTGCTTGGTCTCGATAGGATCGGGGCGATAGTCGGGATCGATCTCCACGATGTTGTAGTTTCCGTTCCGCTTGGTCTTAAGGATCTCCAACGCTTCGGGGGTATAGCCCGGAGCAATGACGCCGTCGGAAATCTCACGCTTGATCATATTAGCAGTCGTTGCATCGCAAACATCGGAAAGCGCGACCCAGTCGCCAAAAGAGCACATACGATCGGTACCGCGGGCTCTTGCATAGGCGCAAGCCAAGGGGGACTCGTCCAAGCCCTCCACATCGTCCACGAAGCAAGCCTTCTTCAGCTTCTCCGGCAGCGGAGTACCGACTGCAGCGGAGGTGGGGCTGACGTGCTTAAAAGAAGTGGCGGCAGGCAGACCCAGTGCCTCCTTCAGTTCCTTGACCAACTGCCAGGAATTGAAGGCGTCCAGAAAATTGATATAACCGGGGCGACCGGCAAGGATCTTAATAGGCAGCTCGCTGCCGTCCTTCATATAGATTTTAGCAGGCTTCTGATTGGGGTTACAGCCGTATTTCAGTTCAAATTCTTTCATCATTCCTACCTCACTTACAATTTTTATTAATCAGACGAGTCTCGGTAGCACCGGTCGCCGGATCGGTATAGCATACATACAAAGAAATCTTATTATCTGCGTCCAGATTTTCCCAGATATCATTGGTAAATGCGTCAATATCATCGGGGATGCTGACCCGCTCCGGTTCACCCTGGAAGGTGGGGATGGGGTTGCCGTCGCAGACATAAGTATGAATAAAGTGACCCAGTCCGTTGAGGGCGGGATACGCAAAATGATAGCGGTTGCAGGCAGTACCTTCCGCATCGGCACTCTTGAGAATGCTCATCTCGTAGGTAAAATCATCCTTACCAAAGGTGATCATACCGCTGATGCGAGGAGTCAGATTGGGTGCATCCGGCTCAAATTCGCGGGTGGTCAATGCAGCGGCGAAGCTCTCCCCTTTCTTAAGTCCATCCCAGATGGTATCGGTCTGGTCGCCGTTGGTAACGATCAGCTTATTCTCATAATTACGGAGCGCCGCATAGATGATCAGAGAAGGATCCTCCACCTTGGAGGGATCGAAAGGCTCGGTGAAAACGGTGCCGTCCTTCACGGTAAACACACGGTTACGGCTATTCTCACTGCGTCCCATAATGAAATAAGCGGTTGCAGCCTTGCCGTTTGCGGTCTTGCCGATAACAATGCCACGCCCTACATAACTATTGCCGGCGATACGCTCGCCCATAGATTTGATCTCATAGATATTCATACTGTTTCTCCTTTCATAATTGCAGCAGAAACCTTTTCCACTGCCTGCGGGAGCAGAATCCATTCCGCCTGCTCCATCACCCGCTTTTGCAGTACCTCGGGGGTATCTCCATCTTCAATATCAACAGCTTTTTGAGCAATGATTCTGCCGCCGTCTGGAATTTCATTCACAAAATGCACCGTCGCACCGGTGACCTTAACACCGTACTCCAACGCCGCCTCGTGGACCTGCAGTCCGTAAAAGCCCTTTCCGCAGAAGGAGGGGATCAGCGAGGGGTGAACATTGATGATCCGCTCGGGATAGCGATCGGTAAAATCGGCACTGAGAATATTCATAAAGCCTGCCAGCACGATAAGCTCGATCTCATACTTTTGCAACGCAGCGATGATCTGCTTTTCAAAATCCGACTGGTCGGCACATTCCTTTTTGACCACAATTTCAGTGGGAATTCCCGCCTTTGCAGCCCGCTCAAGGGCATAGGCATTGCGGTTGCCGGAAAGCACCAGTGCCAGCTCTCCGCTTTGG
>JAZQAQ010000185.1:0-4530 GCA_045545255.1 Eubacteriales bacterium | reverse complement strand
TTCTTCTTTATTCTTTTAACTGCTCGGCAAAAGAAAAATGACCCTGAAAAAACAGGATCATTCATCTGTAATATTCTCGTATACCCGCTCGCCTGCGGTGCCATAGCCCATATCGCGGGCAACGCTCTCCACATACTCGCTATCGATCTCGGCATTGAGGATATTATTCAGCTCTTCATTAATAACGGTCTGGGTAGAGATCTTGCTCTGCAGCTCACCCAGCTCTGCCTTCTTTACCTGAATCTGCGCCTGCAGCTTGATACAGGTGGCGATCATATTACCGGCAACATAAATCAGAGCAACGATAATAAGACCCCTGACAACGGGGTTCATTCTCTTTGCCCTTTTCGCCCTATTCGCTTTTGCGATGGTCTTGGTCTTCAAGCCGGCTTTTCCTCCTCATAGCATTAGATAGTAACATTCTACACCATTCTTTTGAAAAGGTAAAGTGTTTTTTCAAAAAATTCATAATTTTTTTCATCTTTTTTCGCCAAAAAAGCAAAACCGCTTGGAAAAGCCGTGCAACGGGGCGCATCAGCCGCACCGAAAGTACACCTAAAGTATTAAAATACAATAAAAAACCAAGCCCCTCCCCCACCAGCAGAAAGAGGCGAACCTGTCCGAAATTGGTGAGGGTAAAGCAAAAGGCGGTGGAAAGGGCTGCCGCCAGAGAGAAGAGCAGGTCCTCGAAAAATACAAGCAGCCAGCCGCGCTTTTTAAATATTCTACCGATGCGAAAAATGTCGTACACCGCCCCCAGCGCAACGCCCAGCACCACCGCCCAAAGAAAGGCGATCGCCTGATCTGAAACATAGGTTTCCATCAGCGGAAGAGTCCTTTAAAGAGATTACCGCCTTTTTCCTTCAGGTCTGCATAGCCGAAGCGGTCGATCTGCCCCTCAATGGCGATATCCCCATTTTCCACATTCAGTCGGTTGATATGAAGGTTCTCCCCCTCCACCGTCAGCACTCCCATATTGGTCAGGATCACCACCGTCTTTTCGTCAAAGCTATCCACATCCAGCACGCCGGTAGCATTCAACCGCTCCCGATTTTCTACGCTTAATAAATGATTTCCCATTGCTCGCTCCGCATCCATCATTTCTTCTCCTTTTTAATTTAAGTCTATGCGCGAACACCGGCAAAAAAGAACGGTCTTTTATCAAAAATTTTTGTCGTTTCTTTCGTTTTCTTCAACAAAATTTGTTCTTTGGTTTTATATATGTTGCGAATATCTTTTTGCGTGATTTCCTGATATAATGAAATTGAGAAAGGAGAGATTACCTTGAAAAAATATTTACATTTTTGTTTGCTGACAATAATCGCCTTATCTTTGCTTCTTTCCTCCTGCACCTTCAAGCCTACTGCAAAAGATGATCTTCTGGTATTCACTACAGATGCAGTGTATACAACCGAGCAGCTTATCAACGAAGCTGATCTGATCTTAAAGGGGCGGGTCGCCTCCGTTGACGGAGGGGTTATGACCAACCCGAAACTGGATCGCAATATAAAGGACGATAACGGAAGAACCGTTAATAACGAGCAGATCCACACCTATATTTTTGAAATTGATACCATCTATAAAGGGGAGCACGCCGGTGATACGGTTGAAGTAAAAACCTCCAACGGATTTGGTCTTTCTCCCGATCTGATCCTTTACGGCGAGGATGAAACCACCGTCTTAAGCACTTCTTTAGACCGTTTTGATTTAGAGGTGGGATCCGAATGCATCTTGACGTTGACATTATTCAATGCCAGCCCCGCGATCCGTTCCGGTTATTACGTCGTCGGCGGAAAACAAGGCGTTTTCACGCCGGAACAAGCGGAGCTCTTTACTAAATTACAATAAAAAACAGCCGACCCTGCGGGTCGGCTGTTTTTTATTTCAAATATGTTCGATTATGCCTCGATAGCCTCAGCAGGACAAGCAGATGCACAAGCACCGCAATCGATGCACTCGTCAGCATTGATCACATACTTGTCGTCGCCGGCAGCGATTGCGTTAACGGGGCACTCAGCCTCGCAGCTACCGCAATTCAGGCAAGCGTCAGTAATTACATGAGCCATTTCAGAACACCTCCTTATTATGTTGAATAAATACTAACATATCAATTTACAGTTTTCAAGTACTTTTTTAAAAATTTTTCATTCCGTAAATCCGCATAGAAACTGGAAAAATCGCTTCTTTTTCAGTTAGCATAGGGTAACTCAAAAAGGATCATTCTGCAGCAGGTTCCTTATGGGGCTTGGGTGCTTTTGGCTTTTTCTCCCCGCCCGCAGGATGGGTATGCTTTTGCCAGCGGAGATCGCGGGCATCATAGGTATCAAAAGTAACCGTTCCGTCCTCGGCGGTGAATTTAACCTTCACCTTGGCGGTCAGCACGGAAAGCTCCGCCACCACACCGCGACCCTTGGGGGTCTCCACCTGATTGCCTACCTTGGGCAGCTTTTTGGAAAGCTCCTCATAGGTCTCCTGCTCATAATTCAAGCAGCACATCAAGATCCCGCAGACGCCGCTGATCTTGACCGGATTGAGGGGCAAGCCCTGATCCTTGGCACTCTTGATGGTGACGCGGCTGAAATCATTCAAAAACTGATTGCAACAGAAGGGGCGTCCGCACATTCCGATACCGCCCATCATTTTACATTCATCCCGCACGCCGATCTGACGAAGCTCGATACGGGTCTTAAAGACCGATGCCAGATCCTTGACCAGGTCGCGGAAATCCACTCTGCCCTCGGCGGTAAAGAAAAAGAGGATCTTGCTGCCGTCAAAGGTGTACTCCACCTCCACCAGCGACATCTCCAATTTATGCTTTTTCACCTTCTCGGCAAAAATCTCCGCCGCACGCTTTTCGCGGGCACGATTTTTTTCCATCTGGCGGTGATCTGCCGCATCAGCGATTCGCAGCACCGGCTTGAGGGGCTGGACCACATCTCCGTCCTCCACAGCGCGGGGTGCAAGAGAAACCTCGCCGCACTCGGTACCGCGAGCGGTCTCCACAACGCAATAATCACCCTGCTTCAGTTCAAGACCGCAGGGATCGAAATAATAAGTTTTACCGTTGTCCTTAAAACGGACACCAACGATATTTGTCAACGCAGTAATTCTCCCATTTCTGCAATGAAGCACGTTTTAATCAGATTTTCATTGCCGTTTTCCAAAAGAGCAGTCTTACTATCCAGCGTCAACGCCGCCATCCGATAAAGCTGCTCCAGTCTCATTCTACCTAAAAATCCTTTAATTTGCAAGACACTTTCCAAAAAAACAATATTTTCCTGACCGCTGCCGGTCTTAAAAAGCAGAAAATCGTGGCAGAGGCGGGAAAAGCTATCCAAGAAGGCGATAAATTCACCCTTGGGGACACCGGCCAGCATCTTATCCGCCTCCAGCCGCTTACTGCGGCAGAGCTTACCCAAGAATTTCACGCCCAGATCACCGTAGGTCAGGAGGGTACCTCCCTCCAAATATTCCATAGCACGACCCAGGTTTCCGCCGGCGGCACGCAAGAGGGTCTCCACCCGCTCCGCGTCCGGAAAGCGTTCCTTCAGAAATGCCACGCCCTCCGTCTCACCCACCGGCTGCATATCCCAGATCACGCAGCGGGAACGGATGGTGGGAAGCATATCCTCCCTGCTCGACGCCAACAATAAAAAGACCACGTGCGCGGGAGGCTCTTCCAAAATCTTCAATATTGCATTCTGCCCGTTTTCATTGAGCTGCTCACAGCGATCAATGATCAGCACCTTTTTAGGGGACTGGTTGGGCAGGACATAAGCCTCTTGACGAAAGGCACGGACCGCATCCACGGGGATCTGCTTCCCCTCGCTCTCAGGCGCAAGCCAGAGCACATCGGGATGCTCATCCCGCAGGGCAAGTCCTTTCCGATCCTCGGTAAGCTTTGCCGCAAGAAGCCGAGCCAATGTCTTTTTTCCCATTCCCGCCTCACCTGTGATCAAGTAAGCGTGGGCAAAGACATTCTGCTCCAGTTCACGGTTGATCTCCCGATTTCCCAAAAGCTTATTCATAGACCCGCTCCACGGCAGCATCTACCTTTAAGGGTGCCACCTCTAAAATCATTTTATCACCCGGCTTACAATCCATTCCGGTCACATCGAAAAAGCTATGGGTGGTCGCGGGGCGTCCCAGCATAACCGCCTTCTGCTCCCCTACCTTCCCATATACGACGGGCTTTTTCAGCAAAAGCCGCAGATCGTGATAGAGATAGCGGCAGATATCGATCAACCGATAAAGGTCCTGCTTTTCACCGGGCGCAAAGCCATCGGCAGAGCCTGCCGCCACCACCGCGACGGTGGTCTTCTTTTTCAGCTTGCAGACGTTACCGTAGCTCAAATTACTGCCGGCAGGCAGAGTACGGACCGAGAGGATCTCCGCTTCAAACCGACCCGCTCTCTTCAGCGGGAGAGGGGGTCTTATCGGCATTCTGCCGGTCAGCGCGGAGCCGATCCGCACCGCATCCAATGCAAAGCCGTCCTTAAAAGCCGCGCTGGAATTGGCAATATGCCGCAT
>JAZQAQ010000184.1:0-9826 GCA_045545255.1 Eubacteriales bacterium | reverse complement strand
ATAGGAGAAAAAAATGGATTTTTTAGAAACCTTGCAGCAGTATGCCAATACCCTGCCGGGTGCTTCCGCCCAAGGCTTGATCTGGGGTATTATGGCAGTCGGTGTATACATTACATATAAGGTACTGGATCTTGCCGATCTGACAGTAGACGGTTCTATGGTCACCGGTATGGCGGTCTGCGCGATGCTGATGGCAGCAGGCTGGAATGTATGGCCCGCAATGCTGATCGCCACCCTTGCAGGTATGGCGTGCGGTCTGGTGACCGGTCTTTTCCATACCTTAATGGGCATCCCCGCCATCCTTGCGGGTATTTTGACTCAATTGATCCTATGGTCGGTTAATCTGAAGATTATGGGTAAGGCAAATCAGGCATTACCTGCCCGTACCTTCAACGTCCTGATCAGTCAGCTGGAAAAATATCACGCATTGGTGGTTCTCGCACTGTTCTGCGTGGTACTGGTCACCCTGCTCTACGGCTTCTTCGGCACCAAGTTCGGCTCCGCCTTCCGTGCCACCGGCTGTAATGAGAAAATGGCGCGTGCCCAGGGTATCAATACCAATATGCATAAAGTCGTGGGTCTTGCACTCTCCAACGGCGTTGTTGCCCTCTCCGGTGCGCTGATGGCGCAGTATTCCGGTAAAGCGGATATCAACGACGGACGCGGTGCCATCGTCATCGGTCTGGCGGCCGTCATCATCGGCGAAGTGCTGATCAGCAAGCTGCCCCAAAACTATATCGTGCGTATGAGCGGCGTTATCGTCGGCGGTATCATCTACTATATCGTTTATCAGACCGTCATCTTCTTGGGGTTGGATACCGACCTTCTGAAGATGCTCTCTGCTCTGGTGGTTGCCATCTTCCTGGCTGTCCCCTATCTCAAAAAGACCTATTTCAATAAATCCAAAAAGAAGGAGGTCGTAAAAAATGCTTGAACTGAAGAATATCACCAAAGTATTTAACGCAGGCACCGTCAACGAAAAGGTGGCACTGGACGATATCTCCCTCACTTTGGAGGACGGCGATTTCGTGACGGTTATCGGCGGCAACGGTGCCGGTAAATCCACGATGCTCAATGCCATTGCAGGTACCTTCCCCGTGGATGAGGGTCAGATCATCATCGACGGGCACGATATCACCAAGCTGCCTGAATATAAGCGTGCAAAATTCATCGGACGCGTTTTCCAAGATCCTATGACCGGCACCGCCGGTGATATGTGGATCGAAGAGAATATGTCGCTGGCAGTTAACCGCGGCAAGCCTCGCGGCTTCAAATGGGCAATCAAAAATGCAGATCGCGCCCAGTACCGCGAGTCCCTCAAGCGACTGGATCTGGGACTGGAGGATCGCCTTTCCACCAAGGTAGGGCTGCTCTCCGGCGGTCAGCGTCAGGCCATCACTCTCTTGATGGCTTCGATGAACGATCCCAAGCTCTTCTTGCTGGATGAGCATACTGCAGCCCTCGACCCCAAGACCGCTGCCAAGGTGCTCGCCATCACCCGTGAGATCGTGGAGGAGCATAAGCTGACCACCCTGATGATCACCCATAATATGCAGGACGCCATCAACCACGGCAACCGTCTGATTATGATGAACGCAGGTAAGATCATCCTGGATATCAAGGGCGAGGAAAAGAAAGCACTGACGGTGGAATCCCTGCTGGAGGCCTTCCAAAAGACCAGCGGCTCCAAGTTTGCCAGTGACCGTGCTTTGCTTAGCTAAAGTACTAAAATATTTTTTAAAAAATCTATTGACATTCCATTGTCTATATGGTATATTTATGCCATCAAACCGATGAGTAAGAGTAAGTAAGAACTCCGGATGCTTGCAGAGAGCCGCCGATGCTGGGAACGCGGTAGTGAGAAGGATTTCTGAATGGACTTACGAGGGCAGCCGAAAGCGAAGATTTCGCAAGTAGCAGCTGACGGGGCGTACCCGTTACAGTACGGACCGCATGATTGTGCGGAATGAGCGGATGAACTTCATCAATATGGGTGGCACCGCAGAAATTGTTTTTCTGTCCCATACTTCCTTCGGGAAGTATGGGACTTTTTATTTTTACAAAAAAGGAGATCACACTATGAAAAACCTCAAGAGAATCATCGCAATTACCCTAATGCTCGCCCTCTCCCTCTGCATTCTGGCGGGATGCGGCACGTCCAAAAAGACCATCGGCATCATTCAGTTTGGCTCTCACGCCTCCCTGAATAACTGCTACGACGGAATCCTGCAAGGCTTGAAGGATGCAGGCGTTAATTTAGATGAATATAATGTAGAGCGGCTGGACAGTAACTTCGACGCCAGCGTCTCCCAGACCCAGGCCAATAATCTGGTCAATAAGCAGGCAGAGGTCATCATTGCCATCGCAACGCCCTCTGCAGTCGCAGCCGCCAATGCGGCAGACGGCGATATCCCCGTCGTATACTGCGCAGTCACCGACCCCACTACGATGGAAAACTACGAGAATATGACCGGCTCCAGCGATATTCCCAACTTTGAAAAGCAGCTGGAAGTGGTCACCGCCTTTATGGGCAAGAAGGACCTCAAGATCGGCGTGCTCTACTCCTCCGAGGAGTCCAGCTCCCCCGTTCAGGTCAGCGCGCTGAAGGAAGCCGCCAAGAAGTATACCGGAATGGAGATCTGCGATTCCATCGTGGCAGATATCAATACCATTGACACCAAGGTCAACGAGCTGATCAGCCGCAAGGTAGACTGCTTCGTGAACCTGCTGGACAATACGGTCGTGGGCAAGCTGGAGACCAACATCCTCCCCCTGACCAACGATGCCAAAATTCCTGTTTTCGGTTCCGAAATCGAGCAGGTCAAGGTAGGCTGTGCCGCCAGTGCCTCCATCGAGTACATCACCGTCGGTAAAGCAGCCGGTGAAGCTGCTGCGAAGATTCTGGGCGGTACCGCAGCAGACGAGATCCCCGTCGCTACCATCACCGAACCCAATAACTACTACAACAGCAAGGTCTGCACCGCCCTCGGTCTGACTGTTCCCACTGAAATCACCGCAACAGACGTTGCTTAATAAAAGAATCATTACTGCGGCAATTTTCATTGCCGCAGTAAGCTACTGTAAAGGAATCTGATTATGTTATTTTTAGGCACTACCATCGACGGCCTGCAGATGGGTCTATGCTTTGCGATCCTCGCGCTGGGCGTCTATATCTCCTTTTCCATACTGGACTTCCCCGATCTTTCGGTAGACGGCACCTTCCCCTTGGGCGGTGTTGTCTGCACCATCCTGATGCTCAAGGCAGGACTGCCCCCGTTGCTTGCCATTATCCTCAGCTTTGCCGCCGGATTTTTGGCAGGGACTGTGACGGGCATCCTGCACGTGAAATTCAAGATCTCCAATCTGCTGGCAGGCATCATCGTGATGACCGCCTTGCTCTCCGTCACTCTCGCAGCCACCCAACTGCTGACGAAAAACGGAATGACCACCACCATCTTCTCTTTCCGCAGTGAAAAGCTGGAGAGTCTCTTTGACAGTTCCTTCCTCTCTACCTTCGGCAAGCAAGCAGAGGATTATATGATCCTTTTGGCAGAGCTGATCATCGTCCTTGCTTTTAAGCTGATCATTGATCTTTTCCTCAAAACCAAGCTGGGCTATATGCTCCGTGCCACCGGCGACAACGAAAAGCTGGTAGTCTCTCTGGGTCGGGACAGCGGAAATTATAAGATTTTGGGTCTCGCCCTCGCCAACGGCTTTGTAGCTATCGCAGGCGCAGTCTACGCCAATCTCTTCAATTCCTACGATAACGATAGCGGCAGCGGAAAGGTCGTCCTTGCGCTGGCATCGGTCATCATCGGGCTTGCCATCTTCGGGCGCGTCCGCTTTGTGAAGGATACCTCCGCCGTCATCATCGGGGCTGTGATCTATTCCCTCTGCCTCAACTATCTGGTACTGATAGACAGCAACGGCATCTACCTCAAACTACTCAACGCCGTACTTTTTGCCCTGATCCTCATCTTCAATGAGAAGATCTCCGCCTTTTTCAGCGGTCATTCCAAAATGAGAAAGGGGGCGCACCATAATGCTTGAACTGAAGAACATCACCAAAATCTTTAACCCCGGCAGCGTCACGGAGATGTGCCTTTTCGAGGACTTCAACCTCACAGTTGAGGAAGGCGAATTTGTATCAATCGTGGGCAGCAACGGCAGCGGAAAGACCTCCCTTTTGAACATTATCTGCGGCTCCATCCCCATCGACGAGGGCGATTGCCTCATCGGCGGCGAAAGCATCCGCAAGCAAAAGGAATTTACCCGCTATAAGCGGATCGGTCGGGTCTATCAGGACCCCTCCTTGGGCACCTGCCCCAATATGACCATTTTAGAGAATATGTCTATGGCAGACAATAAGGGAAAACCCTTTGGTCTGACCGGCGGCATCAACCGCAAGCGTGCCGCCTTTTATAAGGAGCAGCTTGCCTCTCTGGGTCTTGGTCTGGAGGACAAAATGAACGTACGGGTCGGCTCTCTTTCCGGCGGTCAGCGTCAGGCGGTTTCCCTCTTAATGGCGACCTTGACCCCGCTGGACTTCCTTATCCTGGATGAGCATACCGCCGCTCTGGATCCCCGTACCGCAGAGATCATTATGGAGCTGACCGATAAGATCGTGAAAGAAAAAAATCTCACCGCGATTATGGTGACCCATAATCTCCGCTATGCGGTGGAATACGGCACCCGCCTTTTAATGATGGATAAAGGAAATATCGTGCTGGATAAATCGGGCGAAGAAAAAAAGAATATGAAGACCGATGATATCCTGCATATCTTTAACCGCATCTCTATCGAATGCGGAAACTGAAAGGAGTAGTTTATGCTTTATATCTATAAACTGCGTGCAGACCACGTCATTGATCACGCCGCAGAGGAACTGAAAAAGTATATTCGAATGATGATGCCCGATGGCGGCGATGTGGCCATCCTCTACGATCCCCAAGCCAAGACGGGATTCCGTCTTGGTCTTTTGGAGGATTTCGGTCTGCCCTTCGAGGGGGAAGATCCCCGATTGGACGACGTCGTCCATATCGAAACCGATGAAAAGGGCGGCATTCTTGCAGGCTCCAATCCCCGCAGCGTCCTTTTTGCGGTCTATCGGATGCTCCGTGAAAACGGCTGCCGCTGGCTCTATCCCGGCGTAGACGGCGACCATATCCCGATGAAGGATATCGAGCCTGTAAAATATCATAAATTGGCAGACCACCGCTTCCGCGGCTTCTGCAATGAAGGCACCGAATCCCAGCCGGTTATGCTGGAGGTGGCGGACTACTACGCCAAGCTGGAGATGAACGTCTATATGCTGGAGTTTTTCATCCCCGCCTCTTACTATGACCGTCATTATAACCACATCTTCAACGAAGCAAACCGCAAGCCCGAGCCGGTCCCCCGCTCCCAAATCCTGCAATGGAAGCGGCAATGTGAATCGGAGATCTCCAAGCGCGGCTTGATGTTCCACGATATCGGCCACGGCTGGACCGCCAAGCCCTTCGGCATTTATGATCTGCCCTCCAATACCGATGTTAACACCCTGCCCAAGGAGACGGTGGATTGCCTGGCTCTTCTGAACGGCAAGCGGGATTTCTTCGAGGGCGAAAGCTGGAAGACCAATCTTTGTATGTCCAAGCCCCACGTCCGCACCCGTATGGCAGAGGCGGTGGCGGATTATGCCGAGACCCACAGCAATTCCGATTATCTGCACGTTTGGCTCTCCGACGGCTCCCATAACCACTGCGAATGTGACGATTGCCGCAAGAAGCATCCCTCCGATTGGTATGTGATGATGCTCAACGAGCTGGACGAGATCCTCACTGCCCGCAAGCTGGAGACCAGAATCGTATTCATCGCCTATGTGGATACCCTTTGGGGCGCAGAGACCGAGGTGATCAAAAATCCCGAGCGGTTCTCCCTGCTCTATGCGCCCGTCACCCGCTCCTACTGCTCCAGTCTCAATGAAAAGAGCATCCTCCCCGAGCCGCCCGCCTTTGTGCATAACGCTTGGAAGGCACCGCGGAGCGCAGAGGAAAACCTTGCCATTCTCCATACCTGGAAAAAGGCGTTCCAAGGTCCCATCTTCTCTTATGAGTATCATTTCTGGCGTCATCAGTATCTGGATCCCGGCGGGATGGCGATCGCCCGCCGTCTTTATGAGGATGTGCGTGGCTTGCGTTACGGCGGAATCGACGGCTATGTGGAGGACGGCTCTCAGCGAAGCGGCTTCCCCAACGCCTTCCCCGTCTATATCTACGCCGAGACCTTGATGAACAGAGACTGCGACTACGAAGCCGTCAAAGCCGACTATTTTTCCCATATCTACGGCGAGGATTGGAAAGAGGCAGTTGATCTGCTGCAGCAGATAACCGATGCTTTTGACTTCGCCTATATGCAAGGTGATAAAGGGATGGAGGGTGGACTTTACCCCCATCATAATCCCGCTATGGTGGAAAGCTTCAAAAAAGTATTTGCCATCGCTGAAAAAGAGCGCGCTCTTTCCGAGAAGCACAGCGTAATGCCCACCCGTCCTCAGACGATCTCTTGGCGGATGCTGGATTTCCACGCAGAGTTCTGCGAGGAGTTTGCCAAATTCTTTATTGAGATCTGCCAAGCTAATGTGCAGGAGGGCATCAAGATTATGGAGACCTTCTGTCCCCAGCTTGGAAAGCGTGAGATGGAATTTGAACGTTATTATGACCATTGCCTTGCCTGCCGCAGTCTTGAGCGTCTGCTTCGCGCACCCAAAAAGGCCGTTATTTTGGAGTAACCATGGAACATAAAAACAATCAAACCGATCGGTTAGGAACCGAAAAAATCTCAAAGCTTGTCCTTCAAATGAGCCTACCCACCATTGCGGCACAGCTGATCAACCTGCTCTACAACGTGGTGGATCGCATCTATATCGGCCATCTGATCGGCCAAAGTGCACTGACGGGAGTAGGGCTTGCGGCTCCGATCATCGTTATCATCGCCTCCTTCAGTATGTTTGTGGGCGGAGGAGGAAGTCCCCTCGCCTCTATTGCGCTCGGAAAAAAGGAGCAGGAGCGGGCGGAAAAGATCCTCGGCAACGGCGTGACCTTGCTGATGATCCTATCGGTGATACTGCCGTTTATCTTTTACGGTGTGATGAAGCCCTTTCTGTACTTCACGGGCGCCAGCGACATCACCTACCCCTTTGCGCGGGAATACCTGAGGGTCTACCTTTTGGGAACGCCGATGGTGATGGTGACGGTGGGGTTAAATTCCTTCATCCTCATGCAGGGCAAGACCCTTGTAGCCACCCTTTCGGTGGTGGTAGGTGCCGTTGCAAACATTATATTGGACCCTATCTTTATCAAGGGCTTTGATATGGGGGTGGCGGGTGCCGCTTGGGCGACCGTTATTTCCCAGACCCTCAGCGCCCTTTGGATCCTTTACTTTTTATGTTTTAAGACCGAGCAGCTGCGGATCCGTCTCTGCCGCCTGCGCCCCAGCATCAGGATCATCGGGCGGATCGCCTCCTTGGGCGTCTCCCCCTTTGTTATGTCCATAACCGAAAGCATCATCTCCATGGTGATGAACGGCGGACTGATGCGGTACGGCGGGGATCTCTACGTCGGCGCATTGACGGTGATGCAGAGCGTCATGCAATTCATCGGGGTGCCGGTCAGCGGCTTTACCCAAGGGGTCTCCCCCATTATCAGCTACAATTACGGTGCGGGCAAGCCCGAGCGGGTGCGCAAGACATTTAAGGTGATGCTGATCCTTCTTTTCGGCTACACCTCCCTCTTTGCCCTTTGCACTATGCTCTTTCCCAAAGCCTTCGCCATGATCTTCACAAACGATCAAGCATTGATCGAGTTGATCGGGAAAGCCCTCCCCATCTTTATGGGCGGTATGCTGATCTTCGGCATCCAGCGCGCTTGCCAGACGGCGTTCCTGGCTCTGGGACAGGCAAAATTTTCTTTATTTATCGCACTGTTGAGAAAGATCATCCTTTTGGTGCCGCTGGCACTGATCCTGCCCCGCTTTATGGGCGTCTTCGGTATCTATTGGGCGGAGCCCATCGCCGATACCCTGGCCTGCACCACCTGCGGATTGCTCTTCCTCTTTAATTTCAAACGGATTTTGGCGAAACCGCCGAAAGCATAATTTCGGTGCTTTTCGGCTTGTCGAAGGTTTGTAGGCGCCAGCCTTACGAACTTCTCCGCACCAAAAATCTCCCGAAATTCTGCTCATTTTCAGGTCAAAGAATTTTAAGGGAGCGGATTTTTGGGTTTGCAAGGCACAAAACGCAGTTAATCCTGTCGGATTAACGAGTATTTCAACGAATAGTGAGTGAAAATCCGCCTTTTAAAACAGAGAACGGATTATTCTTAAGGAGTATCATTATGATCAATCAAGAACTTGATCAAAAGATCATCGCTTGGCTTGAGGAGCATCGCGAACAGCTGATCGAGCAATGGATGGAGCTTTGCCGCATCCCCTCTGTACGGGGCAAAGCAGAGGAAGGCGCACCCTTTGGGAAAGAATGTGCCATGGCCCTTGCCGCCTCCGCCAAGCTTTTTGAGGACTTCGGCTTTAATACCCGTCTCGAAAAGGACGCAGGCTACGCCATCTCCTCTTTTGGAGAGGGAGATAAGACGATCGGTATTTTCGCCCATAGCGACGTTGTGCCCGCCGGGGACGACTGGACTGTTACACAGCCCTTTGAACCGCTCCTCAAGGACGGCTTCCTCTACGGTCGGGGCAGCGGCGATAATAAGAGCGGCATCATTGAAGCCCTCTGCGCCCTTGCCATCATTCGGGATTTTAAGCTCCCCTTTAAAAGCCGCCTTTGGGCAGTGGTAGGCTCTGCGGAAGAATCCGGTATGGAAGATATGCAGACCTTTGCCGCAAAGGAAGAAATGCCGGATCTTTCCATTTCCCCTGATGCCGCATTTCCCTGCGCCATCGGCGAAAAAAGTATCTATCGTGCTTGGGTCAGAAGCAATCAAACCCTCAGCGCAATCTTGGATTTCCAAGGCGGCGCGGCAATGAATGTGGTACTGGGCAAGGCAGAGGTGATTCTGCAAAACACCCCCGCCCTCAAAGCGGAATTGGAAAAAAAGATCAAAGATAACGAAGCCTTCACCCTCACTGAGCAAAAGGACAGACTGCGCCTTATGAGCATCGGACGCTCTGCCCACGCAGCAGCAGCGGCCAGAGGTGTCTCCGCCACCTTTTTAGCAGCAGAGCTGCTGGCAGACTGCCAAGCACTCCCGCAAGCGGATCGCCAAATGATGAAGGCAGTTGCAGAACGCCTTGCCTCCCCTTACGCAGAGGGAATGGGTCTTGCCCACGAAGATCCTGATTTCGGCAATCTGACCGCCGCCAACGGAATGGTCAAAACAGAAGAAGGACACCTCTGGATCAGCTTTGACTTCCGCTACGGAATTTCTCTCGACCCTCAGGAACTGGAAAAGGGCTTTGAAAAAAGCTGGACCGCCGCAGACTTCACTGTCTGTGAGGAAAACAATCGCCCCGGCTGCAGCACCGACCCCGCCAGCCCCTTCCCTGCCATCTTCACCGAGGTCTTCAACACCCTTGCCGAAAAGGATCGTCAACCCGTTCGCCTGAGCGGCGGCACCTATTGCAGATGCTTGAAAAACGCCTTTTCAGTGGGCGATCGCGCCACCGATCCCAAGAAAACCGTGGAAAAGCCCGAGCTTCCCACAGGTCACGGCGGTGCCCATCAGCCCGATGAATATATCTATGTAGATTCCGTGTTCTATGCCGTCCGCATTATCGTCCATTCCCTTCTCGCCTGCGATAAAGAACTGAATAAACAATAAACATCCCCCTC
>JAZQAQ010000183.1:0-6043 GCA_045545255.1 Eubacteriales bacterium | reverse complement strand
GATTAACGAGTATTTTAACGTAGCAAAGGCGAAAATCCGCCCCTTAAAATCGGGTTCGGATTATTCGTGTTTGCTTAACTTCTTTTCCAAGCAAACCAGTTGTACGCCTTCGATGCCGTTGAAGGTGCAGGGGACGATCCCCGATTCTCGGTAGCCTAATTTCTTATAGAGCGCCCGTGCGGCGGTATTGCGGGCGTTGGTATCCATCCGCAGGAAAGGGCAGCCTTGCTGCAGAGCGTATTCTTCGTAGAAACGGACGAACTGCGTTCCGTAGCCCTTTCCTTTAAGTCGCGGATCTACCACCAAAGTGTGAAGTACCATAACCTGTTGCGGCGGTGCTTCATACTGCCATTTTACCCCTGCGTATACATCTACCTGCTCTTGGTCGATCTTGGCGGCGGCAATGACAGCTCCATCTTTTTCGCCGACGAACATCGTTCCCTTTGCAATGGCTTTCTCCGCCGTCTTTCGGGTGGGGTAGACGGCGCGGATCCAGCCGATGGTGGTGCGTCCTGCTTCTTCCTCGGTATGGATACGCTCATAAAGCATCGTGATGAGATCGACATCCTTTAAGGTGGCTTTTCGGATGATCATTGGGTGCTCTCCGGCAGGGCGGCGAATAATTGCTCCCACTTTTCAAAATCTGCGGCACGGTCGCATTTTGTATAGCTTTCACGCAGCTCTGCCAAGAGTGTGTCGTTGCGCTTGAGGCTTCGCTCGCATTCCTGCAACGCTTCAAAGAGAACGTCATATGCCGCTGCTGCTTGATCGTGCTTGCCGAGATGGCGATAAGCATCGGCGCGCTGAATGCAGAGGTCACACATAACCTCAGGAATGATGGCGTACTCTTTTTCGGTGGCGTCCAGAATCTCCAAGGCTTTTTCATATTGCTTGAGCTGAATGAAATATACCGCATTCCAGATGCCTTGCTCGGCACTGGCGGGTGTTTTATAGCGTTTGAGGACGTAGTTTAAAACAGAAAAGAGGATGACGGCGGCAACGATTGCCACCAAGCCCCAAAGAATGTATTCCATATTGATCTTCCTTTAATTAAAATTTCAGTAGTTTGATGAAAAGTCCGCCTTGCACCGTACGGTTCTGGAAACCGCGGTGAATGGGCTTGGAGGTGAAATACCAGTCGGTGAAGGGGATACGATCCACTGTCTCATTGGCAAAGTCCCACATCCGATCCACGATGAGATCGAAGTATTCTTTGTCATCTTCGTCCAGCATCGTGCTCCAAAGCTGCCAGTCACTCTTGGTGTAGTCTGCGCGGCTGTCCAAAGGCAGTCCGTAGGCATTGAACTTCGTTTTATAATAAGCCAGTTCGTCTTTTTTGACTCGGTCGCTGAAAAGTTCCAGATTTAAAAGGTTATCCCAAACCATATTGTATTTGATACTCCAGCTTTCCTCTTGATCGAAGGCGAGGCGGGTATGGTCTTCGGTGCGGGCATTTTGCTCCCAAAGGGCAGCAAATTCCTCTGCCTTGGCGCGGTATTGCTCTGCATCGGCGGGATTTCCGGTATCTTTCAGCATTTTTGCATAGACGCCCAGCCCCAGAATTGCTTTGACCGAAAGGTTGCAGTTATGCGCCAGATGACCGGCAAAATCATCGGTACAAAGCTGATTTTCGGGATCATACCCGGCTTTTACCAGATAGTCAGCCCATTGCTTCAAAAGCTTTTCGTGCTTTTTGAAATAGCCAAGATCTTTTCTGGCGTAGCAAAGCGCTGCAACGCAAAGGAGCATATTGCCGCATTCCTCCACCGGCATTTGCTTATCAAGAGGGGTGATATTGCGGAAGAAATAGCGGCTGTTGTATCCGTATACCTGACGGTTTGCCAGCGGATACTGCCCCGCATCGTGGGGCGCGAACTCATAGCTCCAAAGCCCTTTCTCAATGAGCTTAAAGATGGGATTCAGCATTCCCTCTACCAAATCGGGCTGATAGATCAGGAAAAGGGGGATGGAGGGATAGGTGACATCCACCGTAGCAATACAGCCGTTGGAATAATTTTCTTTAGAGAAGAATTGGATCTCGCCATCGTGCCAGGTCAGCTTATGGGCGGCGATGGTCTGACGGTAGGAAAGGTTTAAGATATCCGCATACTTGGGACTGATGGCAGAAGCTCTTGCGGTCAGCTCCTCTTCAAAAGCGGCAACCCGCTTTTTGATCTCTTCATATTCATTCAGTGCCTTGGAAACGATCTCGTCGAAGGTCTCGCCATCCTTGCGCCAGTAAGCCTCAATATTTTCCCCAAAATACTGAATGGATTTGATATCGTCATAGCCCAGCGCAAAAAAGTCTTCTTTTTCGGTGGAAAGGGTGAATTCCTGCTCCGCCAGCAAAATGGGGTAGTGGGGATAGACGGGAGTGGATTCGTATTCACTGAAATACTCGGGGACCGGAGGCGCGGGATTGGGACCGGGGCCTTGATAGTTCATCGTATTGGTCGGTTGCTTCGGGTCGGCGTATAGAGCGCGGATCCGCTTGTTCAGTTGGAATACAGGCAGTGCAACCGTCCTGCAGTTGGGTGCGATGAGATGGAGAGTTCCCCATTCAATACGGTGATCGTCACCGGATCGCTTGAGCATCATCTCGGTGCCACTGGAGGCGGTGATGGAATAAGCACCGCGCCCAAAGGTGACGGACTGGGAGTTTTCGTTGACTGCCATCTCGCAGCTGACGCCCCAAAAGAGATGGATGGCGTGGGACTTTCCGTCCAGCGAGGTCAGCTTATAGGTGATATAGGTGATGGGTCTGCTGAGCAGCTTCAGATCGTCCATCAGCAGCGGACTCATAAAAGAGAGTTCCATCCTGATCTTCTCGTTTTCAAAGGTATAAACAGTGGTCATTGCCTTGACGGTGACGTCCACCTGGGGCAGAGACGGAAACTCGGTAACATAGCGGTGATTATCCGGCTGTAGCTTGCCGATAAATTGGAATACCTCTCCGTCGATGGCGATGCTACCGGTGATGAATTGGCGCTCACCGGTCCAATGGCGGGGGACATCGTCTGTCAGCTTATCAGCAAAAGACCAAACATTGAACATCGGGTCATTGGTAATAAGAGGCACGCAGGGTGCACGAAGTTTTTTGTTCTGCATAATGGGCACTCTCCTTTTTATACATTATTAATCTAATTATAATGAGAAAAGCGTTTATTTGCAAGAAAAACGGAAAAAATAGAAAAATATCGGATTAAAATCCAAAACTCGTAAATAAATTTATATAAATCGCTTGACAAGTTATGGAAAAGTGCTACAATAAAAGCAGAGGTGAGAATATGAAAAAAAGCGTATATTCATTGGTACTGATGGACGACGTTGTGGCACAGGTGGATCGCCTCGCGTATTCTATGCATACCAATCGTTCCAATATGATCAATCAGATTTTGGCGGAGTATTGCTCGATGATGACGCCGGAAAAGCGGATGCAGTCCACCTTGAGTCAGCTGGAGCAGTTGCTGGGGCAGGTGGGGTTTCAATCGCTGGCGCAGCCCACGGGCAGTATGCTGATGGTGCGCAGTGCGCTGAATTATAAATATAACCCGTCGGTTCGTTACCGAGTGGAGCTTTTTCGCTCGGTAGAGCCTGAATTCGGGCAGCTGCAGGTACAGCTTCGTACGCAAAACCAAGAACTTATATATTATGTAAACGAATTTATGATACTTTGGGCAAAATTAGAGCAGATGTATATGGGACGACCAAGAGAAACGGTTGATAATGGTCGTTTTATTCGAAATCTCCGTTATAACAATGCTTTTGAAAAGATGGGGAATATGATCGGAGAATCGGTCAGTAATTATGTAAACCATTTCGATAGAGCGTTAAAGGTATATTTTCAGTATTTAGATCGCCCCGGGACTGCTGCCCGATTGGTGGAAGAGATTATGCGGGAGTATCTTGAGAGCGATGTTCCCATTGTGTAGAAAGGTGTGATAAGAATGAATTCAAATCAATTTACAGAAAAAAGTATCGCAGCATTGCAGAGTGCGGAGCAGTCGGCAAGGGAGCATAAAAATGCAGCCGTGGAGCAGCTTCATCTTTTGGATGCTTTAATTACCCAGCAAAACGGCTTTGTCGGCGGGATATTGCAAAAAATGGGCGTTCGCGGACTGGAGGAGGATTGCAGTCGTGCTTTGCAGGATTTGCCCACGCTCGGGACGGCGGGTCAGATTTATTGCAGCAATGAGTTGAGCGGTGCGCTGGATGCCGCCGAAAAGCAGGCAAATAAAATGGGGGATCAATTTGTCTCGGTGGAGCACTTGATGTATGGCCTTCTGGAGCGTGCGGATGCCACCCTTAAAAAGCTATTTTCTGCTCATAATATTAATAAGAAACAATTCTTGGAGACGGTAAAGCAGTTGCGCGGAAACCAGCAGGTCAATAGCCAGAATCCCGAGGATACCTATGACGTTTTGACCAAGTACGGGCGGGATCTGGTGGAGGCTGCCCGTCAGCAAAAGCTCGATCCCGTTATCGGTCGGGATGAAGAGATTCGGAATGTGATCCGTATTCTTTCCCGTAAGACGAAAAATAATCCGGTGCTGATCGGTGAACCCGGTGTCGGTAAAACGGCGATTGCAGAGGGATTGGCTTTGCGCATCGTTCGCGGAGATGTTCCGGAAAACCTGAAAAACCGTAAACTCTTTTCGTTGGATATGGGTGCTTTGATTTCCGGAGCGAAGTATCGGGGCGAATTTGAGGAACGGCTGAAAGCGGTACTGAATGAGGTGCAGAAGAGTGAAGGGGAGATCATCCTCTTTATCGACGAACTGCATACCATCGTGGGCGCAGGCAAGACCGAGTGGTCTATGGATGCGGGCAATCTCCTGAAGCCGATGCTGGCACGGGGTGAGCTGCATTGTGTCGGTGCTACCACATTAAATGAATATCGTCAATATATTGAAAAGGATGCGGCGTTGGAACGACGCTTCCAGCCGGTACTGGTGGCGGAACCGACGGTGGAGGATACCATCTCTATTCTCCGCGGACTGGAGGAACGCTATGAGGTGTACCACGGCGTAAAGATTCAGGATCAGGCTTTGATTGCCGCCGCCACACTTTCCGATCGGTATATCAGCGACCGTTTTTTGCCCGATAAAGCCATTGATCTGGTGGACGAAGCCTGCGCCCTCATCAAGACAGAAATGGAATCAATGCCCACCGAGCTGGACGAAAAGCAGCGTAAAATTATGCAGCTTGAGATCGAGGAGCAGGCGTTGAAAAAGGACGACGACCCCATCTCCGATGCCCGCCTTACGGAATTGCAGAAAGAAATGGCAGCACTTCGAGATGAATTTAATGCGATGAAGGCAAAGTGGGAGAATGAAAAGCAGGCGATTTCGGTGGTGCAAAAGCTTCGCGAGGAGATCGAGCAAACCAATAACGCTATTCAGCAGGCGGAGAATAATTACGATCTTAATAAAGCGGCCGAGCTGAAATACGGAAAACTGCCTTTGCTGAAAAAGCAGTTGGAGGAGGCGGAGCAGACCGAGCGCAATGCCAATCATAAAGAGGATTCTTTGCTCCGAGATAAGGTCACAGAGGAGGAGATCGCCAAGATCGTAGCCCGCTGGACGGGAATTCCGGTGGCAAAACTGATGGAGAGTGAGCGGGAGAAGCTTTTGCATCTGGATGATATCCTTCATCAGCGGGTGATCGGGCAGGATGAAGCGGTGCAGCGCGTCTGCGATGCAATTCTGCGTTCTCGTGCCGGCATCCAGGATCCCGACCGTCCCATTGGCTCTTTCTTATTCTTGGGTCCCACCGGCGTGGGAAAGACCGAGCTGGCAAAGGCTTTGGCGCAGGCGTTGTTTGATGATGAGCGCAGTATGATCCGTATCGATATGAGTGAGTATATGGAGAAGTATTCCGTTTCCCGCCTCATCGGTGCGCCTCCGGGCTATGTGGGCTATGACGAGGGCGGTCAGTTAACAGAGGCGGTGCGCCGCAAGCCTTATGCGGTAGTGCTGTTTGATGAGGTGGAAAAAGCCCATCCCGATGTCTTTAATGTACTTTTGCAGGTTCTGGACGACGG
>JAZQAQ010000182.1:0-7130 GCA_045545255.1 Eubacteriales bacterium | reverse complement strand
TCCTAAGACCGCTTGGCCTCCGACTTAACTTCCTCTGCTACATCGCAGAAAGAACCCATACATACGATCACGCGGTCAGCATCGGCAGCGCCGTAGTAGTTGAACAGCTGATAGTTGGTGCCCAGCTTCTCGTTGACCTTGTTCATGTACTTCTCCACAACTGCGGGCAGAGCATCATAATACTTATTGCAAGCCTCGCGTGCCTGGAAGAAGATATCGGGGTTCTGAGCAGAACCGCGCAGGACGGGATGCTCGGGGTTCAGTGCATTCTTGCGGAACTCGTTAACAGCATCCATATCCAGCATTTCCTTCAGATCTTCGTAGTCCCAGATCTCGATCTTCTGAATCTCGTGGGAAGTACGGAAACCGTCGAAGAAGTGCAGGAAGGGAACCTTGCCCTTGATGGCAGCCAGATGCGCAACAGCACCCAGATCCATAACTTCCTGAACGTTACCGGCGCAAAGCATTGCGAAACCGGTCTGGCGGCAAGCCATAACGTCGGAATGATCACCGAAGATGGACAGAGCGTGGGAAGCCAGAGCACGAGCGGAGCAATGAATAACGCCGGGCAGCTGCTCACCAGCAATCTTATACATATTCGGAATCATCAGCAAAAGACCCTGAGAAGCGGTATAGGTGGTGGTCAGAGCACCGGCGGCCAAAGAGCCGTGTACGGTACCTGCGGCACCTGCCTCAGACTGCATCTCAACAACCTTAACCTGCTGACCGAATACATTGACACGGCCCTCTGCGGACCATTTGTCGGTCATTTCAGCCATTACTGAGGACGGAGTGATGGGGTAAATACCCGCAACGTCGGTGAACGCGTAAGAAACGTGAGCCGCGGCGTTGTTACCGTCCATGGTTTTCATTTTTCTTGCCATAGTGTCCTCCTTATATAAATAAAAAAATTACCATCTGTTATTTTAACACGGAAACCTTTTAATGTAAAGGGAGAAATAAAAGAAATTTGGAGAAAAAACATAATAAATTTGCATTTTATTCATCAAATTGCTATAATTAAATCCATAAGGAGTGATTTTATGGTTTCCAGAATGCTATCCTTCGGTCTCATCGGGATCGATGCCTTTCCTGTAACGGTAGAAGTGGACCTTAGCAGCGGTTTGCCCGCCTTTGAGATCGTGGGTCTGCCGGATGCCGCCGTAAAAGAATCAAAAGAACGGGTGCGCAGTGCCCTGAAAAACTCCGGCTTTTCCTTCCCTGCCAAGCGCATCACCGTCAACCTTGCTCCTGCCGATATCCGCAAGATCGGACCTGTATATGATCTTGCTATGCTGATGGGCTTTTTAGCTTGCAACGGCGACATTGTGGGCGATTTCTACGGAGTCGGTTTCATTGGAGAGCTTTCTCTTTTAGGCGAAGTGCGCCCTGTGAAAGGCGTCCTGCCTATGGCACTCAAAGCACGGGAGCTGGGCTTTCGCGCATTGATCATCCCCGCCGAAAATGCGCCGGAGGTTCAATATGTGGACGGACTGGATATCTACCCGATCAGCGATGTCCGTCAAGCGGTGGAGTTACTGCAGCAGCCGGGCGTCCGTCAGCCGCTCCAACCCATCCAATTCCGTCCGGAAGAAAAAGAGGATTTTCAAGTCGATTTTTCCGACGTTAAAGGACAATTCATCCCCCGTCGCGCCTTGGAGATCGCCGCCGCGGGCGGGCATAACCTGCTGATGGTCGGTCCTCCCGGAAGCGGCAAAAGCATGCTTGCAAAGCGGATCCCAACCATCCTCCCTCCCCTGACCTTCGACGAGGCTTTGGAGTGCACAAAAATCTATTCGGTAGCAGGTCTGCTGGAGCGGGATATCCGCAGAACCCGCCCCTTTCGCAGTCCGCACCACACAGCCACCTATGTAGCACTCTGCGGAGGCGGCCAGCAATTGACACCAGGGGAGCTTTCTATGGCACACAACGGCGTCCTATTTCTCGATGAATTGCCGGAATTTTCGCCGCAGGTATTGGATTCTATGCGTTCTCCCTTGGAGGACAACGAGATCACCATCGCAAGGGCGGCAGGATCCGTTACATATCCTTGCAACGTGATGCTGGTCTGCGCGATGAACCCCTGCAAATGCGGCTATCTCGGGCATCCCACCAAGCGGTGCACCTGCTCTCCCGGAGAAATACAGCGTTACCGCCACCGCGTGTCCGGTCCGATGCTGGACCGTATGGACATTCAGATCGAAGTCCCCGCCGTGTCATACGAAGAATTGAGTGCCAAAGCACCCGGGGAACCCTCTGCAGCCATCCGCAACAGAGTCCTTGCCGCACGTAAGCGGCAGCAAGAGCGTTATCGAGAGGACGGCATCACTAAAAACGCCGATCTCACCTCCCCTCTTGCCAAAAAATATTGTATTTTAAGTCCGCAAGCAGCAGCCATATTAAAGCAAAACTTTGATAAGCTGAACCTTTCTGCAAGAGGATACTACCGCGTCATAAAGGTTGCCCGTACCATTGCCGACCTTGCCGGATCCGAACAGATCGAGCTCCCCCATATCACAGAAGCACTACGCTACCGCGGCAGTTTTGAAACTCCATAAAAACGGGGCTGTAAAAACGGTACGTTTTTTACAGCCCCTTGCTTTTATTTATAATTGATATCTATGGTGATCACATTGGAAAGGGTTCCTTTTTCCCCTTTAAACTCCACATTCTGAAGGGTGTCTATGACGATCTTATAAACGTCACCCGCTTCATTCACATAATATGCACGGTACTGATGCGCCATCTCTCTCCGAATCCCCTTTTCATCAGAGAAATCCAGCATCTCGGTAACCGCTTTATTCTTCAAGGTGAAGGTGATGATCTTCTCCCCCTTCTCCTCTTTCATCGTTACCGACTCATAAAAACGCTTACTGTATCGGAACTGGTTATCAATGCGGAAAAGAGAGAGGGTATTCATATAATTGGTGCCGTGGGTCAGCATCAATTTGCTGTCCTTGGTCACATCTACCCATTTTCCGGTGGTAAAATCCATCTGGTATGCAGCGGCACCGTCGCCGTAATAAGAAGCGACCAGATCCCCGTCTGTAAAGTCGTTTCTTTCAAAAGAGACCTTATCATTCTCATCGGTCGTATAGCTATACTCGATCACACCCAAAGTCTCGGTTTTCTCGATGGTATTCTTATTCACCGTCGCCACGGTGATCTCACCTTTTTTATGCGCAGTGGATTGGAGAATGGCAGCCTCATAAGCGGCGAACGCCGCCTCGGTCTCCGGGGTATCCTCAAAGCCGTCACAGGAGCAAAGCCCCAGCAATAATACCACCGCCAGCAAAAAACAACTGATTCTTTTCATCTTTTCACCCTCTCGGTCAATATATTTTTATTATAATGACCTTCAAAGGCAAAGTCAAGGAGGGAGCAATGAAATTAATAGATTTGAAAAAGGGTGAACGGGCAAAAATCGTCGCAGTCCCCATCCCAAGGATGAAAGAGCTGGGGCTGATCCTGGGGACCGAAATCAATCTGATATCCAAAGGACCGTTCGGCAACCCTGTCGAAATTTCCTTTCAAGGCTGCGATCTTCTTTTGGATCGCAGAACGGCTGCGAAAACGGAGGTGGAACGATGCGACTGATGCTGGTAGGAAACCCAAATTCAGGTAAAACTACCGTTTTTAATCACCTGACCGGTAATCATCAGCATATCGGCAATTTCCCCGGCATTACGGTAGAATTTAAAGTGGGAAATTACGGTGAAGACGAGATCGTTGATCTGCCCGGCATCTACTCGCTCCACCCCCACTCAAAGGAGGAGCAGATCGCCGTACAATACCTGCGAAAGAATCCGCCCGACGGCATCATCAACTGCATTGATATGACCAATCTGCGGCGCAGTCTGGCTCTGACCTTGGCGCTGACCGAGCTTCGGATCCCGATGGTGATCGTCGCTAATATGCTGGACGAATGCCGTCCAAAGCCCAATCTTGAGGAGCTTGAGCACCGATTGGGGATCCCCGTCTTTTCGGTTCGGCAGCAAAATCGCTGGGCACCCGCCGTACTGATACGGATGATGCGCGGAGAAATCGAAAAAGGGTACCGTCCAATCCCGCTCTGCAGAGGGAGCACGGAGGACAAATTCCGATGGATCGATCGTCATCTCTCCTTTCCGCACGTCAAAACACCCCGTATGGAATGGTCTCAAAAAGCAGATCGTATCCTGCTCCACCCCCTATGGGGAACCTTATCCTTTCTTTTAATGATCGCATTCATTTTTGATTTAACCTTCCACCGAATCGGACCGTTCCTGACGCAAATATTACTCCGCGCTCCGCAAGGCTTGGCAGAGATGGCATCTGCCATCCGCCCCCCTTTGCTCTGCGGGATCGTGACGGGTGCGATCAGCGGGGTAGGCGCAGTACTCTCTTTTCTGCCGTCTGTTATGCTGCTTTTTTTCTTTCTTTCCATTCTGGAAGACAGCGGGTATATGGTACGCATCTGCTATCTGGCGGAAAACATTATGAGTCGGCTGGGGCTTTCCGGTAAATCAACGGTTCCTTTATTGATCGGGTTCGGCTGCTCTGTGCCTGCAATTCTTTCTGCCCGCACCTTGGAAAACGAGACGCACCGCCGCCGTACGGTCAGGCTGATCCCCTTTATCTCCTGCAGTGCAAAACTACCGGTCTACGGGATGCTGGCAGCCGCCATCGCGCCTACGCATACCTTTTGGATCATCCTATTTACCTACTGCGCGGGCATCGGCGCAGGATTACTGACCGCCGCCCTCTCTCCCCATAAGCATCTGCCGCTATTAATGGAAAAGCCTCCCTTTCGGTTTCCAAAGTTCAAAAACCTATGGCACCGGTTATGGGGACAGACTGCAGATTTCATTCAAAAGGTCTTTGCGATCCTGCTCCCGGCATCGGTTCTCGTTACCGTATTGCAACAATTCACACCGACCCTCCAATTCACTGCCAATCCCTCCGAGAGCCTGCTGGCGCATCTGGCGGGACTGCCCGTCCCTCTTTTCCGCCCCATTGGGCTTGGACATTGGAAGATGATCGCAGCACTGATGGCAGGACTTTTTGCCAAGGAATCTATCCTTGCCGTCCTTGCGGTGGTGCAACCAACCATGATTGATCCGCTCCCCTTTCTCGCCTTTATCATTTTCTATCCCCCTTGCATTGCCGCCCTCTCCACCCTTCGGCGGGAGACCGACACTGCCTTTGCCGCCAAAACATTCATTTTTCAAATGGGGATCGCCTATCTTGCGGCATTTATTGCCTTTAGAATATAAAAAAATCTCTGTCCAAAAATGGACAGAGATTTTAAAGACGAATTGAAATTAAGCACCCATCTTATTCAGCTTGATGGTCAGCTTGCTCTTCTTTCTGTTGGAGGTATTCTTCGCAATAATACTCTTTCCGACAGCCTTGTCAATCATCTTAACAGCAACCTTATAAGCCTCGGTAGCCGCAGCCTTATCACCAGACTCAACAGCAGCGTCAAACTTCTTGATCAGGGTCTTCAGTTCGCTCTTCAGCATTTTATTCTGCAGGGTCTTTGTCTCGGTAACCAGAACTCTCTTCTTAGCAGACTTGATATTGGGCATTGGATGCACCTCCTTGTCTTAATTTTTTCAAATTGCTTAAACATTTTACCACCCTTTCCCTGCAAAATCAAGTCTTTTTTTAAAAAAGTAAGCATAAATCAAATTTTAGTGTGATTTTTGAAGAATTTATACAAAAACTATGTAAACTGTCGAAAAATTTTTTAACATTTTTGAAATCTTTCTTGACAATATTAATTTTTTATCATATAATTGCTTTAATCAGTATGAAGGAGTATAAGAAATGTCTGCAGTCATTCCCGTTTCACCAGCACTTTTGGCAGCTGCCAAGGGTGGAGATACTGCAGCGCAAAATGCTCTTATCCTCTCTTTGAACCCACTTCTGCTTCGTTTATCCTCTCGCTATTTCATTATCGGCGGCGATAAAGAGGATCTTCTGCAGGAGGCGCGCATCGGGCTTCACAAAGCCATCAGTACCTTTGATCCCGATAAATGCACGGATTTTATTCCCTACGCAAAAACCTGTATCCATAACCATATCATATCTGCAATCAACGAAGCCCAGGCGCAAAAACACGCGGCACTCAATAAGTCCGTCGGTTTAGAGTCCGCAACATTATTCAGCTATGATAGTCCCATGGATGTTGTGATACGCCGTGAGCAATTGGACGCTGTTCTCACCGGAATGCAGAGCAAGCTCTCCAAGCTGGAAAAGCAAGTGCTTTTCCTCTATTTAGACGGCCTTTCTTACAAAAAAATTGCAACCCTGCTTCAGATCTCCGAAAAATCCGTTTCCAATGCTTTATGCAGGATCCGAAGCAAATTATCATAGTTGAATGCCCGAAAAGCTTTGTGGCGGAGCGCTGATTTATCAGAGGGGACGGTTCAATTCCGTTAAGGGTGAAAAAATATTCTTACCACGAGAGAGGAAAAAACCATGTACGAAGACAAGAATCTGATCTGTAAAGATTGCGGCAACGAGTTCGTGTTCACCGCCGGTGAGCAGGAGTTCTATGCAGAAAAAGGCTTCCAGAACGAGCCCCAGAGATGCAAGGCCTGCCGTGACGCTCGCAAGACCGCTGCCAGAGGCGCTAAGACCTTCTATGATGCAGTTTGTGCTGATTGCGGTGCAGAGTGCAAGGTGCCCTTCAAGCCTACCGAAGATCGCCCTGTATACTGCAGCGACTGCTTCGCTAAGAGAAAAGACGCTGAGTAATCAATTTATACAGTCAAAAAAGAGACACTTTTTCGAAAGTGTCTCTTTTTTGTTGCTCAGAAGAGTTCTTCCATCACGCGGGCACATTCGGGAGGCGAATAGACCCAGCGGGAAATGCGATCCTCAGTATAAAAATATGTAAAGGGCGCAGGCTTAACAATGGGGTCTCCCATATCCACCACCGCCAGCTTTACCTTCATCTTTTCGGGCAGGATGCTTTTAATATACACCCCTACATAACGGTCCACCGCCGCATTTTCGCAAGGCTCTGCAAGCCCTGCCAGATTGGGTGCCAGTTCCACAAAAATGCCGTAGCTTTCAATACTGCGAATAATTCCGCCCACCGTCTGCCCTGGTTGGAACTGTGCCGCATTCTCTGCCCAAGT
>JAZQAQ010000181.1:0-7834 GCA_045545255.1 Eubacteriales bacterium | reverse complement strand
GGGCAGCTAAGTGCGGATCGGATAAACGCTGAAAGCATCTAAGCGTGAAACCGGCCTCAAGATAAGATATCCCATAGCGTAAGCTAGTAAGGTCCCCGGAAGACTACCGGGTTGATAGGCTGCGTGTGTAAGTGTAGTGATGCATTTAGCTTGGCAGTACTAATAGACCGAGGGCTTAACCTTTTTCGCAATTCCTCATTGTCCTAACATAACCTTTGTTCAGTTTTTAGGGTATGAAACCTCAAAACACCGCTAACCGCGGTGTTTTTTTGTTTGTGTAAATAAAAGCCGAGAGAGACAACCTCTTTACGAAGCGTCTCTCTCAGCTTTTATATCATACGTATTTTCTGCCTTGTTCGATAAGTTCCTTGCGCTTGGAGATCTCCATCTTGCTGTAGATATTCTTATTATGATATTTCAGGGTGTTTTCTTTAATCTCCAGCAGCTGCAGAATCTCGGCGGAGGATTTGCCTTCAATATAAAGGTCGAATATCTTGCGCTCGGTCTTGGTAAGGGTATCGAGCCGCTGATGGAATTTCTCCCGCTTTTTTTGATCGACGGTGGGAGCAGGGTGCGCCCATTCCACCTCCTGCAGCATCATATAAAGCCCCAAAAGGAACAGTTCGCTGATAATATAGGAAAGGGCAAGGAGCTCAACCTCGAAATCGATGAATTTTTCCAAAAGCCAAAGGAAAAGGTTGATAAAGACCGCCGAAGCCAAGATGATAGCGTGGGCGCGGGAACGAAGCTTCTTTTTGGAAGCAGATTGGAAAATGGCGGCGATCATCGCACCGAAATAGCCTAAAAGATAAAAGAGGTAAAGATTATGCAACGGCCCGTAGACCTTGACCAGCGTGGTGGCGCCGTTGACGGTGGTGATGGAAACCTCTTTATAATAGATCGGAAGAATCCCGGGGCTGGCGGTGATCAGAAAGATGATACCGCCCAGTGCAAAGAGCGCATAGGGCAACCATTTTTTATACCGCAGATCGCAGACCCGCAGGATGCTCATCAGCATCGCCAAGGGAAGAAAGACCGAGCCGAGATACGCAAGGCGGTTGGCCATCAGCGCTTGGGAGACATTTTGGGAAAGTGCCAGAAAGAAATACCCTAAATTGACGACCGCCACCGAACCGAAGAGCAAAAGTAACCAGCGTTCTTTGGCTTTGATCAAAAAGGAATAGCCCAAAAAGAGCAAAAGGGAGCAGACCGCCAAGATGCAATAAAGGATGGTGATCCCGCCACCCTGCCCGCCTGCACTGGAGCAAAGCAAAGGCAAAAACCCTGCGGCAAGAAGTTGCTTTTTCATTTGGCTTCTCCTTTCTTCCTACCCGTTTTCCCACCCAATCGAAAAAATATTTTTTCATTTCCCACCCTTTTTAAAAAAGGTGGGTGGGGACAAAATGAAAAATTCGTTTTATACTTAAATCATAGATCAGCACCTCATTTATTATAGGTTATAAAAATTTTTTTGTCAAGGAGGAATAAACGATGAAAAGAAGTACACGAATAATGAGTTGGTTGATGTGTTGGCTCTTATTGCTGACATTGACGCCCCTTGCGGCGTTTGCCACAGAAGATACACGAACGGTGATCAGCGTAGTAACCGGCACCTCGAATATGGGGGCGCCGGCATACGGCGATGTTGTGCAAACTGCGTTTGATTTCACATTTACCGAAGGAACTCAATGCAGCGTTCCAGGCTCAATGGGCTATTGGGAAAAGAAGAACGGTGAGAGTTGGGAGGGGTATAACTCTTCCACCTTTACCGAAGGGACCTATCGTTATTCCAATCAGTTGCGCCTTAATTCTCCGTTGGGTCAGCAATATAAGTTCGATGAGACGGTGGAGATCACCATCGACGGCAAAAAATGGACCCACGATACTTTCCACGATTATAATACCTATCTCTATGGATATATGACTTCCCCCGAATTTACGGTGGAATGGAAAAAGATCCCGATGGTCTTCAATGATAACTATTCCTTTGATATCAGAAAGGCTTATGCGAATACAGCGATTGCAGGCTTTTCGGTCGCGGAATCGGTTGTCGGCGGTGTAACTCCTTATACCTTCTCCAAGACCTCCGGCCCTGCTTGGATCAATGTAGCTGCCGACGGCACTGTCAGCGGTACGCCTACGGTGGTAGAGGAAAACGACGATTTAGTCATTCGCGTCACCGACAGCGAAGGGGACTTTCAAGAGATCACCGTCTGGGTCACCGATACCTTGATGGATCCCGCCCTGCGCACCAAGATCGATACTGTGGTCGGCACCTCGAATATCGGTACCCCCGCCTATGGCGATGCGGTAAAAACCGCCTTTGATTTTACCTTTACCGAGGGAGCTGGATGCAACGTTCCCGGCGCAATGGGCTATTGGGAAAAGAAGAACGGTGAGAGTTGGGAACGGTACAACGGTGTTACCTTTGTGGAAGGAACCTACCGCTATTCCAATCAACTGCGGATCGATGGTTCCAACGGTGCTATCTATCAGTTTGCCGATGAGGTAAGCATTACCATCGACGGTCAAATTTGGACTAATGATGGGTTCGACAACTATGACAGCTATTGCTACGGCTATATGACTTCTCCCGAATTTACCGTCGAATTGCCGCCGGTACCGGAATTGCTTTTCATTGATAGTAACGAATACGATATCCCCCAAGGCTATGCCGATCGGGCAATCGCAAGCTTTTCGGTCGCCGATGCCGTTTCGGGCGGCGTGGCTCCCTATACCTTCTCCAAGGAGTCTGGACCTGCCTGGCTGAATGTTGCTGCCGATGGCACAGTCAGCGGTACTCCTACCGCTTATGCATATACCCAAAGCGCAACTCTGCGGGTCACCGATACAGAGGGCTCTTATAAAGAAATTATTATCAGCATTGCGGTAATCTATATCAACCCCGAAAATCGCCAAGAGATCAAAACCATTGTCGCCAACTCCAATATGGTGGTCCCTTCTTATGGGGAAGAGGTTAAGGACGTCACCTTCTCTATCACCGAAGGCGGAGAAGCCCGCTTTGGCAGCGGCTCGCTGCAGGGTTGGTATGTTAAAGAAGAGAGCGAGTGGGTCGCCTATGGCGGCGATACCTTTGAGGCGGGCACCTATCGGTACCAAAACCCGATCTATGTGGATGGCAGCGTGGGTCATACGCATCAGTTGGCGGCTCCTCTCAGCGTAACTGTAGACGGAACGGCTTGGGAAGTGGGAGAGATCACCGCCGAAGATGACCGCTCCTATGTTGTAGTTGTTTCGCCGGAGATAGAGGTGCATAAGTGTACCGTCGTTCTTGGTCAAAAAGCAAGCTGCACCACTGACGGTTGGAACGACTATTACGATTGCGTTTGCGGCAAGCATTTTGAAGACATGGCAGCCACCATCGAAATTGCTGACCTGGAGGCTTGGAAAATCGGCGACGGCAAGATCCCCGCAAGCCATACCTACGGCACGCTGATTGAAGCAAAGCCCGAAGTGCATACCCAAACCAAGCTGGAAGCAAGCATTGCAGCCCATTATTTCTGCGATGTATGCGATACCTACTTCACCGAAAGCAAGGTCGCCACAACCCTGCAGGCATTGACCGGCACAGTTCCTTCCCATAACTACGCAAATAAATACGCATATAAAACCGATAATGGTCATGCTGATACTTGCTCCTGCGGTGTGCATAACGCGGTGGTAAACCATAAGTATACCAACGCTTGCGATGGAGATTGCAATGATTGCGGCAAGACCCGCACCCCCACCGCGCATAAATACGATAATGCCTGCGATAAGACCTGCAACGTCTGTAAGGCCACTCGCACCGTACCTGCGCATAAATACAGCAATGCCTGCGATAAGACCTGCAACGTCTGCAAGGCCACTCGCACCGTACCTGCACATAAATATAGCAATGCCTGCGATAAGACCTGCAACGTCTGTAAGGCTACTCGCACCATTAAGCACACCTATAAAAAGGTAATCACCAAAGCTACCCTCACCAAAAACGGCAAGATTCAGAATAAATGCTCCGTTTGCGGCTATGTGGCAAGCAAGGTTACTACCATTAGTAAAATTAAGAGTGCCAAGCTTTCCGTCACCACCTATACTTATAACGGCAAGGCGAAAACTCCGAGCGTAACCGTTAAGGATGCCGCAGGCAAGGCACTGAAAAAGGGTACCGATTATGTGGTAACGTATTCCTCCGGCAGGAAGAAAGTGGGCACCTATAAGGTGAAGATCAGCTTTAGGGGCAACTATAGCGGAAGCAAGACCTTAACCTTTAAGGTCAACCCCGCCAAAACCGCTGTTTCCAAGCTAACCGCAGGAACAAAGAAACTGACCGTTTCCATCACCAAAAAGAAAGCCCAGGTGAGCGGTTATCAACTACAGTATTCCGCCTCAAAGAAGTTTACCTCGGCAAAAACCAAAAACACCACCGCCACCAAGGTAACTCTGAAAGGCTTAAAGGCCAAAAAGACCTATTATGTGCGCGTGCGCACTTATAAGACCGTTGGCGGAGTAAAATACTATTCCGGCTGGTCTACTTACAAATATGTAAAAACTAAATAACACAGCAAACGGGGCAAGGAGATTTTTCTCCTTGCCCCGTTAAGCCTCATTAAATTGGTAATGCTAAAACACCCTCCTTACGGAGTGTACCGCTTTCGCGGTGTTTTTTGTTTATGTTTGGATCGCTATATACACCAAATCGCAGTACAAACAAAAGTCACTTTACAATGTATTCGGTTGCTGATATAATAAGACAAACGAGGGTTCGTGGCAAGATGGGTTTTCTTCTATAGACGTCTATTTTAAACAACAGAATTTATGGTGAAGTGTATGAAGAATTACAAAAGACTTTCAAATATGTATGGTTTTTTTGCGGTTTTATTGATTATTCCGGTTGTTATAACATTGATTTTATATGATAAATATGCTAACTGGTATCTTGATATGATTCCAATAGAAGAAAGGACCCTATTAGACCTTTTAGTTAGCACAGGACCCTTTTTCTTAGTTCTTTTTATTATTGCAGCATTAGAAATACTTTTAACCAAAAAGGTTATAAAATGCAACGATGCGAAACATTATATAAAAAGAATAGAAAAAGAATCAAAAATGGGAATTGAAACGGACATTATGGATTTAGATGATTTTCATAAAAACTTATTGAATAATGGATATTTTATCGAAAATGATTTTTACATAAAACCGTGCATAGAAAAAAGAAAAAAACTAAAATCAGTTGTTTTTGTTGGAAAGGATATTCAAACAGTCCTTAATAAAGTTGAGGAAATAAAAAACAAACATACTATAGATGGAGATAAGCTCTTGATTAGTTTAGTTTGCTTCGGAGCGGATAAACACAATGAGATAAACGATTTTGTGAAGAAACATCTTGATACAAAAGAACTTGTGATAAATACAGTATATGTAAAAATAGATAATAAAAAAATATTTATATTTAATCCAGAGGATTATTTTTCTAAGGACTTTTGTTTCAATTCTAATAATATTTTACGATTGTTACAAAGCAACAACTAAAGATTTGATTTTTAGGCTGTTTGCGATCTGCTTGTGGATAAGCGTATAATAAAACGAAGGCGGTGAAGATATGCAGTTTGTTTTTGAGGGAACGGTTGACGAGCTTAAAGAAACGATAAAATGTAAAGCAAAAGAACTGGGCAAAGAGATTGTCGTTTATGATAAGGAACCGTGCGGGCTGGAAATCGGCTTTATGCGGTTGGGTTATAGCGGCGGCAGATTCTTTATTGCCGACGTCGCCGAAGAAAACGACAGGATAATATTGAAGGGTGAAACGAAAGACGTATACGAAAGCCAAAACGACGGCAAGATCGGTAGAATTTGTAGCGAAGCTTCAAGTTATCTTTTGGCCTATGTTTTTCTCGAAATTCCCTTGTTGCTTCTCTGGTTGCTGATAAAGGACAGCATCGGCGTTTGGGTTCCGTTGGTTCTGCCGGTTATATATCTTTTGATACGGCACCTCTTAAATAGAAAAGAGGACGAAAAGCTGGACAGAGAATTCACAGAATTTATGGCTCTTTGCACTGCCTACACGTCACCCGAACAGCATTGGGACGACGTGTATAAAAAGCTGGATTTAGCGGGCGGCAGGCTTCAAAGTATTTGTGACGACGATCAGGATATGCTGGTGATCACTTACGATGACGGTATGTATATAGACGTGGGGTATATCGAAGAAGATAAAACCTACTATATCACGGTTGTCAGGGAAGAAACAACTGAAGCATGGAACAATCCGCTTGGGGTGTTTTCAACCTGTGATAAGCTTGTACTGCCGACCGAATTGCAGAAAGCAATACATAAATTCCGAAAAGTATAATAAAAAGCGAGGTGAAGGCACCTCGCTTAGTTATTATATCGTTCCAAAATACTATGTACTGCAATACTAAACTTTTCTTGGGGTGTCAATGAGGTGTGGTGACAGATCTCCCTCTCTGATGCACAGCGTTCTCCGGATTTCTTTAGGAATAACCACCCTCCCCAAATCGTCTATACGGCGTACAATACCAGTTGCTTTCATATATACAAAAATCTCCTTGCTTTACAAAGCCCAACTGTTAGTATCTGTAATTGGAGGAGATTTACACTGCAAAACTTTACTTTACAGAGAGATTATGATATAATGCTTAAAACATTCTCCGAGGTGGTTTATGTGAACAAATTAAATAAAGAATTACTTAAAACAAATATTGAAACTGTCGCAGAGTACGATTTTGATAATCATAAAGTATTTGGCTCGGCATATTGTGTTATTCAAGAGGATAATGTGATTTATAAAAATTGTTTTGGAACTACATCGGTTGATAATGCAGAAGCTGTTACAGAGAACACACTATTTCGCCTAGCTTCTATGACTAAGCCGATTACCGCAATAGCAACACTTATTCTTGTGGACCGCGGTCAGCTTTCGTTGTCTGATAAAGTGATTGATTATCTGCCCGAATTTAAGAATGTTCATATAACACAAATCAGCGATAATAATGAAATAATCGATTTTGGCGAAGTGCAAAACGATATTACTATCTGCCATCTGCTTACACACACTTCCGGCATTGGGAGTGATGCGGCAAAATCGCAAAAAATGACCGAGGAAGATAAAAAAAGCATTGATAATACGGTCAAATTCCATTACGAATCAGGCTTGGACTTTGAACCGGGTACAAAACAACAATATAGCGGAACAGGCGCTTTTGATGTGTTGGTAAAGATTATTGAGAAAATAACCAAAACCGATTACCTGCATTTTTTACAAGAAGAAATATTTGAGCCTTGTGAGATGGTAAACACAACCTTTATTCCAACCGGGGAGCAATGGAAGCAAATAATTGCTATGCACAATAAGATTGACGGCAACAACAGTGTAGCAAAAATGAAAGAAAATTGTGTTTTTGTTGATTATCCTTGTACGCATTATTTGGGCGGAGCAGGATTGGTATCCACTCTTGATGACTATTCAAAGTTTGCAAAAATGCTCTTGAACAAGGGCAAAACACCAAAAAAACAAATTCTTAGCGAAAAAACATTCCGCTGGCTTCATACTCCTTTTGTTTCTGAGGAGATTATGCCTTCAAATGAACGTTGGGGCCTTGGTGTCCGCGTCATTGTTAAGGAAGCGTACAAAACCTTGCCTGTGGGCACCTTTGGTTGGAGTGGTGCTTATGGTTCACATTTTTGGATTGACCCCACAAACAAAGTCGCTGCTGTGTTTATGAAAAACTCACTTTTCGACGGTGGTGCAGGAAATGAATCCGCTCGCAATTTTGAAAAAGCAGTAAACGATTCCTTTCATCAGGATTAAATA
>JAZQAQ010000180.1:0-2630 GCA_045545255.1 Eubacteriales bacterium | reverse complement strand
GCTTGGGTGCCGATGCGGTGATCTTCGATCTGGAGGATGCCGTTTCTCCTGCGGAGAAGGATGCGGCAAGAATTTTGGTTCGTAATACGATGCGGTATATGGATTTCAGAGGCTGCGAAATTATCGTACGGATCAATTCGGTGGATACGGAATTCTGGAAGGCGGATATTGATGCCATCCTGCCCGAAAAACCGAATCTTATTCTGCTGCCCAAGGTCGGCTGTCCTGCAGATGCCTTGGAGGCAGACGAATATATGAGTGAAGTGGAGCAAAAGCTGGGGATGGAGCACGGGACGGTCGGTCTGATGCCTTTGATCGAGACTGCTCTCGGCGTGGAAAATTCCTATGCCATCGCCTCTGCAACCGCACGCGTCAAGGCACTCTTTTTGGGTGCAGAGGATCTGACTGCCGATCTCCAGTGCAAGCGTACCAAGGAGGGCAGAGAGATTGAATATGCCCGTACTCGCTTGGTCGTGGCAGCGCGGGCGGCGGGCGTCGATGTCTACGACACGCCCTTTACCGATGTTAATGATGACGAGGGCATCGAGGTGGATGCTGCACTTGCCAAAGCTCTCGGCTTTACCGGTAAGGCTTCTATTTCTCCCCGTCACGTGGAGGTTATCAATCGGGTCTTCAGCCCTACACAAAAGGATATCGACTATGCCTATGAGGTGATGGATGCCATTCGTCTTGCCAAGGAGCAGGGGAAGGGTGCCATCGCGCTTCACGGCAAGATGATTGATGCGCCCATCGTCGCAAGAGCGGAGCGCACCATTGCTATGGCGGAAGCTTTGGGTCTGCAGAGGGAGGATGTGTAATGAATAAATTAGTAAACTCCATTCGTGAAGCGATTGAGCTTGCGGGTCTGAAGGACGGAATGACCGTCTCTTTCCATCATCATCTGCGCAACGGAGACTTTGTGTTGAATATGGTGATGAATGAGATCGCAGGGATGGGACTCAAGGGTCTTAACGTGAATGCAAGCTCCCTTTTTGACGTCCACGTTCCCTTGCTGGAGCACATTGAAAACGGCGTCGTCACAGGAGTGGCGGCAGACTATATCGCCGCAGGGCTCGGCAGAGCTTTTTCCAAGGGTATTATGGAGCAGCCTGTGCAGTTCCGTACCCACGGCGGACGACCTGCGGATATTTCTCTGGGCAGAACGCCCATTGACGTGGCGTTTATCGCTGCACCTACCGCAGATCCTATGGGTAATTGCTCCGGTAAGTACGTCAAGTCTGCCTGCGGTAGCTTGGGCTATGCCTTTGCCGATGCGATGTATGCCAAAAAGGTGATCATTATTACCGATAATCTTGTGCCGTATCCTCTGCAGGATTTCTCTATTTCCGAGGATTATGTGGACTATGTTGTGACGGTGGATGCCATCGGCGATCCCAAGGGAATCGTATCGGGTACTACGCGGATCACCCGTGATCCGGTAGGTCTGGTGATGGCTTCTCACGCTGCAAAGGTCATCGAGGCTTCCGGTCTGCTCAAGGACGGTTTTTCCTTCCAGACCGGCGCAGGCGGTGCATCCCTTGCGGCGGCTAAGATCCTGAAGGATATTATGCTGGAAAAGGGGATTCAGGGCAGTTTTGGTCTGGGCGGTATCACCGGTTATATGGTGGATATGCTGCAGGCAGGATGCTTCCGTAATCTGATGGATGTCCAGTGCTTTGACTTGACTGCGGTGGAATCCATCCGCAGCGACCCCCGTCATCAGGAGATCTCTGCGATGCAGTATGCTTCTCCCGCCAGCCGCAGTGCGGTGGTGGATAGTCTGGATGTTGTTATTCTGGGCGCGACCGAGATTGATACAGATTTCAATGTGAATGTACATACCGATTCCAACGGCTATATTATGGGCGGATCCGGCGGTCACAGCGATACTGCGGCGGGAGCAAAGCTTTCGATGATTATTGCGCCGATGTTTCGCGCGCGGCTGCCTATCGTTACCGACCGTGTAACCTGCATCTCCACTCCGGGTGAGGATATCGATGTATTGGTGACACAGGGCGGTATCGCGGTCAATCCGCGGCAGGCAGAGCTGAAGGCGCGTCTTCTGGCAGCGGGATTGCCTGTGATCGATATTCGTGAATTGAAGGAAAAGACCGAGCGGATCACCGGTGCTCCTGCCAAGCTCCCCAAGGGCGATCGGGTTGTGGCAGAGGTCATCGGACGCAACGGCGATCTGCAGGACCGTATTTATAATGTGAGGTAAGCTATGAGAGAGATCAGTGCGAAAAAAATAACCGAAACCGTTCGGCGGCTGTGCATCGAGGCGAACTGCCATCTCAGCCACGATCTCAAGGATTGCATCTGCTCTTTTCGCGAGAAAGAGCCTTGGGAACCTGCTAAAGAGATCTTGGATCGGATCATCGAAAACTATGAGATCGCCGACGAAAAAAATCAACCCATTTGTCAGGATACCGGTGTTGCCTGCGTCTTCCTGAAGATCGGGCAGGAGGTTCATATTGACGGCGACATCACCGAGGCAGTGAACGAAGGCGTTCGTCAGGGATACGGTGATGGATATCTCCGAAAGAGCGTGGTGCGCGATCCTTTGGATCGGGTCAATACAGGGGATAATACGCCCGCGATGCTGTACTTTGAGCTGGTGCCCGGTGATA
>JAZQAQ010000179.1:0-4469 GCA_045545255.1 Eubacteriales bacterium | reverse complement strand
GGGTCTCCCCACAACGATATAGTCGCTCCCGATCTTCTTGGCTCCGGCAGGGGTCATAACGCGCTTCTGGTCACCGATATCACCGTCTGCAAACCGGACACCGGGGGTGACGGTCACAAAGTTCTTACCGCAGGTCTCGTGTACCTTACCTGCCTCCAGAGGAGAGCAGACGACACCGTCCAAGCCCGCTTTTGCGGCATTGGAGGCATAGTGCATAACCACTTTATCAATCGGCTCTTTAATGAGAAGATCATTCTCCATCCGCTCCTGATCGGTGGAGGTCAGCTGGGTGACTGCGATCAGCATAGGACGAGTGCCATCGGGACGGGTCAGACCCTCCAGTGCGCCCTCCATCATCGTGATGGTGCCTGCGGCGTGAAGGTTGGTCATATCCACGTCAAGTCTGGAGAGGACTGCCATTGCCTTTTTCACCGTATTGGGGATATCGTGCAGCTTGAGATCCAAAAAGATCTTATGTCCTCTTGCCTTCAGTTCCCGTACAATAGCGGGACCTTCTGCATAGAAAAGCTCCATACCGATCTTCAAGAAAGGCTTACGCTCTTCATTCTTAAAGAGATCCAAAAACTTCAAGGTTTCCTCTTTGCTTGCGAAATCGCAGGCGATAATTACATCCTTACCCATTAGTGTGCTCCTCCTATAATACTCTCGAGATCGGTGATCCCGTATTTTTCCATTGCTCTCGGCAAATCTTCCACAATTTTCTTGGACGCAAAGGGGTCACGCAGATTTGCGGCGCCCACCTCAACAGCAGTGGCACCTGCCAGCATCATCTCAATGACGTCCTCGGCGGTGGAAACACCGCCCATCCCCACGATAGGCAACTTGACCGCCTCATAGACCTGATAGATCATCCGCAAAGCCACCGGCTTGATGGCAGGGCCGGAAAAGCCACCCATTTTATTGGCGATGACCGGCTTTTTGGTCTTAAGGTCGATCCGCATTCCCAAAAGGGTATTGATCAGGCTGATGCCGTCTGCACCTGCATCGGCGCAGGCTTTGGCGATGCTGACAATATCCGTCACATTGGGGGTCAGCTTCATAATAACGGGCTTTTTGGTAACCTTGCGCACCTCTGCAGTGACGGAAGCGGCAGCCTTAGGATCTGTACCGAAGCTCATACCGCCGCCGTGTACGTTGGGGCAGGAAACGTTAATTTCAAACCAGCCGATCTGCTCTTCCGCATCCAGCTTTCTGACAGTCTCCCGATATTCATCCAGCGAAAAGCCGCTGACATTTGCCATAATAGGATCGGTAAAGCAAGCCTTCAGCTTGGGAAGTTCCTCGCTGATCACCTTATCCACACCGGGATTCTGCAAGCCTACCGCATTGATCATCCCCTCGGTACATTCCGCAATCCGCGGGGTGGGATTGCCGAAGCGGGGTTCCAGGGTGGTACCCTTAAAGGAGAGGGAGCCCAATACATTAATATCGTAAATTTCAGCGAACTCATAGCCAAAGCCAAAGGTTCCGCTGGCAGGGATGATGGGGTTTTTAATCTCGACACCGCAAAGGCTGACTTTCGTATTTACCATATGATCTCCTCCCTTTCCATAACCGGACCTTCCTTGCAGATCCGCTTATTGCCGTACTTGGTCTTGCAGGAGCAGCCCATACAAGCACCGAAGCCACAGCCCATTCGCTCTTCAAAGCTATACTGACCGGAGGTCTTGGCAATCTTTTCGATGGCACGGAACATCGGCTCGGGACCGCAGGTGCAGAAATAATCATATTCCAGCTGCTCCATAGCGGTGGTCACAAAACCCTTGACACCCACGCTGCCGTCTGCAGTAGCGACGGTAACCTCGGCGCCCAGTGCCTCAAAGTCCTCTTTCAGAAAGACCTCCTCGGCGGTATTGAAGCCCAAGATCACATGGGGATTTTTGCCCTCTGCGATCAGTTTTTTACACAGCCCGTAGAGGGGCGGTACGCCCACGCCGCCGCCGATCAGCAACGGCTTTTGACCGCATTTTTCGGTGTTATATCCGTTTCCCAAGCCTACCAGCAGGTCCAGCCGATCACCGATTTCAAGCCCGCTCATCTGCTCGGTACCGCCGCCCACCACCTTATAGATCAAGGTGATGGCGGTCTCGGACCAATCGCAGATGGAGATGGGACGGCGCAGATACTTGCCCTCCAGCAGGATATTGACAAACTGACCGGGAGCGGTGATAGCAGTCGTATCCCCCTCCAAAATCAGTTTCCAGACGTCCTTTGCAATCTTTTCGTGATGCAGAACGGTATAAAATCCCTGTTTCATAGTTCCTCCTTAAGGTGACAAGCGTAATCCGTTCCCCGCCTCAAAGCAGTATATTTCGGCGACTTTCACCCAATTTATTCTTTTAAGCATCAATGGTGGAGATGCAGAGAGTAGTCTCCTCCAATACGTCCAGCAATACCTTTACGGTATCCAGCGAAGTGAAGATGGTAACATTATTCTCGGTGGCACAGCGGCGGATCTGATGACCGTCGCTCTCCTGACCGTGGGAATTGATATCCTTGGTATTGATAACATAAGCGATATGACCCTGACGCAAAGCATCGGGAATCTCCTCACTGCCTTCCCCGATCTTACGCAGGATATGCGTACGGATTCCGTTTTTCTTAAGAAATTCCGCAGTACCCTTGGTTGCCTGGATATTGAAGCCCAGATTATAGAAGCGACGGATGAGGGGCAGTGCCTCCTCCTTATCTGCATCAGCGATGGTGGCAAGGACGGTGCCGTAGTTCTGCAGCTTCATACCGCTTGCCTGCAATGCCTTATACAGCGCGCGATTCATCTTATCGTCGTAACCGATTGCCTCACCGGTGGACTTCATCTCGGGAGAGAGGTACGCATCCAGACCGCGGATCTTACTGAAGGAGAACACAGGTACCTTGACATAGCAACGCTTTTTCTCCTCGGGATAGATATCAAAGATTCCCTGCTCCTTCAGGCTCTTACCCAAGATAACCTCGGTGGCGATATCTGCCAGGCTATAGCCGGTAGCCTTGGAAAGGAAGGGCACGGTACGGCTGGAACGGGGATTGACCTCGATGATAAAGACGTTGTCCTCTTTATCCACGATAAACTGAATGTTATAGAGACCCACGATGCCGATACCCAGACCCAGCTTTTTCGCATACTGGAGAATGATCCCCTTGACCTTATCGGAGATGCTGAAGGTGGGATAGACGCTGATGGAGTCGCCGGAGTGGATACCGGTACGCTCAACCAGTTCCATAATACCGGGGACAAAGACATCCCGTCCGTCGCAGATGGCATCCACCTCCACTTCCTTACCGGAGATATACTTATCGACCAGCACAGGCTTATCCTCGTCGATCTCAACGGCGGTCTTGAGGTAGTTACGCAGCTGCGCTTCATCGGCAACGATCTGCATTGCCCGTCCGCCCAACACAAAGGAGGGACGCACCAACACAGGATAGCCGATCTCGGCTGCGGCGGCAACGCCGTCCTCGATCTTGGTGACTGCCTTACCCTTGGGCTGGGGAATTTCCAGATCCCGCAGAATACGCTCAAAGCTGCCGCGGTCCTCGGCGCGCTCAATGGCGGCACAGTCGGTACCGATGATCTTGACCCCTCTTGCCATCAAAGGCTCTGCCAGATTGATGGCGGTCTGACCGCCCAGAGAGGCGATGACACCGATGGGCTTTTCAAACTCGATGATGTTCATTACATCCTCGGTGGTCAGCGGCTCAAAATAAAGCTTATCGGAGCAGGTATAGTCGGTGGAGACCGTCTCGGGGTTATTATTGATAATAATGGCTTCATAGCCGGAATTTTTAATGGTGGTAACAGCGTGGACGGTGGAATAGTCAAACTCCACGCCCTGACCGATACGGATAGGACCTGCGCCCAGCACGACGATCTTCTTGCGATCGGTCAATACAGAAGCATTCTCACCCTGATAGGAAGAATAGAAGTAAGGAATATACGCATTGGTATGGCAGGTATCGACCATCCGATAGACCGGCATCAAGCCATGCTCCTTACGGGTGTTATAAATCTCCAGCTCGGTCTTATTCCAGAGCTTGGCGATAAACTTATCGGAAAAGCCCATCGTCTTGGCTTCTTTAAGAACATTCAGATCACCCTGATTGGCAGAAAGCTTTTTCTCCATTGCCACGATCCGCGCAAAGGCTTCCAGGAAGTAGGCGGTGATCTTAGTGACCTCGTGGAGCTTTTCAATGGTCTCGCCGCGACGCATCAGCTCGGTGACGGCAAAAATATTATCATCACGGAACTCGGTCAAATAATCATACAGCTCTTCATTGGTCTTACCATCAAACTTGGGCAGATGGTAATGGCAAGCACCGATCTCCAGAGAACGGACAGACTTCAAAAGGCACTCTTCCAGAGTGGAACCGATGCCCATAACCTCACCGGTCGCCTTCATCTGGGTACCCAGCTTGTTGGTGGCGGAGGCGAACTTGTCGAAGGGGAACCG
>JAZQAQ010000178.1:0-14357 GCA_045545255.1 Eubacteriales bacterium | reverse complement strand
CACCGCCTCGGAAATGAAGTCGGCGGGGAACTGGGACTCGAAGAGCTCTTTGTTTTCAAAGGGATAGTGATGCTGGGCAAAGGGCATGGCACCGGAGTCGAACCAGCAGTCAATTACTTCGGGTACACGGTGCATTTCCTTGCCGCAGACAGGGCATTTGATGGTGACTGCATCGATAAACGGACGGTGCAGTTCAATATCCTCAGGACAGTTATCCGACATGGATTTCAATTCTTCAATACTGCCGATGGAGTGGAGATGACCACAGTCGCACTGCCAGATATTGAGGGGAGTACCCCAGTAACGGTTACGGGAAATACCCCAATCCTGCACGTTCTCCAGCCAGTCACCGAAACGACCCTTGCCAATGCTCTCGGGGATCCAGTTAATGGTGTTGTTATTACGGATCAGATCTTCGCGTACGTCGGTCATCTTGATGAACCAAGACTCACGCGCGTAATAGATCAGCGGGGTATCGCAACGCCAGCAGAAGGGATAATCATGCTCAAACTTGGGTGCGTCAAAGAGAAGCCCTGCTTTATCCAGATCGGTCAGGACCATCGGATCGGCGTCCTTGACGAAGGTGCCTGCATAGGGGGTCTCTTCGGTCATTTCACCCTTGCCGTTAACCAACTGGACGAAGGGCAGATCATATTTACGACCTACCTGCGCGTCATCCTCACCGAAGGCGGGGGCGATGTGAACGATACCGGTACCGTCGGTCATCGTGACATAGTTATCGCAGGTGACGAAATGGCCCTTCTTGCCCTGCTTTTCGCAGATAGGCTTGACGCAATCGAAGAGGGGTTCATATTCTTTATATTCCAGATCGGTACCAACGTACCGCTCTAAGATCTCATAGGCATCCTCACCCAGCTTGCCTAAAACCTTGCTCAAAAGTGCCTCTGCCATATAGTAGGTATAGCCGTCGGCAGCCTTGACCTTGCAATAGGTTTCCTTGGGGTTGACGCAAAGTGCCACGTTGCTGGGCAGAGTCCAGGGCGTGGTGGTCCAAGCAAGGAAGTAGGCATCCTCGCCGACTACCTTGAAGCGTACAACGGCACTGCGCTCCTTGACTGCTTTATAACCCTGAGCAACCTCGTGAGAGGAGAGGGGAGTACCGCAGCGAGGGCAGTAGGGGACGATCTTGAAGCCTTTATAGAGCAGCTTCTTTTCAAAGATCTGCTTCAACGCCCACCATTCGGACTCGATAAAGTTATTGTCGTAGGTAACGTAAGGGTCGTCCATATCCGCCCAAAAGCCGACGGTACGGGAGAAACCCTCCCACATTCCCTTATATTCCCATACGCTTTCCTTGCAATAGCCGATAAAAGGCTCCAGACCGTATTCTTCGATCTGCTCCTTGCCGTCCAGCCCCAGCATCTTCTCCACTTCCAGCTCTACCGGCAGACCGTGGGTATCCCAGCCAGCTTTGCGGGGAACCATACAGCCCTTCATCGTGCGGTAACGGGGAATCATATCCTTGATTACCCGGGTCAGTACGTGACCGATATGGGGCTTGCCGTTGGCGGTGGGGGGACCGTCATAAAAGACATAGGGGGTACCCTTTGCCTTGCTTTCAATACTTTTTTCGAAGATCTTTTGCTCTCTCCAGAACTTTTCAACCTTCTTTTCCTCTGCAACAAAGTTCAGATTAGGGGACACGCTCTTATACATTGCGCTCTTCTCCTTCCAAAATAAATGACGCTCCCATCCTGAAAAAGGATGAAAGCGTTGTACTTCCAAAAACCACCTGTTTCACGCAGACCGTCATCTGCCGCCCCATTAACGCCGGAGTTGCGGAGAAGCCTAATGACCCTTGGGCGTTCGGTTCCCGACTCGGGAGTGATCTTCATTTTTCGCTAATTCCATCGGGCTTGCACCGTCCCCGATTCGCTATGGGGTTCGCTGAAAAACTACTCTCTCCGTCAAAGTCTTTAAATCCCATTTATTATAACATATATATCATTAAAGTCAAGGGTATTTTTGTTGAAAAAAGATTGACAAAGCAGAATAGAGGTGCTATCATATGAATAACAATTCATATGAATGGAGGCTCAGGTGTATGGTGCATAACCACGAGAAAATCCTTGCTGCTGTTCGGGCGGAGATGCCCTGCGATGAGCGGCTTTGTGAACTGGGAGATTTTTTCAAGGTGTTCGGCGATACCACGCGGATCAAAATTCTTTATTCACTTTTTGAATCGGAGCTTTGCGTCTGCGCGATAGCGGAGCTTTTGGGAATGGAGCAGTCTGCAATTTCGCATCAGCTTCGGGTATTGAAGGATGCGAAGCTGGTTACCTCTCGCAGAGAAGGAAAGACGGTATTTTATTCCTTGGCAGATGATCACGTTAATTTGATCATTGCCCAGGGCTATAATCATATTACAGAAGGGGAAAGAGCAGTGAAGAAGACATTTAGATTAGAGGATTTGGACTGCGCCCATTGCGCAGCAAAGATGGAGGACGGGATCCGTAAATTGGACGGAGTGTCTGAGGTGGCGATCAACTTCCTGGCGCAGAAACTGATCATTGAAGCAGAGGAAGAACGCTTTGATGATATTATGAAGCAGGTTGCCAAGATCATCAAAAAAGTAGAACCGAACTGTCGGGTCATTCTTTGAGGATAAAAAATGAGCAGAAGGCAAAAGAAAATGCTGTGTCGCATCGCCCTTGCGGCGGTGCAGATGTTGGTGGTATTGCTGCTGCCGATCGGGGGTCTTTGGCGTCTTTTGGCTTTTTTGATCCCTTACGGATTAGTAGGCTATGATGTCTTGTGGTCTGCCGTTTGCAATATTTTGCGCGGGCAGGTTTTTGATGAGCAATTCTTGATGACTGTCGCTACCGTTGGTGCTTTCGCCACAGGTGAATATCCGGAGGCGGTGATGGTGATGCTTTTCTATCAATTGGGAGAGCTGTTTCAGAGTATTGCTGTCGGGCGAAGCCGAAGATCCATTGCAAACTTGATGGATATCCGTCCCGATAGCGCGAGAGTCCTGCGAGACGGCGAAGAGCAGGAGGTATATCCCGACGAAGTAGCGGTGGGAGAGACCGTTTTGGTGCGCCCCGGTGAAAGGATCCCGCTGGATGGCGTGATTCTTCAAGGGGATACGACGGTCGATACCGCCGCGCTTACAGGTGAATCTTTGCCGCGAGATCTTGCAGAAGGAGACGTTGTCATCAGCGGATCGGTGAATCTCAGCGGTGTGATAAGCGTGGAAGTTACCAGTCGCTATGAGGAGAGCACCGTATCCAAAATTTTGGAGCTGGTGGAAAACTCGGCCGTTAAAAAAGCAAAGGCGGAGCGTTTTATTACGCGTTTTGCAAGATATTATACCCCTTGCGTGGTAATTGGTGCTTTGCTTTTGGCGGTGATCCCTCCGCTTTTTGCAGGCGGTTGGAGCGAATGGATCCATCGCGCTTTGATCTTTTTGGTGGTTTCCTGCCCTTGCGCATTGGTGATTTCGGTTCCTTTGTCCTTTTTCGGCGGGATCGGCGGGGCTTCCCGCAGAGGAATTTTGATCAAGGGTGCCAATTATATGGAGACCCTTGCCAAGGTTCAGACCGTTGTATTTGATAAGACCGGGACTCTGACAATGGGTAAGTTTTCCGTGGCTTCCATCCACGCGGAGACCCTTTCGGAAGAGCGACTTTTGGAACTTGCAGCTTTGTAAGAGAGCGAATCTAACCATCCTATTGCGGAATCTGTCTGCAGAGCATACGGGAAGCCCATCGACCGCGCGTGCGTATCGGGCGTGCAGGAGCTTTCCGGAAAAGGCGTTTGCGGTACGGTGGACGGACTGCAGGTGGCGGCAGGAAATATTAAGCTGATGAAAGCGGTGGGCGCAGTCGCCCCCGATTGCTTTGAGACGGGGACGATTATTTATATTGCCGTTGACGGTCGTTATGCAGGATATATCGTGATCGCAGACTGTGTCAAGGAAAACGCTGTCGAAGATATTCAACACTTAAAGTCGGCGGGAATTGAAAAAACAGTTATGCTGACCGGTGATCTGGAGTCTGTGGGTCAAGCGGTAGGAAAGGCGCTTGGTATTGATTTGGTTTATGCTCAACTTCTGCCGGATCAAAAGGTCAAAAAGGTCGAGCAGCTGCTTGCAGAGAATGACGGTGTCCTTGCATTTGTTGGGGACGGCGTCAACGATGCGCCCGTCTTGAGCCGCGCAGATATCGGTATTGCTATGGGTGCTTTGGGGAGCGATGCGGCGATTGAGGCGGCGGATATCGTCCTGATGGACGATCAGCTTTCTAAAATTGCCGAGGCTATTTGTATATCTCGCAAAACGATGCGAATCGTCAAGCAAAACATCGTGTTTTCTCTGGTTGTCAAGGGGCTTGTATTGCTGCTGAGTGCGGTCGGACTTTCAGGTATGGGACTGGCGATTTTTGCTGATGTGGGCGTGATGGTGCTGGCAATTTTAAACGCAATGCGTACCTTAAAATATGAAAACAAGAGGTAGTTTCCTACCTCTTGTTTTCTGAGACTGTCAAAAAAGTTCCCGACCGCAGAAAAATGGGAAAGTAAAAAAGTGAAACCAATTCATAAAGATTTTCAAATGGAAGGAGTCATACTCTTTCCATTTGTTCTTTTATAAGGAAAAATTCCGCATAGCGATGCGGAATTTGGTTGAAATTTTTTCTGCTATCCGCCAAACCGCTCTCTACCGTACCTGTGTACGCCGACGAGACCGGTTTGACGAATTCGGAAACATTTTAGGCAATCTCCCGGCGTGTCAAAAATAAAAATGAAGTTTTTTTGACACGCTGTGAAAACAAGAGGTAGTTTCCTACCTCTTGTTTTCGTATTTTTTGAGGATCTTTTTTGCATATTCACGCGGGGTCTGTCCCGTCCTTCGCTTGAAAGCAAAGCTGAAATAGCTTTGGGAAGAAAAGCCGCATTCATAAGCGATCTCGGTAAGGGTGCGGTCGGTAGTGACCAGTAAGTTTGCCGCTTTATTGATGCGTTGCTCCTCCACATACTCGTGGACTGTCTTTCCGGTGGATGCTTTAAAGCAATTATGAAAGTGGATGGGGCTGAAGCCTGCAAGATCTGCAACGGTTTGGAGGGAGAGCGTGGCCGTGAGGTTTTCCCGGATAAATCGCATTGCCTTTTCTACCGCTTTATAATTGCTGTTTTTAATAGGGTCACGAAACGCGCGCTTTTGGGAGTCGTTGATCAAAGTATAGAGTAGCTCCAAAATCAGGCTATGAAGCATTAGCTCGTCATTTTCCAATACTGTTTCGGAATATTTGCTGATCTTTTCAAAGAGGGTACAGTACTGCTCTTTTTGATCTGTTTTGATGAAATTCGGAAGATCCATCAGGCAGTCATAGAGGTCGCCGTCGCGGATGATGATATGAATATAATAGCATTTTAAGGGCAGAGCAGAATAACGGATCTGCCCGGGTTTTGCGCAGATGACGGTATCGGGGCGGATGGGCATTTCTTCACTGTTGATATAGGAGATCCCGCCGTTTTCTATGGGGATCTCAATTTCAAACATTGTGGTTTTTCGTTTTTTGGTGGTGTTTTTTCCTTTGACTGCGATCTGTGAATTATAGATTCCGACCGCAGCAATCTCAGGGAGGATCAGGTTCATAGAAGGGAATACCTCCAAAAATAATAAGAAATCTAATAAAAGTAGTAAGATTAATGTATCTATTCAGTAAAATATATTATAAAATAAAAATATCACAATGTCAATAAAGGGGAGACGACAATGAAAATCACCTGGCTTGGCCAAGCGGGCTTGCTATTTGAAAAGGATGACTTCAAGGTAATGATCGATCCTTATCTCTCGGATAGTGTTGGAGAGCTGCACCCTGACCGTCATCGGCGCGTTGCGGTGGATGAGACGCTTTTTGAGATCAAGCCCGATGTGATGATCTTTACCCACGATCATCTGGATCATTATGATCCGCAGACAGTTCCGTATTTTTTGACCGCAGATACCAAAATCACTGTCCTTTCACCCCGCTCGGTTTATGAGAAGGTGCGGACGATCGGCGGGCAGAATAACTATGTCCAATTCGATCGTCATACAAGCTGGAGCGAAGGCGGCATCTGCTTTACCGCTGTTAAGGCAACCCATAGCGATCTTGCCGCCATCGGTTTGATTTTGGACGACGGAGAGAAAAAGTATTATGTGACCGGCGATACTCTTTATAATGAAGAAATTTTCCAAGATATTCCAAAGGATATCTATGCGGTGTTTCTGCCCGTTAACGGCGTCGGCAACAATATGAATATGACCGATGCCAAGCGATTTTGCGAGCGGATTGCGCCGCAAGTTGCCGTGCCGATCCATTGCGGGTTGTTTGATGAGCTTGATACGAATCAGTTCAAATATGAAAAGAAAGTCGTTCCCGCATTTTATCAGAAAATAGAGGTATAAAAAATGAAAGTAACGGATATAAAAACCTTTGCTGTGGATTGCTTTCGCACCAATTGGGTATTTGTGAAGGTCTATACCGACGAGGGGATCGACGGTGTGGGCGAAGCAACGCTGGAGTATAAGGAAAAAGCCTTGATCGGTGCAGTGGAGCATATTAAAGAATATTTGGTCGGCAAAGACCCCCGTAATATCGAAAAGCATTGGCACGATATTTATCGGGACGCCTATTGGCGGGGCGGTGCGGTGCTGATGTCTGCGCTATCTGCGGTGGAAATGGCACTTTGGGATATTCTGGGCAAGAGTCTGGGCGTCCCCGTCTATCAGCTTTTGGGCGGCAAGGTCAACGATAAGGTTCGGATCTATGTGAATGGCTGGTTTGCCGGCGCAAAGGAGCCGGAGGAGTTTGCCGAAAAAGCACGAATCGCCGTGCAACGCGGTGTTACTGCGATGAAGTGGGATCCTTTTGGTAAGAGCTATCTCAATATTTCCAACGCCGACCTGAATAAAGCACTGCGCTGTGTGTCGGCGGTGCGGGAAGCAGTGGGGGATGAGGTAGATCTTCTGATCGAGGGCCACGGCAGATTTAATATTCCTACCGCCATTAAGATCGCTCAAGAGCTGGAGCAATTCAAGCCGATGTTCTTTGAGGAGCCGGTTCCGCCTGATAATCTGGATGCTTTGAAGGCGGTGCGGGATAAATCACCGGTGGCGATCTCCGCGGGAGAGCGGCTCTATACCCGCTGGGACTATAAAAATATGTTTGATAAAATGGCGGCGGACTATATCCAGCCGGATATCTCCCACGCCGGCGGTATTATGGAACTGAAAAAGATTGCCGCCGAGGCGGAGTGCCGCTATATTCCCTTTGCACCCCATAATCCTTCGGGTCCTGTTGCCAACGCTGCAACCCTGCAGTTGGCGGCCACCTGCCCGAACTTTGAGATTCTGGAGATTATGTATTCAGATGTGGAATGGCGGAAGGATGTCGTAAATGAGGAGCTGGAGTATAAGGACGGGTATATCACCATCCCCGATAAACCGGGTCTCGGCATTGAGATCAATGAAGAGGAATGCCTGAAGCATCCCTATCAGCCTCATACTCTTCGTCATTATACCGGTGCGCTGACCGATATCCGCCCTGCCAAAACAGAATTTTATTTTTAAGGAAGGTACATAAAAATGGTAAAAGGAATTGAACTTTTTGATTATACAGGCGAAGGCTTTGCCAAGGTGATCCGCTACCAAGGCTGGCGGGTTGCCATCATCAATTATGCTGATCGATATAATAAGAAAAATATCGAAAAATTGGAACGCCATCTCCTGACAGACGAAGTTTTTGTACTTCTTGAGGGCGAGGCAACCTTGATCGCGGAGGACGGGGAATGCCCGATGGTAAAGAATAAGCTTTATAATGTAAAGGCAGGTGCTTGGCACGCGATCTATGTCAGTGAGGATGCCAAGGTACTGATCGTGGAGAATAACGATACCGGTCCGGAGAATTCCGAATATATGGAGTTTAACAGAGGAGAATAATATGAAATATGCACTTGTGACCGGAGCCTGTATTAATACGGGCGTGGCGATTGTGGAAAGGTTTCTTGCCGAGGGCTGGGGCGTTGTGTTTACCGGCAGATCGACGGAAAAGGTTCAGGTTGCCGAAAAAGCATATCGGGAGAAATACCCTGAAGGAAAGGTCCTTGGCTATGCCATTGACTCTCTGCTTGATCCGCAGACGGTGGATGAGGCGGCGGTTGAGGCGTTGTTTGCCGAGCTGGATAAAAAAGGAATCTTTATCGAAACTTTGGTGCTGAATGCGGCGGATCAAGGACTGGGGATTGAGATCTTTGAGAATCCGCTCACCGACTTTATGCGGGTCATCAATACCAATATGACTTGGAATTATTGCCTTTCGGAGCACGCTGCCAAGCGGATGATCCCTCAAGGCGGCGGGAATATTATCTTTCTTAATTCCAATACCGCTTATCGCGCCATTCCCAATCGGATTGCCTATTCTGCATCAAAGGGCGGTCAGCTCGGTATGATGCGTGCACTGGCTTTGGATCTCGGAAAATATAATATTCGGGTCAATGCGGTTCTTCCCGGAATGATCAAAACCGATCGCTGGGAGAAGAATCCGGAGTTCTATAAGAACGTTCCTTCTCGCTTTACCCCGCTGGGTGATGTGGCTGTGGGAGAGGACGTGGCAGATGCGGTGTGGTACTTCGCTGCCCACGCCCGCAATACCACCGGCGCAGAACTGGTGGTGGATGGCGGTAATACCGTTCAACTTTATCCCATTATAAAAGAATAAAAATACCCTTGGATATCCGTTCTTTGAAATGAATATCCAAGGGCTTTTTTATTTGGTGAGTTTTTCTATCAAGCAAGCGCAGCCTTCTTTGATATCGGCGTAAGTATCATCGAAGTTTCCGGTATACCAAGGGTCTGCAATGTCCCGCGGGCGGTCAGAAAAATCCAGCAGCAGACAAAGCTTGTTTTTGGGATCACTGCCGTAGAAACGCCGCATATTAATGCTGTTTCGACCGTCCATACCGATCAGAAGGTCATAATACTCGTAGTCCTGCGGGGTGATGCGGCGCGCTTGACGACGCTCAAAGGGAATGCCGACCTCCCGAAGCTTTGCTTTTGTGCCGGGGTGGACATCGTTGCCCAGCTCCTCGCAGCTGGTGGCAGCGGAGGCGATCTCCCAGTCGAGCCCACGCTTGGCCGCCATATCCTTTAATACAAATTCTGCCATAGGGGAGCGGCAGATATTGCCGTGACAGACGAATAAGATTTTGAGCATTTTTCGTATCTCCTTTACCGTGCGGGGTTTATTATGCCGGAATTATACTACAAAAACAAATGATTGTAAAGTTTAAAAAGCCGATATACGACCGTATTGACCCGAAAGTATACCTTGGAATATATTCATTTTTCAATACTTTTTCAATCTTTTATGATATAATGTATCTGTGATAATGTCGATTACTGCTATTGTGGATATGATACGATGTCCGGATTTCTCGCCTGCAAGCAGGCAACCGAAAACGATGGTATAAGGGTGGGTGGTATGATGCGACTTTTGCTGGTTGAGGATGAAAAAAGAATGGCGCAGGCATTATGCGAGATTTTGCGCCTTGAAAAATATGAGGTGGATCACTGCGCCGATGGATTGGACGGGCTGGCTGCCATTGAAAGCAATATCTATGATTTGGTGATCCTTGATGTAATGCTGCCCGGAATGAATGGCTATGAGATTGCCAAGCGCGTCCGCAGCAAAGGGATTGTAACACCGATCTTGATGCTCACCGCAAAAGCGGATCTGGACGATAAGGTGAACGGTCTGGACAGCGGCGCAGACGATTACCTGACCAAACCCTTTATGACAAAGGAATTGCTTGCTCGCCTTCGTGCATTGGGAAGAAGGGCACTCGGTGCTGCCGATGGTGTATTATCCTATGGTGATATTTCCCTTGATATCGGAACCCTTGCCCTTTCCTGCACTTCGAATGGGCAGAGCGTGCGGCTCAGCGAAAAGGAGTATCGTATTCTGGAATATATGATCGCCAATAGCGGTCAGATCCTTACTCGCGAGCAGCTTGCGGTGAAGATTTGGGGATTTGAAAGCGATGCAGAATATAATAATGTGGAAGTATATATGACCTTCACCCGCAAGAAGCTTGCTTTTGTGGGTGCAAAAACCGAGATCAAAGCGGTAAGAGGGGTCGGATATGAATTGAGGTGTGACGATGTTTAAGAAATCAAGAAGAAAGATCGTCGCTGCCATTATGTCTATCCTTGTGCTTTTGTGGGTCGGCACATTGGGTGTCATCTATGCATCCAGCTATTTTGAAATGCAAAAACAAAACGAACAGATGCTGCATTTGTACGCGGAAATGTATAGCCTCCCTCAATCCTCCGAGCAAGAAATCCCACCCAAAAAACCGCAGCGTGGCGATGGTCACGGCTTCAAACCCGGGTTTGATCCGGAATCACCTCAGTTTCAGCTTTCGACGTTTTATACCGTTGCAGTTTCCTATGAGGGAGATTTGATTGAGATCAGAAACGAGCCACCGACAGTCCATACCAATGAAGAGCTGGAACAGATGGCAAAGAATATTATAAAAAAGGGGAAAGGCACCGGCAAAGAAGATAATCTGACCTTTCTTAAAACGGATAAGGGCGGGTATACTCTGGTTACTTTTATGGATAATACAGTTGTCAATGAAAGTGCTATGACATTGTTTCGGTATACTTTGATCTTTGGCGGAGTTGCTTTGGTATTGTTCTTCTTTCTTTCGTTGTTTCTTGCCAGAAAGATCGTGAAGCCCTTGGAAGAAAGTTATCAAAAGCAAAAGCAGTTTATTTCCGATGCGGGGCACGAACTGAAGACGCCTGTTTCGGTGGTGATTGCCAATGCAGAGCTTCTCTCCAGAGAGATCGGTGAAAACCAATGGCTTGCAAATATTCGGTATGAAAACGAGCGGATGGGGCTGCTGGTAGGGCAGCTGCTGGAGCTTGCCGGTACCGAAAGCATTACGCCTAAAATGGAAGAGTTAGATTTGAGCCGCCTTGTGGCAGGCGAAGCACTTCCCTTTGAAAGCGTGGCTTTTGAAAAGGGAGTAACGCTCAATTGCGATATTTCAGATAATATTATTGCAGAAGGAAACGGCGCGCAAATAAAGCAGCTTGTTTCCATTCTTCTGGATAATGCAATATGTCATAGTAAAGCAGACGGTGAGGTGCGCTTGACCTTGAAAAAGGATCACGGCGTTGCGACGCTTTCCGTGATTAATGAGGGTGACGAAATTTCTCAGGCGCAAAGGGCGCAAATCTTCGAACGCTTTTACCGATTGGATCCTGCCCGCAGCGGGGAGGATAAGCATTACGGTTTGGGACTGGCGATTGCAAAGGCTATCGTAAATGCACACCGCGGTCAGATTGAGGTTCGTTGTTATAACGGACTGGTAGAGTTTCTTGTAAATCTCCCTCGCTGCGAGAATAGTAAAAAGCTTTAATTTCAATAAAACTTCAATCTTCCTCCTGTACAATGATCTCATCAAAGTACAGGAGGATTTTTATGGCGTTTCAAACCGTATTCAAGCGGTACGAATTGAAATATTTGCTTACAAAAGCGCAAAAGGAATCCGTACTCAAGGCGATGGAAAATCATATGACACCGGATCAATACGGCAGGACCACCATTCGTAACCTGTATTACGATACAGATACCTATCTGCTGATCCGCCGTTCTATTGAAAAACCGACCTATAAAGAGAAACTGCGGATACGAAGCTATAGTCGGGCCGATAATAACAGTACAGTGTTTGTGGAATTGAAAAAGAAATATAAATCGGTTGTTTATAAGCGCAGAATTTCGTTGCCGAATGAGGAGGCTATGGCGTGGCTGTCCGGAGAAAAGCACTGCGATAAGCGGACGCAGATCTCCAATGAGATCGATTATTTTATGGCGCTTTACGGTACGCTGCATCCGACTGTTTTTCTCTCTTATGAGCGGGAGGCGTACTATGCAAAGGACAAAAGTGATTTTCGCGTAACCTTTGACGATAATGTCCTTTGCAGGCAGGTGGATTTATCGTTGTGCTCCGAGGCGTACGGCACGGCAATTCTACCGCAGGGATTGAGCTTAATGGAAATTAAGTGCAGCGGAGGGATTCCACTTTGGATGACCAAAATCCTATCAAAAGAAAAAATCTATAAAACTCCGTTTTCGAAATACGGAGCGGCGTATAAAACGCTGATCTTTCCTCAATTACACTTGGAGGTGGCAAAGAATGCTTAAAAATTTGTTTAAGGGACTTTTTGATTCGGATCTGATCAATGTGATCAGTGTGACGGACTTTATGCTCTGTCTTGGCTTTTCTCTTGCTTTGGGGCTTTTGATGGCGTTTGCTTATATGTACCGTACCCGCTATACCAAGAGCTTTGTTATCACATTGGCACTTTTGCCTGCGGTGGTTTGTGTGGTCATTATGCTTGTGAACGGCAATGTGGGTACGGGTGTTGCGGTGGCGGGTGCATTCAGCCTTGTGCGATTTCGTTCCGTTCCCGGGACGGCAAAGGAAATCTGTATGCTGTTTTTGGCTATGGGTACAGGTTTGATTACCGGTATGGGATACCTTGGCTTTGCGGTGCTGTTTACACTGGTGATGTGCGTAATGTTCGTTGTGTATAATTGCTTAAACCTTGGTGTAAAAAAGAATTCGGAAACTTTTAAAACCCTCACCATTACCATTCCTGAAGATCTGAACTATACCAATATTTTTGAGGATATTTTCGCCGAGTACACCCGCGGATACGATCTTGTTCGGGTTAAGACGACCAATATGGGCAGTATGTTCAAGCTTACATATAACGTGGAGCTTTCGGAGGTTGCCCGCGAAAAAGAGATGATCGATAAAATTCGCTGCAGAAACGGCAATCTTGAAATTTCCGTATCCAAGCAGGAAACGGTTGGATCGGAGTTATAACGGAGGATTTTGATGAAAAAGAGCGTATCAATTCTTTTGATTTTGGTGCTGGTGCTCGGCTTGTTTTCGGGATGCAGACTTGAGGATCGGCCCGACGATATGAACTTTAGTGACGGGACGCCGGCGGATGATGCGACAATTTCGCAAGAGGGTGAAGAAAAGGCGGAAACCGAAGATTCTTCGGAAACAGACCGTTCCCCTATGGATACAGAGATGTTTACCGAGCGAGACAGTGCAGTCGAGTACGACGGGAGTAAGGCGGTGACGATTCAGTTGAATGGCACTTCTGTAACCGCAAGCTCCGAGAGTGTTCAGATCAATGGGAGCAAGGTGACCATTAAAGAAGAAGCGACGTATATCATTTCCGGAAATCTCACCGACGGAATGATCATTGTAGACGCACCTGATACCGCTAAACCACAGCTTGTTTTCGACGGAGCGGAAATCACCGCTAAAACGTCTGCGGCACTCTATATCAAAGAGGCCGATAAGGTTTTTTTAACCCTTGCAGAGGGAAAAAGCAATTCTCTTGCAAACGGGGGAAGTTTCACGGCTATTGATGAGAGCAATATTGATGGTGCTTTATTTTCAAAGCAAGACCTGACTCTAAACGGAAGCGGCACTTTGACCGTCACCTCACCGTCGGGTCACGGGATTGTGTGTAAGGACGATTTGGTGATCACCGGCGGAAGCTACGCAGTAAACACCGCTTCCCACGGATTGGATGCCAACGACAGTGTGAGAATTGCCAACGCTGATTTGAAAATTGATGCAGGAAAGGATGCGATCCACTGCGAAAACAGTGAGGACCCATCCAAGGGCTTCATTCATATTTCAAGCGGTACGATCAAAGGTGAGGCAGAAGGGGATGGTGTTGCAGCCGGTGCTTATCTGGAGATTGCGGGCGGAACGATTGATCTCTTGGTTGGCGGCGGCAGCGAGAACGGTACAAAAGAATCCTCGGGTTCTTTTGGCGGATTTATGGGCGGCGGAAAACCGGGACATATGAATTTTGGTAGCACCCAGAGTACAACGACCGAAGAATCCGGTACCAGTATGAAGGGTTTGAAGGCGGCAACCGGTATAGTGATCTCCGGTGGTAATATAACGGTTAATTCTGCCGACGATTCTATCCATTCCGATGCTTCTTTGACCATCAAAGGCGGCGCGTTTTCCATTGCGTCAGGCGATGATGCGATCCACGCAGAAGAAACTTTGACTGTTACGGCGGGGAAGATTGATATTTCCGAAAGTTACGAGGGGCTTGAGGCATTGCATATTGATGTGCAAGGCGGTGACATTAAGCTGATGGCGGTTGATGACGGGCTCAACGCCGCAGGCGGCAGTGACGGCTCCGCTCTGGGCACCCGCCCGGGCAGGAATCACTTCGCCGCCGATCCGAATGCACGGATTGAGATCAGCGGCGGTATGCTGGTGATCGATGCAGCGGG